>JAHDCW010000011.1:3896-26981 GCA_020629675.1 Minisyncoccota bacterium | reverse complement strand
ATCCACATCTTCAAATCCACGTTCACGGGAAAAATCTTCTACGTACCGCTGCAAATCCGTCAATCCAATACCATCCAGTCGACTCAGATCCATATTTTTCTCCCACTAGAGACCCAATCTCTTTTTGGCGATCTTGTACTGTTTAGAATTAAGCTGTCCAGCAGCTCGCATCTCTTCCACCTGCTTAAGCATTTCTTCTTTTGTTTCACCACCTTGCTCTTGCATCTTACCAAAGGCCTGTGCAAACATTTCTTTTCGTTTTTCTGGCGACATTTTTTTCACGCCCTTCAGTGCCATTTTTTGCATCGCATTCATTTTAGGCATCCCAGGTAGCTTCCCCTCAATTATCTGATCGATCATCTCATCTGAAATGTCAGGAATACCACCGCCCATCATCTGCTCTGCATCTTTCATGAGTTTCTGCGTATTCTCCGCCTTTTTTTCTTCTGTTTTCTTATCTTTACCTAGTAACTTTTTAAACATAAATTTTCTAACTTAGACAACTAAACCATTCTTTTTCTTGTACATGTAAATACTGACAATCGCAGCAGTCGCTACAAAGATTGATGAGTATGTACCAGCAATTACGCCGATCAGTAGCGCCACAGCAAACCACGTCAGTGACGCACTTCCCCAGATAATGATCGCGATAAGCACAACGATTACCGTCAACGACGTATTCATAGAACGCGCAATCGTCTCAAGGAGTGACTGGTTAACAATACCTTCAAAGTCTTCCATTTTCTTCGTACGGAGGAGATTTTCACGGATACGATCATATACCACGATAGTATCGTTGATAGAGTAACCCAGAATCGTCAATAAGGCCGCTACGAATGGTATGCCAATCTCTACACCGTACGCGTAACCAAGGTATGCAAACACACCTAAAACGATTAAGATATCATGCACTAGCGCGATGATTGCACCAAATCCATACGACCACGACGAAACCGGAAACGATATTTTGCGAAATGCGATTGCGATATAAATCAAAATTGCACTAATAGCCAAAAGGATCGCTGTAACTGTGTTACCCTTAAGCTGCTCTGAGACAGTAGCGCCAATAAAGTCCGTGCGGAGAAGTTCGTAATCAGGATCGACATTTTCAATCGCGGTTAGCACGAGTGCATTCTGAGTATCATCCGACTCTTGATAACGGATGATTGTCCGGTTGTCCTCTGAGGGTTGTACGATAAAACTCGCACTACACAAATCCTCAGGCAAGCTCTCACAAACTGCATCACGACTCAAGATACCTTCTTCTGACGTACGCACCTCAATCAATGTACCTCCCGTAAAGTCAATTCCGAGCTTTAGCCCATAACTCAAGAGTAGGCCAACACTCACAATCATCAGCGTAAGAGAGAGAATATAGGTATACCGTCTTTTTTGAATAATCTTTTTCATATGTTATCTCTTACTCTCTTCTTTAGATTTTACGTTACCCAGAAGCCACAGATTTTTTTCTAACCACGCACCACACATAGCATCTATTGCGAAGCGCACGAGTACGACTGCCGTAAACATGGAAAGCAATACACCGATCATCAAAATAACTGCAAAGCCTTTCACGAATCCTGTGCCGATAATAATTAAGATCAAGGATGTGATGATCGTTGAGAAGTTACCATCCCGAATTGCAGACCACGCTCGCTCAAATCCCTCATGTACCGCATGCTTGAGTCGACGACCTCGCTTGAGCTCCTCCTTGATGCGTTCAAAGATGAGGATGTTCGCATCTACCGCCATACCGATTGAGAGAATCATACCCGCAATTCCCGAAAGCGTAAGCGTAATCGTAAAATTTGACGGCAAGAGACTCGAAAGCTTTATAATAGCGATCAGCATCGTCGCATAAATAGCAATTGCGAGAGCTGCTACAACACCAAAGAATCGATAGTAAAAGACCATATAGATCATCACAAAAAGTAATCCAAACGCACCCGCAACAACACTTACACGCAGTGCTTCCTCACCAAGAGATGCTTCAATGCTTTGCTGCGACTCCAGAGTAATCGGTACTGGTAATGCGCCCTCATTGAGTCTACCAGCCAGGTTTTTAGCTTCGTCAATCGTAAAATTACCCGTAATCTGAGCCGTCCCACCATACAGCACCTCCTGCACAACAGGTGCTGATACAACCTGATCATCGACTGCAATCGCGATTGTCTTGCCGACATTGCGCTCAGTAAGCTCTTCAAAGAGACGCGCGCCTTCACTGTTAAACGAAACTGTTACCTCTGGGCGACTGACACCACCGACGTGTGGATATGTAACCTGTGCCCCCTTGAGAAACTCCCCTGTAAGCTCAGTCTTTTTATAAAGTGCTCCAGCACCATCAGTGCGTACAGAGCGCTTGACGAGCGTAATCAGCTCTATAGCAATCTCTAGCTCTCCCCCCTCGTCAAGACGCTCTGATCCACGTTGTACCACGTGATAGCCCAGATCAGACTCTACAATCTCACCAAATATTTCTCCCTCGCTGAGACCCTCATCAAAAAGAACTCTCTCAATCTCAGGCGCACCGACAAGCGCACCTCTCTTGACATAGTTAAGCTCTCGCTCCTCTTCTGACTCCTCTGGTGGCACTGTCTCAGGATTAATCTCAGCTTGCACAGACTCAAAAATTTCTCCACCTGCAATGATACGCTCAAGTGTTGCAGCTGCTGTTTCTTGAGTGACCACGTTAAGTGGTGCAAAAAATTCTTCTATCTCCTGCTCACTACGCTCCTCACGGAACTCAAGAAATGGTGTCCGCGTAATCACATTTTTAGCTTCCTCGATATCGCTAATACCAGGAATTTCTACTATGAGGTATTTCTCGAGACCGCGCTGCGCAATCTGTATCAGAGGTTCACCAACACCAAAAGCATTAATTCGCCTCTCCACCACTGCCTGTACCGCATTTACAGCATCCTGGATCTGGGACTCCTCCACACGAGAAAGATCAAGTGAGTATTCTAGATGAAGCCCACCACTTAGATCAAGACCTAGATTGAGATCGAGGTTTTGCACCCAGGTTGGCTGATTAGGTATAAATGGCACTCGCCCAAAAGCGGAAACAGCAACCACACAAAAAAAGATAAATGCAGCAGCTATACGGAAAAAGGAATGAGGTTTTTTCATATATTTCGCGTTTTCAGAATAAACTTAGTAAATATCTACAGTATACAGGAATTGATAAAAAGTTCCACTATACATACTTTCTTCTATCGCAGTTGATTATAAGACACAAAATAAACACCCTCCACTAATTTTAGTGGAGGGCATACAAGTTGATTTTAGCACTTTAATTTATCCTCGCTCATACAAACTTATACGGAGCCTGTCATCATTGCTATGAGAAAGATAGACACTAAATACCTCCTTAGCAACTGTCGGATCATTTATATCTTTCTTCATTTGAAACCCTGTCCAACTCCGACACTTGCCTAAAAACTCATTAACTTTTTCGATCTCAGATGCCTCAGTAGGATTATAATAGTGCAACTCCACATCTAACTCTTCCAAGGTCAAAACTTTTTCCCGCGAAAAAGAAAATTCATTACGCTGTCCAATGGCGAGCCTCTCTGACAAATCAATAGAAAGCTGACTTTCTCCGCACATATAAACAAAGGACACGTCATCAAACTCAGTACACATCACAGCATATCTCTTAGCCATTTCTAACTCCTATTGTAGAAGATGATTTTAGAATATTTTTTGAAAACCTATCAACAAAATCCTATTCCCTTTCATGAAGAAATTTTTCCACCTTACCGATAAGAGTTCTTGCATTTTGATGTGTTAGTCGCTTTTGTACACTCTCAAAAGTCAACCAATCATAGTCCACATGCTCTTCGGATAATTGCGGCTTTCCACACTCTTCGACAGGCACATTAGGCGTCACGAGTTCCGCCACAAAAAAAACCACCTTTTTGCGTATAAATATACACCGCCTCTGCTTTGCCCTTTCCTTGTACTCATCTCCACGTGCTCTATATGAAAATGCAAATGACTCACGAAAACCTTCCTGCACGTCGAGCATGTCTTTGGTAAAACTCGTCTCCTCCCAAACCTCTCGATACATAGTCTCTTCTTCAGTCTCACCCTCCTCTACATGTCCCCGTGGAAATTCCCAGTGGCCGTGAGGGTAGCGGAGTACAAAATACTCACGCCTACCTTCATTATAGCGATACACAACTGCACCAACTGATTTTTCCAATGCTAAACAATAAGGTGCTGTAATGCTAAGAATTTTTTTTCTGATAGACATGGATTTTTTTGATTTTTATAACGACAGATTACTGTGAGCAACAAAAGCCCTACCACTAGGGTAGAGCTCTTGTTATTCTATGAGTTTCGGTGTGGGCATTTTTTAACTTTCTTTCCACAACCACAATCACACATATCGTTGCGACCAAGTTTTTTCTCTGCCTGTGCTGGCTTTTGGATTTGAGGTAAGTCAGGCTTTAGTTTCTTATCTGCGAGACCTCCACCGGCAAACTGATCTCCGTCGAGTGTTGCACCTGAGAAAGAGAGGTCTTCAATTACTCCATCACGACGTGGATTTTGATCTGTCGTTGCCGCCTGAATATGAAAAAGTGACTTAAGCGTTCCCATGCGAATATAAGCAACAAGGTGTGAGAAAAGCTCAAACGATTCTTTTTTAAACTCAATAAGCGGGTCTCTTTGGCCATATCCCCTAAGACCGATACCTTGACGGAGCCCATCAATTGCGTCGATGTGATTCATCCACTGCTCATCAAGTTTATCGAGAGCTACGCGCTTTTCGAGTACACGCAACATATCATTTCCAACCTCACTTTCTTTTTGGCCATAGATCTCCTTGGTAAGTCCAAAGAGGTACTCAATAATTAAACCGATTGACTCACGCTCATCATGTGAAGGATCAGTGATGATGCTATTAATTTTTTCTTTCTGCTTATCTGTTGCGACAAAAAGTGGTTCCAAGTCACTGCAGATCGCATCAACATTCCATTCAAACTGTCCCTCAATGGCATGGGCACTCACTGTGTTTTGAACCTCTTCACGCATCATGTCGTAAATCGCAGGTTTGATAGAATCATCTCCCAAAAATGAACGACGACGCGTATAAATCACCTCACGCTGTTTGTTGATCACATTATCATAGTCAAGAACGTGCTTACGGATATCAAAATTAAATCCTTCGATACGCTTTTGCGCTCCTTCGATCTGTTTGGAAATGATATTATTCTGAATTGGCTGATCCTCTGGAAGTCCTAATTTTTCCATGACATTCTTGAGGCGATCCCCGCCGAATCGTCGCATCAATTCATCCTCCAGTGAAATATAAAACTGTGTTGTCCCTGGGTCACCCTGACGTCCGCTACGACCACGCAGCTGATTATCTATGCGGCGCGCCTCATGACGCTCTGTGCCGATGATATAGAGACCACCCTTTTCCTTGACTGCATCGGTGATTTTGATATCAGTACCTCGACCTGCCATGTTTGTAGCGATCGTGACGGCACCTTCCAGTCCAGCATTGGAGATGATTTCAGCCTCTCGTTCGTGTTGTTTTGCATTTAGGACGCTATGTGAAATCCGTGCTTTTTCCAGAGCGCGTGAAAGCGCTTCTGACTTTTCAATTGCAACTGTACCCACCAAAACTGGCTGACCTTTTTCATGAAGTTCCTTAATTTTTTCGATAATTGCTTTATTTTTACCTCGCTCCGTCTTGTAGATCACATCAGCGAGATCCTCACGCGCTACATCCTTAAAGGTGGGAATTTCAACGACGTCCAACTCATACACCTTCAGTAATTCCTCTGCGCTTGTCATCGCAGTACCTGTCATACCCGCAATCTTTTTATACATGCGGAAATAGTTCTGAAAAGTGATCGTCGCAAGCGTTCGCGACTCCTGTCGCACAGGTACGCCCTCCTTAGCCTCAATCGCTTGATGCAAACCATCACTGTATCGCCGCCCTTCCATCGCACGTCCGGTAAACTCATCGACAATAATCACATCTTCACCGCGAAGCATGTAATCCTTGTCCTTTTCAAAAATGATATGAGCTTTCAGTGACTGTTCAAGATGGTGTACGTAGTGCCACTTTCCATCCTCATAGATATTACCAATGCCAAGAATTTCCTCCACTTTTTGAATACCAACATCTGTCATCACAGCTGAACGTTCTTTTTCATCAACTGTATAGTCCTCATCATTAATTAGCTGCGGTATAATTGACGCAAACTGCGGGTAAAGCTGGGTAGACTCATGATCTGGTGCTGAGATGATCAAGGGGGTCCGAGCCTCATCAATCAACACAGAATCAACCTCATCCACGACGACATAATGCGGGGAACGCTGCACAACACCATCCAGCGTTTTGGCCATATTATCTCGCAAATAATCAAAACCAAACTCATTATTGGTTCCGTACGTAATGTCAGCTTCGTACGCTTCCTTTTTGGTAATTTTATGAAGATTCTCTTCTTCAATACTCACACTATCCCCATCGACAACCTTAGGCTCATAAAGAAAACCACCCTCACTCGTTATACAAGCAGTAGAAAGCCCTAATCGGTGAAAGACTGAACCCATCCAGTTGCAATCACGCCGTGCAAGATAATCATTGACTGTGACGACATGTACACCTTTACCTGAGAGTGCGTTAAGATACACGGGCAGTGTAGATGTGAGCGTCTTACCCTCACCTGTTTTCATCTCTGCGACTTTTCCACGGTGCAATACGATTCCACCTAAAAGCTGAGTATCGTAGTGTCGCTCACCGATTACACGATCCGCCACCTCACGCACGAGCGCAAAAGCCTCTGCCAAGATTTCATCTTCTGGAGCACCATCGGCGAGACGATCTTTAAAATCTGTCGTTTTTTGTAGCACTTCCTCATCCGTCAATGCTTTCATCTCATCACCAAGAGCATTAATGGCGTCAACTTCTTTTTGGAATTTTTTAAGATCTTTTTCTTGAGTACTGAAAAAGCGAGAAAAAAAGCTCATGTCTGTATTTTTAACTATAAAGTAATTTCTATCCTATCATCGATTACCACCTCGGTCTATGCGCCTCGAGATTAACTTGTAAGAAACAGTCAAAAGCACATTCTGAATAACCAATCCAGCAAAGAAAGTAATTGGAATTACCGTGAGACCTAGATAAGGTGCGAGAACATATGATGAGACTATAATCGCTGCGATAACACCAACGCTAATGATTGACGGGATAAATGTCTTCTTGAGGGCGTAATGTGCTCGCGCTAAGAGATGCGTCAAACTCTCAAAAGGAATACTCAAGGCATAGACTTGAAGCATTAACGCTGTCTGTGCTATAGCCGCATCATCAAACTTACCACCTCCAAATGCAAGTTGAATCACTGGCTCTGCGACTGCTGCAAGCGCAAGCGCTGCTATTCCTGTTAATAGTAATATGCGAATTGCAGCTTCTCGATAAGTTTTGCGAAATTTTTTAAAATCATTAGTATTAGCCTGATACGACAGTGTCGTAAATGCACTAAGAGCAATTGCAATACCAATCAAGGAAACGGGAACGCTCTGAAAATTACGGGCGTAGTTATAAATTGTCATCCCACCCTCTTGCATATCAAGAGCCAACCGCACAAACCACAAGAGAAGAATTTGCCACGCGAGAATATGAAAGATCTTAGGGAGCACAAGGCGCGCTGTTTGCTTGACCTCTGCATTCTTCCACAAGCTAACCTTGGTAATATTCTTAAATAAGTCAACACGTCCCCCACCGATAAATAAACGACTAAGCATGTGTAAAAATGCTCCAAAAACTGTACCGATTGCAAGACCGTAAACACCCCATGTGTCAAAAAAGAAATAAATACCGACGATTATGCCGAGGTTATAAAATACTGGCGCAATACCATAAAAGAAAAAGTCGCGCGTAGATAGTAGCACACCTCCAAAAACATTACTGATCGTAAAAAGAAGTGGTGATACCAGCATGATCTGCATTAAAGTAGTGTAGCGCTGCTTTTGATCATCCGAATAATCAGAGGCAATAAAGTCTGTGATATATGGCGCTAAAAACATAACTGTCAAAATAAGTCCCGTCACAATGAGTAGAAGTAGAAACAAAATGTTGTAGGTATATACACTTGCAGCTTCACGTGACCTCTGCCACGCACCAGTAAACATCGGCACAAAAGCAGTTCCAATCGTACTCGTCACCACAACAGCTACTAACAAGTCTGGCACAACAAAAGCACCGTAATACAAATCCAAATCAGTAGTCGCACCCAACTTAAGCGCGAGTATGCGGTCACGCAAAAAACCAGCGATATAACTAAGTCCCGCTGTAAAAGTCAAAGCTGCCGCTGTATGAAACAGCATCTTCTTTAGCTGATCACCAGCCTCGTGCACTGATTGTGGTTTTTTACCGAGTGGTCGCACGAGCGAGTCCCACACACCTCGGATGTCCTCTACGATACTATTCATAACAATAAACCGTATTATACAATTTTATAAACACCTCGTCAAAGCCTGATTCTGGATTCTTATAGTGCCAACATTTTTGAAATTGCATCATCTTTGGATACAATCTCAGATTCTTTGGTGCGTCTACTCGTTATTTCCACACCACCTGCTTCCAGTGAACGTTTACTCACAACGATACGCCATGGGATGCCAATCAAGTCACTATCTGCAAACTTAGCTCCTGGACGGAGATCACGATCATCCCACATCACATCCATACCTTTTTCTAGAAGAGCAAGGTAGATATCCTCTGCTTGGTCTGCCGCCTCAATATCAATTAGATGCACTTTATAGGGCGCTACATTTTCTGGTAACACAATCCCTTCTTCATCCGCTAACTTTTCCACTAGTACACCTAGGAGTCGTGTAATGCCGATTCCGTATGAACCCATATGAACCGGAATACTTTTTCCATTTTCATCTGTAAAAGAGAGTCCGATGCTTTCTGCTTTTTCTGTGCCAAAATTAAATATATTGCCAGTTTCCGCTGTGCGTACCTCTTCCAACTCATCCCGTGTGACATTCAGCTCTGTAAGTGTTTCTTCCGTTAGCACTTCTTCATTAATAGCTATGCCCCTCTCACGATTGATATAGATCACGTCCTCACCCGCTTCACATACAGTCTGAAACTCGTGAGAAAAAGCTGTAAAGGCACCCCCGTCGGCAAAGGTAACAAATGTGTCCTCACCGATACCAAGTCGATCAAAAACGCGCTTATACGCATCAATACAAGCATTATAAAATGCATCATGTTGCGCTGCATTCGCTGAAAATGAATACATGTCCTTCATTACAAACTCACGACCGCGCATAATACCGCTTTTAGCACGTAACTCGTTGCGCAACTTGGTCTGAAACTGATATACGTATACTGGCAAATCCCTAAAGCTGTTTATATGACTTTGCATCATGTCGCCAATCGGTTCTTCGTGTGACCAACCAAAACCAACTTCCCTACCGTTTTTAAGAGATGATTTAAACCAGACATCTACCGCATCATCATCCCAGCGCCCAGTGCGATCCCATAAGTCACGTCGCTGCAAACCAGTCATAATAAGCTCATTTGCTCCCAAAGCATTCATCTCTTCTCGAACAATCTGTTTGATTTTTTCTACGCTACGCTGACCGAGTGGCAACAGCGAATACGCACCTGCCATTTCCTTGTGAATATATCCAGCACGAATTAAAAGCTGTGCGTTTTTTGCCTGCTCATCCTTGGGTGCAAATTTTTGTGTTTTAGTGAAAAGTTGTGATTGTCTCATACAAGAGAGTTAGGTGGTGATTCTAGATATAACGAAGGACGTCGTTTACTGTGATATAGAGCATAAACACCAGTAATAATGTAAAGCTAACAGTATGAATAATTCCTTCAATTCGCGGACTTACCGGTGAGCCCTTTATTTTCTCAATCAAGAGAAATAAGATGCGACCGCCATCGAGCGCAGGAATAGGAAGCGCATTGATGATTGCCAAATTAATGCTAAGAATAGCCGTAAACTGCATGATAAAGACTAGTCCCAAATCCCGCATCTGTTGTGTCATAACCGCAATACCCACCGGACCAGAAACGTCTGCGCCAACTGATCCTGCACCAAATAAACTTTTCAGTAGTCCTCCAAAGGCAACAAGAATAGCAACCATGAGTGACAATGTGCGCAAGAGACCCTCTACGATCGCAATGTGCCACGGATATTGGGCCGTCACCATATCAGCCATACTAACACCAAGTGCCCCCTGTGTTTCAGAAACCTCAGCGCGCAGTGTTCCCGTTAGTGTTTCCACAGATTCGCCGCGTCGCACTACAACCTCTACATCACGTCCTTTAAACCCTACCGTTGCGTTTTTTAAATCTTCCTCTTTGGCGATGGTCAAGCAAGACTCTGCATCGCATACTTTCGTCACAACATCTCCGGGACTAAGACCCATCTCACTCGCAGGTGACTCTGGGTTCACAGAATTGATCATCACTCGCGGCGCATCAACAATCCACTCCTGATTGATTTTACTGGCACTACCTCCCACCTCATCAAGTGGCACAGGAGACCCAAGAATCATAACACCAGCAATGAGAACCCATGCCAAAATAAAGTTCATGAAAACGCCCGCAAAGAGGATCTTAAAGCGAACCCAGATACTTTGGACTGCAAAACTATCAGGGTCACCCTCTGTGCCATTTTCACCTTTTATGCGCACAAATCCACCAAGAGGAATCCAATTAAAAGAAAAAAGCGTGTTCTGTCCATGATAAGACTCATTACCAACAACCCATCGATAAACACCAGTTTCATCATCTTTAACGATACCAACAGCACGTGGTGGAAACCCAAAGCCAAACTCATGACACACGACACCGTTGCGACGTGCGGTTAAGAAATGCCCCGCCTCGTGAATATAAACGAGAACACCGAGTACCGCCAAAAATAACCCCCCTGTTTTGAGGTGTTCGACAGTAACATTGCCAGTTACAAATCCGACAACAATCAAACCAAAAATACCCAAAATAACTCCTGTGCTTGTTTTCATAATTTATCTCCTCCTTAGACTGTTAAAATTTCCTCTTCTTTCTTTTTTCGAATTTCCTCGATGCGTGCATTATGAGCATCAACGGTCTTTTGGAGAAGATCCTTACCAGCAAACTTCTCATCTTCACTTATTGCACCATCCTTTTCCTCTTTTTGAATCTCCTTAGAGATATCCTCGCGAATCGAGCGCACTGCAATACGCGCCTCCTCCACTTTTTGACCAAGCACCTTTACAAGATCTTTACGATTCTCTTCTGTCATAGGTGGCAATGTGATGCGCAGAAGCGTCCCATCATTAGCCGGTGTCACACCTACATCTGAGGATAGAATCACTGACTCAATCGCCTCCAAAAGTGACTTATCCCATGGCTGGACCAAGATTTGCCTTGCTTCCGGTACCGTTATATTCGCCGCTTGCTTGAGTGGCGTCAGCGTTCCGTAATAATCCACCATCAGATTATCAATCAAAGCTGTGTTGGCGCGGCCGGTGCGGATTTTAGCTAATTCTCCATACAAACGATCAAATACATTTTCAAATTGCTCTGTTTTTGCGGTAATAATTTCTTCTGCTGTCATATATAATTTTACTGTTCAATATATCTATATCCTATGTACAGGATATCACGTTTAAAAGGATCGTGTACAATTTTTGAGACGCGGCGACGACTTTCTATATCTGTAATAACCCAACTCCCATCAAGCTGAGACGCATAAATTGCTTTTTCGGATGCAAAGACAAGCTGTGATTCGCTACTCAGTGAGATCGCAGAAATCGGAATACCTCGCGCGCTACTAATAATATCCAATTCTTCCCACCGATCACCATAGGTGTCAGTCTGATAGAGAGAGTATGATGTACCTAGGTAGATCCTACCAGACTTCTTTGGATCAAGGAATAAAAGAATAGGCTCCCCTTGAAATCCACCACCTTCCTCCCCTCTTTCGTAGGTGAGCGGATTCCACGTTACACCATTATCCTGCGAGCGATATAACTTGCGATCACTAGCTGTGACATACATGTTATTGGGCTCAAGCCGATCGATATGTATCTCTTTAATAGAAACACTATTCTTCGCAAGATCTCTCCATGTTAGCCCACCATTTTCTGAGTATGCAATCGTCGAAACACCTGATGCATTAGTTGTTGTTCCAATAAAGATACGCTGCGTGTCATTATAATCGAGTGCCATAGTCGTGACACGCGTACCAGACACCGGCTCAATATAAATCTCCTCCCAGGTTTGACCAGCATCAAAACTGCGGTAAACACGGCCGCGATTTTCCCACACAGTAGACACGTAAAGTGTCTGTGTGTTAGCAGGATCAATAACAATATCATCGATGAACTGTGAAATGAATGGTAATGGCACCCACGATTCCCCTCGGTCTTCCGATTTGAGCATCCCGTGAGCAATCGAACCCGCGTAAACCACATCTGGGTTAACCGGGTCGATCTCAATATGCGTGACAGCAGCAACAGCTAGTGAACTCGCTTCATTGATGATATTTTTTTCCACCAACGTGATTCCAGCGTCATCACTACGGACAACTCCACCGAGGTTTTCCCCACTGTCTACATTAGCGCGGCCGCCTGCAAAGGGGCCGATACACCCAGACAGAAGCATCACGCTTATTACGACAAAACTATTTTTAAAAGCACTCCTCCTTACGCTCATAAAACTTATTATCCATTTTTAATAATACTTCCCTCAAACTTCTCACCATCAAGGTACTTCTGTAAATTTGACAGATCATCCCCACCAATTGTCACAACTGAAAGATCCTCACGCTCTGCGTACTCTGCTGCCATCGGGTCGATCGGCGTATGTAGACCTGGTTTCCACTCCCCGCCAAACATCTGCCGAAATTCAGCCCATGACATATCTTCAATTTTCTGCGCATCATCAAATTTTCGCGGATCTTTATCGTAGATATAGTCAATATTTGAAAGGTTAATAATTGTCGTGATGCCAAGGTGACGCGCTAGCATCGTAGACACGTAATCAGTGGATGCGCCAGGCCGCCACCCCGCGGCTACCATCACAGAATCCGTACACTCGTAAAACCCTTCGAGCTCATGAGGGTTTTTATTAATACGATCATATGCGTAACCCTTAAATAAATTACGCACGAGTTGCGCATTGAGCCGCGTAGCATGAATCCCGAGCCAGTCACGATCCTCATCCGTCATCGCGTTTGTAATACCTGAGACAGCATTAACATAACGCCTAGCTGTCTGCCCACCCCCAGTAATAAGCATGAATTTACGATTTGATTTCTCGATTTGATCAATAATCAAACTACGAAAATTCGACAAAAATTCAGTATCAATCTCCCCAGGGACAATAAGTGACCCTCCCAGGCTGATAATGTATGTATTTTCATGCTGATGCATAGAGATAAATTATTTATTTACACGACGCCGTGCGCTCATATCCTTGGTCCCATGCTTGTTGCTCTGAACTGAAACAACGAAGGTTCTGCGGGTTAATCCTTTCTACTAAACTGCACCCTGGGGGATAGTATTTGGTACCATTTACGCTACCCACAAACAGGCAATCTTCTTCATCTTTAATGTCTTTAGATGCATCCGATAAATGCACATCTCCCTTATCATCCGCCAGATCACCGCAGATCATGCTAAGCGCTTCATCGCTCATCTGAGGGTAACGCTCTATAACCATTGGCTCTTGCTTGAGATCAGCTCCTGATATAACCCCATATAGATATGAAGTAGTACCAACAAAAACAAAGGACAATATCAACAAAACCGGGCCCAAAAATAATTTCACCCTTTCTTTTAGTTGTGCTATTGTACCTCGTACACTCATGCGTTTTGCTGCTTGACAGTCTTCAGTTATTTGCTATAATAACACATATATTTTGATATCTCAACTCTATACGTTGAGTTCATTTTTTTAATATTTAGTCGAGTATGTCGCAGAAAAAAGCAGGTGGGTCAACCAGTTTAGGGCGTGATTCGATTTCTAAAAGGCTTGGTGTAAAGCTCTTTGGATCTCAAAAAGCGTCCGCAGGAAACATCATCGTACGCCAACGCGGCACCAAATTCCACCCAGGAGTAGGTGTAGCACGTGCTGAAGATGATACACTCTATGCAATCACCGATGGTGTCGTAGAGTTCACAACCCGCAAAGTGCGAAGCTTTACAGGAAGACTTAACAAGCGAAAGTTTGTAAACGTTGTCTCCGACAAATAAGCTAGCTAAAAAAAACAACCCTCAAGGTTGTTTTTTGATATAAGAATGCATACTAATCACGCGCACGACACAGCGATCTTCGCGTCTATTACCAAGCTTTACGCATCCCACCCTATCACAAATCCAGCAAATGAGTATCTTGATAATTCTCTATAATTTTAAAGCCTCAGGCAGGATGAAAAAAAAGCGCTATGTAGCGCTTTTTTAAAACAACTGAAAAATGTTACACAGCTAGTTAGTTGCATCTGGTGCGCCAACTTCATCTTCCCCTACTGGTACTTGTTGCTCAGGACGCGGCTGAATATCCACAATCTCGACCTCAAACACAAGCGTTGCATTTGGCAATATAACGCCAGGAATACCATTTGGTCCATAAGCCTGATCTGATGGTATGACTACCTCCCATTTATCACCTTTTTTCATCTCAGCAAGAACTTGACTGAGGCCAGGGATAACGCCCTCACGGACAAACTGAGCTGGCACACCACCATTTTTTTCTGTACTATCAAAAACCGTACCGTCAACATCCTTACCTGTGTAGATCACAGATGCAATTTGATCACCAACCGCATCACCTTCACCTGAAGCAATCACGCGGTAAACTACACCATCCTGCCCCTCTACAATTCCTTCCTGCTCTGTGTATGATGCGATAAACTCCTCACCTTTGGTGATATTCTCCTCACCTTTTTTCTGCAGCTCCTCCTGTTCGATACGAACTCGCTCTTGGACGATAGCTTGTAGTTGTGCAATCTCCTCAGGATTTACCTCTTGATCTGCTGCAGCTAACGTGTCACGCACCGCACGAAGCATCGCATCCTCGTCTACAGCTGGCCCGTGTTTAAATGTCTGCAACGCTGCAGCGATCTCCTGTCCCATGATACGCCCAAAAGCATAACTCCACTGTTCCGGATCTGTAGCAGCTTCGGCAGCTTCTTCCTTGCTCACATCAATATTTGATCCAGCTGGTTTCGGAGACGTAAAATAAGTGTAGCCAAAATATGCAATTACAGCTAATAAACCAATAATGATAACTTTAGTAGCAGCATTTTTTTTCTCTTTAGGTTTTGCTTCAGTTTTTTCTTCTGACATATTTATCAAGTAATACAAATAACGTACTGCATATTGTACTACCGCTTATTTCTTTTGGCAATCACACGCAGGAAGCTCATAAAAAGCGGATGAGGACTGAGCGGTCGTGAGAGAAATTCCGGATGGAACTGTGTCGCAAGATAAAATGGATGCTCCGCCACAGGCAACTCCATAATTTCAGCGAGAGTACCATCAGGCGATTTTCCTGAAAAAATAAGCCCAGCTTCTTCAAGCGCCTCTACATAGGCAGGATTAACTTCGTAACGGTGACGATGTCGTTCGACGATATACGGCTGCTTATAAGCGCTATACGCGAGCGTACCTCGCGCGATCTTTGCCTCGTAGTCACCGAGTCGCATCGTACCACCCATTTTATTTTTTTGAATCTTGTCTCGCTGCTCAGGCATAACGTCGATAATGGGATGCTTGGGAGCATGTTTCATCTCAACGGTGTGAGCATCCTCATAACCTAGAACATTACGCGCATACTCCACGACTGCAATTTGCATACCATAACACAGTCCAAAATAAGGAATTTTGTTTTTGCGACAGTATTCAGCTACTGCGATCTTACCTTCTATACCACGACTACCAAATCCTCCTGGTACGACAATACCGTCATATTGACGTAACTCCCGTCTTTTCTGTGGCGTTTTTTCGTAAATCTCACTATCAAGCCAGTCAATTTCAGGTTTGCACCCCGTTGCATAAGATGCATGCTTGATCGCCTCAATAACACTAATATATGCATCAGAGAGAACATAATCCCCCGTATTAAAGTACTTCCCCACTACACCAATTTTAACCGGCTTTTTTGCATTTTCAACCTTCTTGGTAAATGTTAGCCATGGCCCAAAATCTCTTTTTTTTGCGCGTAAACCTAATTTTTTCAATAGAATATCACTCAATCCATCCTGCTCAAAATTAACCGGCACATGATAGATACTCTCTACATCTGGTGCACTAATCACGGCTTTTTTATCAACACTGCAAAACGATGCAATTTTTTCTTTGCGTACCTTGTCTAGTGGCGCCTCCGATCGTGCTACGATTATATCTGCTTGTACGCCTGTGCTATTCAAGGTGCGTGATGCATGCTGCGTTGGCTTAGTTTTCATTTCACCCACCTTACTTGGGATAGGTACATAACTGACGAGCACAAAGAGCACATCATCAGGATTTTTTTGCTTCATCATGCGCGCCGCCTCGAGAAATAAAATATTTTCGTATTCACCTACCGTCCCTCCAATTTCCACAACAGTCACATCTGCTTCTGCACTGCGTGATGCGCCCTTGATGCGTGAGATGATCTCCTCGGGAATGTGTGGCACTACCTGTACGCACTTACCCTCGTACTCGAGGTTTCGCTCGCGTGCAATTACAGACTGATAAACGCGACCTGTTGTCATATAATTAAGCCGTGTCAACTGAATATCCAAAAAACGTTCATAATTACCCATATCCTGATCTGTCTCATCCCCATCACCTAAAACAAAAACCTCTCCATGTTCGGAGGGGTTCATCGTACCTGCATCCACATTAATGTAAGGATCTACTTTGATAGCTGTGACACTCATTCCACGAGACTGCAAAACCCGTCCAATAGCTGATGTCGCCACCCCCTTACCGACGCCACTCATCACACCACCAACTACAAAAATATACTTTGCCTTCTTTTTTTTCATAAGGGTAGATTCAACTCAAATTAACACAAAACAAAAAGTCGCACCCCTGCGACCTTTGTAATGTAAAAATGCTAAGCGCTCTATGCTGCGATAATCTTGATTGTCACCGTAACGCGGATTTTATCAGCTAGTTGGATTTTTATATCTCGCGTATCTAGTGTACGAATCGGATCATCAAGAAGAATGCTTTTTTCTTCAATATCTACATTATACTTAGATTTAAGTACCGTCGCAACTTCTTTACGTCCAATCGACCCAAATAACTTCTCACCATCAGCTTTACTGCTAATAATAAGTGATTCATTGGAAATTTTTTCAGCAATTGCTTCTGCCTTTAAGATGTTTTGTTTGCGATTTTTCTCCTTAGTTTTCTTGACATGTTGAAGATGATGATTCTTCCCTGGTGTGACAACCTCTGCAATACCTTGAGGGATCAGTGAGCTGAGCGCAAAACCATCCGCGACATCCACTACCGCACCTTTCCGACCAAGCTTCCGATCATCCTTGAGTAATACTACTTTCATTTCTTATTATGTAAGATTAAGTGTTGCAAGATAATCTCTAAGATTATCACGAATCTTGTCATGCTTGAGACCAAAATGGATTGTCGCACGTACAAAATTGTATTTATCACCTGTGTCTAACCACTCACCATCAAGGCTTTGTGAGCGGATATCCCCACCTCTTGTTAGCGAGATTTCAAACGCATCTGCAAGTCTAATTTCCCCAGAATCACCTTCTTTCATTCCCTCAAGAATATTAAAAATTTCTGGGGTAATGATATATTTACCCACGGCCACCTCACGTGATGGTGTCTGCTCCGGCTCTGGCTTTTCGAGCATGCGCGTCATCTTGACTGTGCCATCCTCCATCGCATCACCTTCGATCACACCAAAACTAGATACTTCGCGATCAGACACCGTCGCCGTCCCAATCGTCGTGGCGCCATGCATCTCATATGAGTTGATAAGCTGCTGTGAAGCTGGAACGTCAGCATCATAAATACAGTCGCCAAAAAGAACGAGAACTGGCTCATCCCCTACAATATGAGACGCCTGTAACACAGCATGTCCATCGCCGAGCGGATAAGGCTGTCGCACATAAGAAAATTTTGCCATTTTTGCAATTTTTTGCACACTCTCCAACGCTTCAGTTTTATTTTTTTCGACAAGCGTGCTTTCAAGCTCGTAAGCAACATCAAAATGATCTTCGATAGCACGTTTTCCACGACCTGTTACAAAAATGATCTCCTCTATGCCACTAGCAACCGCCTCCTCTACAAGGTATTGAATGACGGGCTTGTCCACTACAGGTAACATCTCTTTGGGCTGACTTTTAGTCGCCGGCAAAAACCGTGTCCCAAATCCTGCTACTGGCAGAATTGCTTTTGTTATCTTTTTTTCCATTTCTCTAACTTAAATAATCATTTTGACATCGACTTTATCACGCACCAGAAGACCAGCATCCAAAAGCGAGTCATGGGTTCCTGCGTCGATCCACTCACCCTCCACCTTGCGCACATCGAGCATCTCTTTCTCAAGATAAGCGTTTTGGATTTCTGTAATTTCGATCTCCCCTCGCTCACTTGGCTCAATTGACTTTGCAATCATGCTAACCTGGTTATCAAAGATATACAAGCCTGGAATAGCGTAGTTGCTCTTTGGATTTTCTGGCTTCTCCTCGATAGAAAGCACCTTACCCTGCTCATCAAATTCAACAATGCCGAATCGCTTAGGATCATCTACTTCTTTGGCAAAAATACGTCCTCCAGAAGTAAAACTCTTTATATCATCGCTAAAGTCATCTACGAAAATATTATCCCCCAAAATCATCGTCACGCTCTCATCATCTAAAAATGACTCTCCAATAATAAACGCATCTGCAAGTCCGCGTGGCTCATCCTGTATCTCATACGTAAAGCGCGCCCCAAACTCTCGCCCAGACCCAAGAAGATTAAGATAATTACCCGCATGATCTGGAGCCACAATGATCAATATATCCCTTATACCTGCTTTGAGCAGCGTATTGAGAGGGTAATAAATCATTGGTCGATTGTAGACAGGTAGCAGCTGCTTACTCGTCATTTTAGTAAGTGGCCGCAAGCGTGTACCAGATCCACCAGAGAGAATTATACCTTTCATATGTTGTTTTTATAATAACAAAATAGTACTACAATCCCTCCCTTTTGTAAAGTGAAAAAATATCACTAGCATCCTGCCTAAGACTATTTATAAAGCGGAAACTTTATACACATCACGCGCACGTCAGCATGCATTTTCTTTAGCTCTTTCGGTTTATCAATATTCTCACACACATCATTAATCCACTGCGCGATTTTAATCATCTCTTTTTTACCCATACCGCGCGTTGTCGCAGCCGGTACACCCAGGCGGATCCCACTAGGATCAAATGGACTACGTGGATCATCTGGAACCATATTCTTATTGAGTGTGATACCGATTTCATCCAATGCTTCTTCGACAACCTTACCTGAGAGATTTTTACTTTTAATGGTGTCAATGAGCAATAAATGATTTTCCGTTTTACCAAAACAGATATGAAATCCATGTCTCTTTAGTTCTTTTTCAAGTGTCTTTGCGTTTTCGAGGGTTTTCTTACCATATGTATGAAATGATGGTCTGAGCGCCTCACCAAAAGCAACCGCCTTTGCGGCCACATTGTTCATGTGGGGCCCTCCTTGAAAGCCTGGAAAAGCTGCCTTATCGATGGCTTGTGCGTGTTTTTGTTTACATAGGATTAAACCTCCACGTGGACCACGCAAACTCTTGTGTGTCGTTGATGTAAGTACGTCACAGTATCGCGTCGGATTTGGAAGTACGCCTGCTGCCACCAAGCCTGCGATGTGAGCCATATCCATCATGAGAAGTGCACCTACGTCATTGGCGATTTTGCGAAACTTAGTGTACTGCAGGTTGCGAGAATACGCACTAAAACCAGCCAAAATCATCTTTGGTTTATGCTTCTTAGCCATCTTTGCCAGCTTGTCATAATCGATTGTGCCGTCCGGCTCTGTCTTATATCGCACAAAATTATAAATCTGTGCACTCATCGTCACAGGATGTCCATGTGTTAGATGACCACCATGACCGAGATCCATACCTAGCACGGTATCACCAGGCTGGAGCAGTGCGCTGTAGACGATCATGTTTGCAGGTGCACCAGAGTGTGGCTGTACGTTTACATGCTCTGCGCCAAAAAGCTTTTTAGCACGATCAATTGCCAACTGCTCCACCGTATCTGTATGTTGCTGCCCTCCGTAATAGCGCCTACCTGGATAACCCTCCGCATATTTATTTGTCATGACACTCCCCAAAGCCTCCAGCACAGCATCGGACACATAATTTTCTGATGCAATCAGCTCGAGACCCTCTCTCTGCCTAACCTCTTCACCTTTGATTGCCTTAGCTACGGCTTTATCCGCCTTATCAAGTGGATGATTCATAGAATTCTATTTTACTTAATCTCTTTTACAATTGCGCGGAACTGATCACCCCGATCAAATTCATTCTTAAATACGCCAAAGCTAGCCGCACCCGGCGAAAGCAAGACGACATCACCTTCATCCGCAGCACGCCGTGCAATCTCAACCGCATCACTCATTGATTCCACAACGTCATAATCAAAGTCCCTATCTTCACCCTGACGAATCTTTCGAACTTCAGCGATCATCTTGTCACTTGCAACACCTTTAAAAAAGATTGTCCTCTTAGCATATTTCGCGATCTGCATAGGAAATTCACCAAGCGGCAAGCCCTTATCTGATCCTCCAGCAAGAAGAATGATCGGACGCTCAGAAAATGCAGCAATGCTTAAAGCAGCAGCCTGCGGGTTTGACGCTGCTGTATCATTGTAATAATCAACATTCTGATGCTGCGCAACAAACTCAAGTCGATGCTCTATTTTTGGCAAATCATGCAACGCTTCAATAATTTTATCCATCTTCATACCTGTGGCCAGCGCCGCACTCATAGCAAGCATGATGTTTGTGTAATTATGATCACCTACGACGGTCAAAGAGTTTTCCTCAAGAACCCTTTGCACATCGATGCCGTCATTATAAAATATACCACCCCCATCGCGAAACACCCCTTGCGCATCAGTGCGGCGCTTATGATCCACATAAAAAGGTAGGCTAGCAACCGTCTTTGCTGCTGTCACTAAACGCTCTTCGGAAGCGTTATAAATAAAATAATCTTTAGCTCGCTGATGTTTAAAGATTTCTGCCTTATCTGCGAAGTACTCATCCATGGACTTATAGTAATTAAGATGATCAGGGAAGAAATTGGTAAACACGGCAATATGCGGACTCATCTTAGTGTAGCGAAGTGCGCTAAGACGCCAACTCGAGAGCTCAAATACGACGATGCTTTTTTTATCAACATACGACAAACGATCTAAAACAGACAGCTTCTCCACGCCAAAAAGTACAGGTGTCCTGTCTCCATTTTTTAAAATATGATAAATAAACTTTGTCGTTGTCGTCTTACCCTTTGTACCTGTCACACCGATAATTGGTGCGGGACATAATTGAAGGAAAAGACTCGCATCTGTCTCAACTGGAATATTGTTTTTGAGAGCAATCTGTACATGCTCGTTTGTCCATGGACACCCCGGTGTCTTTATGACCATATCAACACGCTCAAAATCCTCACGACGATGTTGCCCAAGAATATATGTCACATTTTTGAGGCCCTCTAACTTTTTGAGTGATTTTTCAAGGTGTTCCCGCGTTTTAATATCGGTTGCTATAACATTAGCACCTTGCTCTGCTAGGTATTTAATCGTACCCACACCGCCACCAAGAAGCCCAATACCAAAAACCGTGACTGTCTTACCTTTAAACCATGATGCGTTCATTTCTGTATTCCTTATTTTTTACGGATTGACTGCCCCGGTCTAATACCTGTCGGATTTCCAGCAGATATCACAGGTACACCATTAATAAAAACATACTCTATTCCCGAGGCGTACGCAATAGGCTCTTTCTGGGTAGTACGATCTTTCATCTCGCGAGGATTAATAATTAGCACATCTGCAGCAAACCCCTCTTGGAGTCGTCCACGATCTGATATACCACACACATCCGCTGCCTTGGCTGATGATTTATAAATAGCTGTCTCCCATGTTAGGTCTTGTTTCTTTTCGACGTATCGCTCTAGCAGTCGTGCAAAAGCACCAAAAGAGCGGGGATGGATATTACCGTGATTATGGCGCATACTTGGTGTAATAGTATAACCGGGGCTATTTGATGAAATAATCGCATAGGGATCTGTGATTGCGCGCACTACATTTTCCTCCAACAAAGCCTCACACAATACAATTGCCCGACCTTCTGTAGAGATCAGTACATCTATGACCACTTCTCCAAGTGTCACCCCTCGATCACGTGCGATCTGACCCAGCGATCGACCTTCGATTGTTCGTCCATGTGATGTCTGAGCCACTACCGCATACTCGAGAACTTCACGTAAATCCTCAACCTCTTTTACAACCTGCGCTACGATATTATCATTTTTAAGTCGTCCGATCATCATTTTCTTACCACCATCAGTGACCCACTCTGGTAAAAAGGTGTAGAGCACACTTCCAGTCATCGTATAAGGATAAACATCAAATGTGATATGCGAGCCGTGCATGCGCGACAGGTCAATGCGCTCCATCGCCTTTTTCATGAGCGGCCAATTACTCTCCCCTACAGCCTTTAGATGCGTGATATGCGCTTTAACCTGCGATGTCTCGGCAAGTGTAAGCACCTCGTCCACAGCGTCGACGAGTCCCTTACCCTCATCACGCACGTGAGCTGCTACATATCCACCACAATCAGCAACCACCTCACCCAACATTCGCAGCTCTTCCCGTGAAATATGTTTACCATGGACATATCCCAAGCCAAGAGAAAGTCCTAGCGCGCCACCTTCGAGAGCTGTGCGCACATACTGTTCCATCACTACCATCTCACTATTATTGAGAGCTCTCATTTCATCCCCAATCAAACCGCGTCGCAGTGTACCGTGACCTACTAATGTCCCAAAATTAACAGATAAATGATGGCGATCGA
>JAHDCW010000011.1:0-3796 GCA_020629675.1 Minisyncoccota bacterium | reverse complement strand
AGTGTACCGTGACCTACTAATGTCCCAAAATTAACAGATAAATGATGGCGATCGATCACATCAAGAAATTCCTCTGTCGACTGCCAATTTATATTGACCTTACTAATATCAGACCATTTCTGTGTCGAGCGAAACATGTGCTTGTTATAGATCGGCGCGAGCGAAGATCCGGAGTTTCCACCAATAATCGTCGTAATGCCTTGCCGCAATAAACTCTCCACAGTGGGATCAACAAACAGCCGCCAGTACACATCACTACGGTTTGAAATATCTATAAAGCCAGGCGTTACATAATGCCCTGCTGCATCAATCTCAATTTGTGATGACTCACCCTGGAGATTTCCAATTTTAGTAATAGTACCATCACTAAAAGCAATGTCAGCCTTAAATCGAGGATTACCACTTCCATCTATGATAGTGCCATTTTTTATAAGAACGTCATGCATTGTTTCATAGTAATTGATTTTTTGTATTACTTCCATTGTACAACAAAAAAAAAGAATCCGTGAAATTACTCACAGATTCAATGCTCTTTAAGAGGAAATTAATCTTGCATTAAGGCAAGAAGCTCTTTATCATTCAATTCTCTACCAAAAAATTTACCAGCACTGTTCTTAGCTAGCCAAAAATTTTTACTAGCAACAATTTGTTCATGTAACCTACGACAAATATCCTCACCATCACGCTCCACTGAAGCAAATTGTATCGCCTGACTTAGCATCCCCTTATTCATGAGACCTTGTATTATTTTTTGCCATTCCTCCGCCGTGAACTTTCTACCAAGACTGCTCTCCGTCGAACCTGTAATATGTCCACCCTCAATGACTGCCTCCGCCATCAAATTAACTTGCGCAGAAGTTGGCTCTAGTCCAAAGATTTCTTCAAATTGGCCAATTTCTGTGACATATCCCCTACATGTCATATTTTCAGCTACCTTATTATGCACTCGCCCCGAAAAGCCAATTTCCTGTATTAAATTTAAACAGACTTCTTTGGCACAATGACCTGTTGCATAAACCACCAAATCATCTCTTTTGCTCTGAGATGCTCCCAGCTGCGCCAACAAAGAATGTGTCGGTACCAACTCCACAGAAAAACCTAGGCTATCAATAATTTGATCGATATAGACAGAGCTATATACAGCTTGGTCTGCGCGCAAAAGATGCCTAATTGAAGTAGCATCATCTTTAGCCAGATAACCCCTGATAACAAAAACTACTACATGCACCGAAGGCTTTAGGTAAAGATAGCTTCTTCCAAAACCATACTGAAAAACAATTGGTCTTTGTCTAAATAACAGATCGACTTCTTCTTGTGTGAGTGCACGGTCAAAGTAATGACTGAGTGCAGTCACATTTAAAATATCTTTTTGACTATAAAGCTCGTTAAATTTTTGCTCAACGATACTCGGATCAATAGTCAAACCAGCTATGGAGACTACCTGCAACGCCAAGTCAAAATTATTCCTCTCAAAAAATTTTTCAAAAATTATCTTACTTGTCTCAGCACCCACACCATCTCTAACATGTTGTATCACTTGAGATGAAAAATCTCTACCCTCACGTTTAAATAGACTTAAAGCCAGTAAACTTCTCGCGTTTAGCTTGCTTTTAACCATCAGAACTTTCCTCTTTGTAAAAAACTGCATCAATCTTATCAACTTAACAAAAGCAAGTCAACAAAAAAGATATTTCGAAAGAAATATCTTTGATATGTGGGTGTAGAGGGATTCGAACCCCCGACCATCAGCTTAAAAGGCTGTTGCTCTACCAACTGAGCTATACACCCGTAAAAGAAATACTAATTGCTAGTATATCTTTTTTTATGACTTTAGTCAATATTTCAATCCCTACTTGAAATCACTCAATTTATCATAATTATGCATCACCAGCTGCGCATCAATCTGCTTTACGAGCTCTACAACCACAGACACCACAATCAAGATACTTGTACCTCCAACTGCGAGGTTTGTATTGCCTGTCATTGCACTAGCCATCAGAGGAAGAATTGCAATCATACCGAGAAAGATCGCTCCAGCAAGCGTGATACGACTCGCGATGCGACCGAGATATTCAACTGTTTCAGAGCCTGGACGCACACCATCAATGTATCCACCTTGTCGCTGGAGGTTTTTGGCAATTTTTTCAGGGTCAAAGATCACTGCAGTGTAGAAATACGTGAACAACACGACAAGACCAAAGTAAATACCACCATAGTAGAGAGGGTTCTCAAAAAACCGTGCGATCATACCACCAATCTCTGCAGTTGTCGCTGAGTCGGAGCTTGCCATAAACTGCCCGATAATAGATGGAAACGTCACAAGTGAGACTGCGAAAATAATCGGGATTACACCAGCTTGATTTACCTTGATCGGCAAGTGTGTCCGTGTGTTGCCGGCTGCACCAGCTCCAGAGCGGGTTCGTCGCGCATAAGAAATCGGGATAATACGCTGACCTTCTGAGACATACACCACACCAGCAATCGTCGCAAGTGTCAGCAAGATGTAGCCAAGATAAGTAAAGATTTGATTAGGATCAAATGTCTCACGTAGCTGCATCACAATTGTCGGCATACTCGCGACAATTCCCGCAAAGATCATCATAGACACACCATTCCCAAGCTTCTTCTCCGTAATCAACTCACCGAGCCACATAATAAAGATTGTACCTGCAGTTGCTACGAGCACAAGAACTACCATCGTGAACGGTGTTACGTCTAGGATCACACCCTGTGAGCGCAGTAGTGAAATCATCGCAAAAGTCTGGATGATTGCAAGCGGGACAGTGAAGATGCGTGTAATCGTTGAGAACTTTTTTCGCCCTGCCTCACCCTCTTCTTTGTACATTTTTTCGAGAGACGGCACGATCATCGTCAAAAGCTGCATGATAATCGACGCAGTGATATACGGCCCGAGACCCAGAAGAACGATTGAGATGCCAGAAAAACCACCTCCAGAAAAGAGATTGAGGATACCAAACGCATCATTACTTCCCAGTGCGGCAGGATTGGCGCCTGGAAGTGGAATGTTTGCCGCTACCCGAAAGACAACCAATAATGCTAAAATAAAGAGAATCTTATTTCTTAAATCAGGAATAGAAAATACCTTACTAAATGTTCCGAGCATATAATTCGCAGAGTAATAAATTATCAATAGGTCTATATACCTAAAAACTATACCGCAGTTACGATCTTTTTTCAAGAAGATGCCTGTTGCGCCTATATGATCTCATACCACCCTCATGAACACGCCTACACACATTGCAATCAGCTACGCTGCCCTCAGGGGGAGATCCTATAACAAAGCAGATACCATAGCCCTATTTTCAGGTGCGATCCTACCTGACATCGTTATCTATGGCATGTTTTTTGGCGCACTCATTGTGGGTATTCCCCAGTCCACGTTGTGGGATCAGATTTATTTTCTGCCGCAGTGGCAAAATGCAATCGACATCTTTAATTCGATCCCTTTCGCACTTCTCATCCTAGCGGCAGGCATCAAACTTAAAAAGCGCTGGCTCAGCATTCTCGCACTCAGCATTCTTCTCCATGTCGCTGGTGACATTTTTCTCCATAATGATGATGCGCACCGACATTTCTACCCGCTATCACAGTGGCAACTCATCAGCCCTGTCTCTTACTGGGATCAGGATCACTTAGGCTACATCGGCATGCTCGCAGAAGCGTGCACCTTACTTGTCGCTACAATCTTTTTATTGCCACAATTGAGAAATATCCCCATCAAATCAACTCTTATACTGTATAATGTGGCACTTTTTTCTAGCGCACTCTACTTTAG
>JAHDCW010000010.1:22197-28870 GCA_020629675.1 Minisyncoccota bacterium | reverse complement strand
TTTGCAGCGGTACGTAGAAGATTTTTCCCGTGAACGTGGATTTGAAGATGTGGATGTGGTGATGCGAATGCTCATACTAACTGAGGAGGTAGGTGAGCTGTCTAAAGAAATTCGTAGGTATGCTGGTGGAAAAGTGGCTGATGATGCACAAATGGCTAGTCTCGAAGAAGAAATGGCAGATGTTTTGCTTATGTTAGTTTCTGTGGCTAATAGATGCGATGTAGATCTTGAAGAAGCATTAAAAAGAAAAGAACGAATAAACGAGTTGCGAACGTGGAATTAAAGCGTTATGTATGATTTAATCGTTGATTCTCGTTGGAGAGAAGTGTTAGAACCCTATCGTGAAAAGTCATGGTTTAACGATCTTGATAATTTTGTTCATGAAGCTTATAGTTCCTCTAAAGAAGTGTACCCTCCTCACAAAGAGATTTTTAATGCGCTTACATTAACTCCTTTTGATCAAGTGCGCGTGGTGATTTTGGGTCAGGATCCATATCATGGTCCAGAGCAGGCGATGGGACTCAGTTTTTCTGTGCGTGACACGACACCCAATCCGCCAAGTCTTAAAAATATCTTTAAAGAAATTGAATCAGATCTAGGTATGAAATCACACGCTGAAACCAAGTGTGGGGGTGATCTAACAAACTGGGCTGAGCAAGGAGTTCTTCTGTTAAATGCATCGCTTACTGTAGAGAGGGGAAAGGCAGGCTCTCATGGCAAAAAGGGGTGGCAACAGCTCACAGATGCGATGATCCAAGAAATAAGCGATGAAAGAGAGGGTGTCGTTTTCATGTTGTGGGGAAATTTTGCCCGCTCAAAAAAGGATTTAATTGATTTAAAGAGGTGTGCCGTGCTAGAGGCGCCGCATCCTTCACCGCTAAGCGCGTATCAGGGTTTTTTGGGTTGTCGACACTTTAGTCAGTGTAACAAGCTGATAGAAGGCGATCCTATTATGTGGTGATTCAACCTTATTAGTTCACGCTGATTTTTCATCATTTATAGTCTAGGGTAACGCTGAAATTTTAGATATTAGCAAGGTCTAGGCGGCTAGTAAGTTTCATTGAGTTATTTTAGTAAGTGCAATAAATTGCTTTAATATTTCTCTTTTAAAGTGTACCACTTATGAAAAATACGCCTCACAAATTGCGCGACGTATTTAAGGTTGCGATGCCTTATGGATTTTCTGCTGTGACCACATCACCAGCTTGAGGTTTCCATTTTAAGTGGTCTTCTAGGTGCTCCGGTTCGTAACTTGTACCAAAAGGGTCCTTGAGTTGGTCGATGCACTCATAAATAGAGAGTGGATAATCGGGTGTTCTATCTTCCCCATTATTTGGTCTGATATGATCATTTAGGGCGAGTATTTCTAGGTCGTGAAGCGTTTCATTGAATCCGCATTTTATACAAGGTACATCATTAGCCATAGTACACCTCTTTCTTGCTTGGTTGTATTATATGCATAAATGTTAAAAAAGCAAATAATTGAGAAATTATAAACGATGTGGTTTTGTGGCTATCTAGTGTGGTGGATAGTTTGAGTGCATTAGAAGGAGACCTGATTACTTATAGTTTAGTTAGTATAATTGATAATTTTGTAGGCAAACCATTATAGAGTTAGTATCAAAATTTGAGTGGATGCAAAAAATTGTTTAGGGGTGAGTCTATCGTATTGGTAGATGGGGTTATTAGCATAGAATTTTTTGAAGTACTATTTCAAAGATTTCATCTCCATACGTTTCTTTCGTCATCTTCTCTGTATGAAATTGAAAGCCGTAAAGTGGTTTTTGTCTGTGTTTTACAATTTCAATGCCATAATTTGATTTTCCTAAGACAATAAGATCTTTGCCGAGTTTGTTTATTTGCCAGCGATGTGATTCGTAAACAGGTACTTCTACTGTTTTCTTGGTGAAGTATTCTTTGTCGAGCGTTATAGGAATTACTCCCCGTATCTTTTCTTGGCGTTTACATAAAGTGCCTCCATAAGCAACATTTATCAGTTCGCAACCAAGGCATTTTCCAATAAGTGGTATAGCCGTTTCTTGGATAAGTTGGATTTCTTTCTGTAGTCGCTCCATGTTATAAGCTATCGGTAGCCTGCCGGAACCTGACAAGATAATGAGGTCAAAAGACATGTCAACGTCATTTGGGATGTTATCATAGCTTGTCACTTCGATCTCAAATTGATCAAGTAAATTGGGTATTAGATCTATGTTGACACTTCCATTGTCTACAGTTAAAGCTTTTATTTATGGTTATTGACTTGAAATTTTTTGTCGCAGGCGCTCTGATAGGATGATGCCTGTTGTCATGGCGACATTGAGGCTTTCAAAGCCCTTTTGCATCGGGATGTATACCTTGTGATCTCCATAGATGCTAAACTCTTCCGCTGAAATGCCTTTGCCTTCATTGCCTACGCAGATGGCTATTTTGCCGGTGAGATTTGTGTCGTATAGACTGGCAGCCTCTGAATCGAGAAAAGCGCCGATGACTGGACCATTAAATAATAGCTTGACATCAGTGAGATCAAAATCCGTAAGAATTGTGGTGGAAAAATGAGCACCTTGTGCAGCACGTAAAACCTTGGGGCTCCATGCATCTGCCGACTCTGGTGAAATGATGACTGCATCAGCGCCCAGCGCAACACCTGAGCGAATAATTGTACCCATGTTGCCCGGGTCAGCGATCCGGTCAAGAAGAAGAACGCAACTAGATTGATCGGGGAGTGTGCGTGTAGGTGTAGGCGTAGAGATTACTGTTAAGATGCCAGAAGGTGTCGTTGTGGGTGCTATTTTTTTGAGTGTACGGCTGGCGATTAGTGTAGGAGAAAATGATGTACCGAGGGACGATAAAAAAGTGTTTATTTCGGGGTTTTCTGTCAGAGCGTTTTCTGTGTGGTAAATATCTTGTATGAGTTCTGGTGCGTGCGTTACAACCTCCTGTGCGAGATGAAGCCCATCTAGGAGTGTGGTTCCATCTTTGTGGCGCGCTGAGCGTGAGTTGCTATAGCGGCGAAATTGCTTAATTTTTTTCTCTGATAGCATATAAGCTTAGTTTAACAAAAAAATAACGATCATGCATATAGTTTTAGCGATAAAAGTTGTGTCTATTGAAAAAAGAAGACTATCATGGTAACGTGAGCGTACACATTTTGAGGCTTGCAATATGTACTTTACAAAAAAGATTGACCATTTTTTGGAAAAAGCAGGGATAGAGGTTAACTCTAATCAACCACATTCAATTCATATCAATGATCGCCGACTTTATCGAGAGGTTCTTGTGGGTGGTCGACTTGGTTTCGCTGAATCGTACATGAAGGGGTGGTGGGACTGCGAGCAACTTGATGAACTTTTTTGTCGTTTGATAAAGGTTGGAGCTGCTAATCACTTTAGCTCAATGGGGGCGAGATGGTTTCACTTCTTGTCATTCCTGCGAAATATGCAAACGATGGAGTTATCAAAGAGGGTTGCTGTGGAGCATTACAATTACGGTAATGATTTTTATGAGGTGCTTTTGGGCTCTACTATGAATTACACATCTGGTGATTTTCAAGGGTTGCGTCACGATGATCTTGATAGAGCGCAGATTAATAACATGAGGCGGGCTTGTCAACTCCTAGCGCCCGAGAAAAATGATAATATTCTCGAAATTGGCTCGGGTTGGGGTAGGCTCATGGAGATGTTGGTATGTGATTATAACGCGCACGCAACGGGCATTTCTATTTCTTCTGAGCAAAATGCATGGGTTCGTGAGCAACTTAAAGGCAAGAAGAATTGGAGTGTGCTAGAGATAGATTATCGAGAGGTGCCTCGCATTGGTGCGTATGATCATGCTGTTAGTGTGGAGATGATCGAGGCTGTTGGGCCTAAAAATTTACGCGAGTACTTTGAGGTAGTACACGGTGCCTTGAGGCCAGGTGGTCGATTTGTATTACAGTCCATCCTGGATACAGTTCCACATCCAAAGGCCGATCCTTTTATAGAAAAGTATATTTTTCGCGGCGGGATCTTACCATCCTTCAGTCAACTAGAAAAAGCAATGAAAAATCTCTTCATAGTAGATCAGAAGTATGAATTAGGGAGATCGTATGATCTTACATTGATGGCATGGTCACGCAATCTAAAGTTAGGGTATACTGCACTCGCACGTGACAATCCCGATAAGTTTACAGGAACAGTCTATAGGATGTGGGATTATTATTTAAACTACTGTGCCGCAGGATTTCGTGAATGCATCATTATAAACCAACAGATGCTTCTTTTGCGTTTATGATCAATTTATAATTTATTGGTGGGCTGTGGATTTTTATCTGCAGCTTTTTTTCTGGCATTTAACTATGTTATGATGCATGCATAAGAAGTTTTTTTTGCAGATTTTATATTTAATAATAGGGAAGCATCCATGGAAAAAAAATTTGAAGACCTGAAACAGCTTATAGATAGCTTGGGTTTAACTGCTAGAGAGTATTTTACTTCAGCGCTAAATCCTAATGAGCAAAAAGGTGATGGCAGTATAGTCACAGAAATCGATAAGAGAATAGAGGGGGAGATCCGTAGTTTTATATCTGAAAATTTTCCAAAAGATACAATCGTCGGGGAAGAGGATGATACTGTAAGTGGTAATAGCGGTTACGTATGGTACATAGATCCAATTGATGGTACGGAAAACTTTGTTAGAAAAATACCTTTTTTTGCTATTACAGCAACACGACTTGGACCTGGTCCTGAAGGCTCTTTTGCAATCGTTCATAATCCTGTTACGGGACAAACATTTTCATCTTATATGGAGGATGGAGCTTATGAAAACAAAAATATTTGTTTCCCAACCAACAATAAGGTAGGTTCGCGTCATGCGATTAATGTGAGCGGTAATTCAAAAAATGGAAATGAATGGGTGAGGTCTGCGCGAACTGCTCTATGGAAAGCTATTTATGAAAAGTATGGTAAATCAGGATCGCTTAATTGTGCTTTGCTGGAGTGTGCGTACGTAAGTGCTGATCGGCTTGATGGATTCCTATCAATGGAGACAGAGCCGTGGGATTGTGCGGCGGGCCTTTATTTGATAAAAGCATCCGGTGGATCTATAAGTTATTACGATAATGGATGGATTCATCATGCTGGAGCTATCAAGGATATTTTTGGAGAAAGTCATGAGCGAAGACGTACCATCTTTGTGTCTCATCCTGAAATTCATGACGAATTTCTGAATTTTATCGGAAATCCTGAGTCATGGGCTGATTAATTTTATACATATTTTATTGAATATCTTAAATTTTTATATGTGTGCAATTTTTCAAAAATCATTATGTGCTGTTTCTCTCTCCTGAAATAGCTTTCATATAATATTGATTTAAGGCATTCGGGCTGCTATGATGCATATATGATAAACACAGATCCACAACAAATTGAAGAGCTGCTTACGCGTGGAGTGAGTGAGGTGATCGACAAGGAAAAATTACGAGAAGATCTTCTTTCAGGACGCCAGCTTCGTGTAAAGCTTGGTATTGATCCGACCAGTCCACATATTCATATTGGGCGTAGTGTTACCTTACTAAAATTGCGCGATTTTCAAAAGCTGGGACATAAGGTGCTCTTGCTCGTAGGTAATGCTACTGGCGTTATTGGTGATACTTCTGATAAGGATGCTGAGCGGCCGATGCTTACACATGAGACAATTAAAGACAATATGCGCGCCTATAAAGAACAGGCGGGTAAAATCCTAGACACAGAGAACGATGACCTGTTTGAGGTTGTCTATAATGCTGACTGGCTCAATCCGCTCGGCTACAGAGAGATCGGTGAGCATGCGGATGCTTTTTCGCTGGCAGAGTTTATCGCCCGCGACAACATCAAGCGCCGACTCAATGCTGGTAAGCGTGTGTCTCTCAGGGAATTATTGTATCCACTCATGCAGGGTTATGATAGTGTGGCGCTTGAAGCTGATGTCGAGCTCGGCGGTACAGATCAGCGCTTTAACCTCCTCGCAGGGCGCGTCTTGCAGGAGCAGGTGGGGCAAAGGCCTCAGAATATCGTTATGACAAATTTAATTCTCGGAACTGACGGTCGTAAGATGAGTAGTAGCTGGGGAAATGTGATCACTGTCACCGAAGAAGCGCGGGTCATGGGGGATAAGGTGATGAATATCGCCGATTCACAGGTGGAGGAGTACTTGCTTCACTGCACGCGTGTGTCTCAAGAGGAGGTTGGTAGTATTCTCGCGCTCACTGATCCGCGTGAGCAAAAGTTGCATCTCGCAGGGGCACTCATGGCACTTTATCATGATGAAGCAACTGCAGAGGTAGAGGTAGCGCATTTACGAAAAAAATACATCACAAAGGATGAGGTTGATCACCAAGAGATATCACTTGAAGACAATGAGAATATCTTGGATCTGATAGTCCGCTCTGGCGCTGCTTCAAGTAAAGGTGATGCGCGGCGCAAGGTTGAGCAAGGTGGTGTTTCAGTAGGTGGTGTTAAGGTTGGTGATACTGTGCTTGTTATAACTGATGCAGAAAAAGGAGTCGTATTAAAAGTCGGTAAGAAATTTTTTAGAAAATTAGTTTAGTCAAAAACATGAAAGTTGGTGTAATGGGTCAGCGTGGTGCGTTTAGTGATCAAGTCATTAGTAATTTTCAGGAAAAGGGTGATCTGCCAGAAAAGGTAGAGCGCGTTTATTT
>JAHDCW010000010.1:0-22097 GCA_020629675.1 Minisyncoccota bacterium | reverse complement strand
AATGAGTGGATCGATGTGACGGCGCCAGGTGTAAAACAAAGGCGTGGTCATTTGAACCCGCTCACAATTGTCGAGCGAGAGATCGAGGATATATTTGTATCGATGGGGTTTGATGTGATTGATGGTCCAGAGATTGAGACAGAGTATTATAATTTTGATGCAGTTAATGTGCCGGCAGATCATCCGGCACGTGATATGCAAGATACGTTTTGGGTTCGCACAGAGACAGAAGAAAATCACGTCTTACGAACGCATACCTCCAACGGTCAAGTGCGTTACATGCACGAGCGGCGGGCAGCGGGTAAAACACCGCCATTTCGCGTGATTATGCCAGGACGTGTCTTTCGTCAGGAGGCGACTGATGCGAGTCATGAGCATACATTCCATCAGTTCGAGGCGCTTGTGGTAGGAGAGGATGTGAGTGTTGCGCATTTTCTCTCGATTGCCGAGGCGTTCTTTACTTCCTTTTTTGGCGATTCAATTAAAGTGCGGGTGCGTCCGAGTTACTTCCCATTTGTAGAGCCAGGTTTTGAGTTTGATATTTCATGTGTGAACTGTGATAGTGGGTGTAGTGTTTGTCAACAAACTGGATGGATTGAGGTTGGTGGCGCTGGGATGGTCCATCAAAACGTCCTAGAGGCAGGTGGTTACGAGCGCGGACAGTACACCGGATTTGCGTGGGGATTTGGTCTCGAGCGACTCGCTATGATGAAGTACAAGATTGATGATATCCGACATTTTCATGGTGGTGACATGCGTTTTGTGGAGCAATTTTAAAGTAATATTATGAAATATAGCTATAACTGGCTCAGGGAGCTGAGCGGTACAGAAAAGTCTGCACAAGAGATTGCAGAGCTCTTGATTGCGCACGCCTTTGAGGTAGAGGATGTGATTGATTTAGAGCAGGGGCTGGAGGATGTCATTATTGGACACCTCACAGAGGTTGCGGCTCACCCAGATGCGGACAAGCTTCGGATCGCAACAGTTGACGTGGGATCAGAAGAATCGTTACAGATTGTGTGTGGTGCGCCTAATTTGGCAGTAGGGCAAAAGGTGCCTGTTGCGATGGTGGGTGCGGTTCTCCCTGGCGACTTTAAAATTAAAAAAAGCAAAATCCGTGGTGTGGAAAGTCACGGCATGATATGCGGTGAAGATGAGATCATTACAGATGCACCAAAGAGTGATGGGATTCTGATTCTTAGTGACGAGGCGCCAATTGGTGGGAAATTTAGTGAGTGGTATGGGCGCGATGATATTATTTTGGATATTGATATACTGCCAAACCGTGGACATGATGCTCTTTCACATTTTGGGATGGCACACGAGATCGCAGCACTCGAAGGACGCAACCTGGAGCGTTCGCCACAACCTAAAAAAGAGTTATCTGCTGGTATACCTGTCACAGTAGAGACTGGTCTTTGTTCTCGCTACAGCGCTCTTACACTTTCTGGTGTGACGGTGGGACCATCGCCACAATGGATACAAAATCGACTGCGGTCCCTCGGCATAAAAGTGATCAATAACATCGTAGACGTCACAAACTATGTCATGCTAGAGACAGGTCAGCCACTTCATGCATTTGATGCACACTCATTTGAAAAGGTTGGTGTGCGTATGGCGCGAGACGATGAAAAATTAATGTTTCTGGACGAGGTGGAGCGTGACCTGGATACATCTGATATCGTCATCACCGGTGATGACGAGCCAGTAGCACTCGCGGGTGTAATGGGCGGGCAAGCGAGTGGTATCGCTGATGATACTACTGACGTTATTCTTGAAGCTGCACATTTTGATCCGGTGCACGTCAGGAGATCACGCTCACGACATAATCTGGTCACAGATGCAGCGTATCGATTCGAACGCAATCCGCACGAAAGTTTGATTGATCAAGGGCTGCAAAGTGCGGCGCGTATGATCAGTGATATTGCTGGTGGTAAAGTGGTCGCTGTTACTGATATTGCTGATTACGATGATGAGGTGCCCGATATTGTCATATCACAGCATGATATTAAGAGGCTTCTCGGTGCTGAAATTCCTGTATCTGAGGTAGAAGCGATTCTAATCTCGCTTGGCTGTGAAGTGCGCCAGGAGGATAAGCTTATGATATGCACCCCGCCTCGTGTGAGGCGTGACCTGCAAGAAGTGTCTGATCTCATTGAGGAGATCGGTCGTGTGTGGGGCTATCACAAGATCATACCTGTTCCATTGCCTTCCACCGTTGAGTCATCTGCTATAAATGAAACACGTCAATTAGAGCGGAGCGTCAAAGATCGTTGGGTGACGCTTGGGTATAGCGAGATTCGGTCATATTCTTTTTATGCTCAAGATGTTGCAGTTGCAGCTGGGCAAGATCAGCCACATATCTCGCTTTTAAATCCGATGAGTACAGAGCAGGAATTGATGCGGGGGACGCTCGCGGTGGGTGTTTTGAAATCAGCTGCGCTTAATCAGAGTTATGCAGAGCGCTCCCATGTATTTGAAATTGGTCGACTTTATGCAACTGATGAACAAGGGTTGCCACAGGAGACACGCTCTCTTGCAGCAGCTGCTACTGGGAAAGATAAATCTGGTGCACAATTTTACGAGCTAAAGGGTGCGTGTGAAAGCTTTTTGACCAGCTATGGTCTTGCTGTTGATTTTATTCCTGTAGCAGAACTAGGTCTTACCCAGATGATGCACCCATCACGTACTGCATCGATCATGATCGGTGATGTGAACATTGGCTACATTACAGAGGTGTCGCGCGCTACTAGTAAGGTTTTTGGCATAAAGAAGAATCGAACTGCATATATGGAAATCGATCTTACTACGCTCGCAGCAGAGATCGATCATGAACTGTCTTTTGAGAAACTATCTGAGTATCCATTTGTGGATCGCGATATCTCACTCATTGTACCAGCGCGTATGCATGTATCAGAGGTTGAGCGAGCTATCTATAACGCAAAAACGACATTACTATGTGATGTAGATCTTTTTGATCTTTATGTTGACAAAGAGACCGGTGAACGCTCTATGGCATTCCGCCTCCGGTTTGGATCGCACGAGCGAACGCTCACTACAGAAGAAGTAGATCGTGATATAGAAGTGATCTTGGATGCTCTAAATTCAGCTTATGAGGTACAATTAAAGTCATAATATATAAATACACGCCATGAAAGAAAGACAAGCATTATTTAGTAGTCACATCAAAGAGATCGTCTATGGCGGAATTGATGGCATCATCACGACTTTTGCTGTGGTGGCAGGTTTTGCTGGTGCGGTCTCACTCGGTGCAGAAGCTTCTGTGACCATACCAATTTTAGCTGTAGTTATCTTTGGTCTTGCTAACCTTTTTGCAGATGGTTTCTCTATGGGTGTGGGAGAGTTTCTCTCAGCACGCGCAGAAGGTGAGATGTATAAAAAAGAGCATGCTAAGCAGATGACCCATCTTGATGGTGATCGCGCACATGATGTTTCCAGGAGTATATTGACAGAGAAGGGCTTCACAGCAGAGCAGGCAGAGTCTTTGATTGCACTCTATAAGCAAAATCCGACATACTGGACTGATTTTCTGTTGCGGTACAATCTAGAAATTGATGCACCAGATGAATCACCGCTTAAGAATGGTGTAGCTACATTTTTATCATTTCTTGTATTTGGTTTTGTTCCGCTGATACCATATGTGATTGGCATGTCTGCGGATCAGACATTTATGCTCTCAGCTATCTTTGCGGTAGGTGCGTTAGCATTGCTCGGTATTTTGCGTGCGCGAATTACCAAGGAAAGTCTTGTGCGTAGCGTCTCTGAGATCGTATTCCTCGGTGTACTTGCTGGTGGTATCGCATATGCAGTTGGATCTATTTTAGGGTAGGGGCATTCTCGGTTGATGGGGTAGAAGTATTTACATGATTCAGCATGATTAAAGACTTATTAAAGTTTAACGCGCTATTGGAAAAATTTCGAGATGTGGAGCGGCGAGTGGTGTTAGCTAGTGGGCGACGTGAGAATGATGCCGAACATTCATACATGATTGCAATGCTTGCGCTTCATATCAGAAATCAGTGGTATACAGAACTTGATTTAGAAAAAATCTTACTGTACGCTCTTGTACATGATCTGGTCGAGGTGTATGCGGGTGACACCTATGCATTTGCAGCTCAGGAAGAGAAAGCTACTAAGCATGATCGAGAGGAGGCATCATTTATGCAACTGATGCAAGAATTTCCTGAGAATGATATCATGTGGACAGCTATAAAAGAGTACGAAGAGCGCTCTACGAGAGAGGCTAAATTTATATATGCTTTGGATAAGCTGCATCCGATATTGATTGCATATCAAAATAAGGATTATACTTTTAAAGATTATGAACTCTCACTTGAAGATGTGAAGCGAGAAAAAAGCGGTAAGATATCAGCTGACCCTGTCATCAATGAGATTTACACAGAGTTACTAGCAATATTGGAGCGAGAGCAAGATGATATATTTGCTTGAGCTGTTTCGTTTTCATCGGTAGTGAAATCTATATGATATAATATAAACATTAAATAGCTTAAATCTAAAACTATGGGACTCTTAGGAGATTTGGCTGACAAGGCCAAAGATGCAGCAGAATCTGTCGGCGATGTCGCTGACAAAGCAGCTGATATGGCTGGTAACGTCGGTGGTGGAATCGGTGATATGGTAGGTGATGTTGCAGAGAAAGTAGGAGATGCAGCGGACACTGTCGCAAGTACTGCAGGGAGTGTCGCAGGGGGAGCTGTTGATATGGCTTCGGATGCGGCAAATGGTGCAGCTGATATGGCTGGTAGTGCTACTGATGCAGTTGCTGGCGCTGCAGGAGGTGCTGTGGACATGGTATCTGGTACTGCTAGTGCAGTGGGTGATACCGTATCAAATGCTGCAGATGGAGCGATGAATATGGCTAGCGGTGCTGCTGACGCAGCAACCGATGCGGCTGGAGGTGCTATGGACATGGCCTCAGATGCTGCAGAAGCTGTTTCTGATGCAGTGATGGGTGGGGATAATACAAACACGCCAGCATAGAGACATTTACTTATGAAAACGCACATCGCTCTGTAGCAATGTGCGTTTTTTGTTTGTTATTGTGAGCTATTTATTTGTGCATCTATTAAAGCGGCTTTTTGTGCAAGGCTATTTATGCAACCCAGTCTTTCCGCCTTTATCCCATCAATTTCACTTGAATGCTTTTCTCTAAGTTGACTCCTTACGCGAGCTAATTTAAGATGTTTGCCTCGTGATGCTGTTTGGAGACGCAGGAACTCAGCTTCTGCCTTCTCATATAGTGTTACATGCTCAATATTCGCAAGGTTTCGCTTGCGTGCATTGCTTCTGTTCTGAAGAGTACCACTAAATGTTACTCCCTCAGCTCTTAACTTCGCGAGGAGATCTGAGAAATCTGCTAGCTCAAGATATTGTTCAATACTTGCTAGAACGCCACACTCAATACTTGCTAGAACGCCACACTCAATAGGGGCTAGTGCTAATCCATCATTTAGTGTGCTGTCTAATCTATCTTTCGCTTGTGTGAAAGCGGTATCAATAGCCCCCTTTTCTCCTTCAAGTCTGGCTACTAAAGCTATCAAGGAAGTGATGCTCTGAGTGTATAACAACTTTTCATTCATTGAAAAAACTCCTGTCTGTGAACTTAGTCGAAAATACTACATTTAAAATAATATATCAATACTCTATACAATTCCGCCGCTTATAGTGCTCTTCACTCATAATCAAATAATAACCGCTGGTAGTGGTGCTTTCATATTTAATGAGGGAGTATGCTGTAGGCGTGTTTTTTGTCTGAGTGTGGTATAGTAAAAATGTAAAATAAAATTAACCTTTATGAAAAAATCACTACATTACTCCGTTAGTATTTTTGGTGTTGCGGGACTGGTTTTACTTGCTGGTTGTGGTAATGAAACAAGTCCTGAAGCGCCAATAGAAAATAGGATCAACACGCAACAGGAGGTGCAGATTAATCCTGCTCCAAAGGAGGTGACCGCTTTAGATCCGATAATCAGCGACCAGGCTGTGGAAGAAGTAGTCATGGTTTCTGGTGAAGTGGTCACGGAACAATCTGTATTTCAATACACATCTCCCGCAGGTCCTGAGAGCATGGAGATGTCAATTAGTCTGGATACAGATCGGATTACAGCAATCAGTGTCATCCCGCAGGCGACTGATCCAAAATCTATCCGCTGGCAGACAGCATTTGCAGGGGGTGTGGCTGATCAGGTAATCGGGAAAACAATTGCTGAGGTAGCTGATCTTGATGTTATTAGCGGTGCTTCACTTACCACAGGAGGATTTAAAGCAGCTCTAGCTAACCTCTAAGAGTAGCAACGTGATAAATACTATAAAATGGACCACTGAAGGACTTGGTACGCAGTGGTCTTTTTTAGTCGAGGCTGATGACGGTGTAAGCACGCATATTCAAGAAGAAATTGAGAAGCAGATTCGTGCTTTTGAGGGAATGTATTCTCGCTTTGATGAGACATCATGGCTGCGCCAGTTGCGCGATGTGAGAGGTGAAGTGTGTGCGCAGCGAGAATTTATGGAAATGCTTACGCTTTATGAGAAATTTAGCACAATCACAGGAGGGTTGTTTACACCTCTGGGTGCAGCGCTGCTTAGTGACTTAGGCTATGATCAGCATTATAAACTAGAGGCAAAGAGTCTGTCTGCGAGAGCCACCGTCCAGTCTGCAAAGGATGTTTATCATCTTATATCTGATAGTAAGCTAGAAATACGTGACACTGCTAATTTTGATCTTGGAGCGCTAGGCAAGGGATATCTGATTGATCAACTGGGAGAATTTCTCAGATCGCGTGGCACTCAAAAATATATCATCAATGGTGGTGGGGATATTCTCCACTGCGATACAAAGCAAAACTCTAAAAGTATAAACGTGGGTCTCGCACATCCTACAGTAGTGAACCATGTCTTGGGTAGTTATCCGATTACAAATCAAGCTATTGCAAGTAGTAGCTCTTGTGAGCGGGCGTGGGGTAGTGAGCATCATATATTTGACCCTAAGCGAAAACAAAGCACGGAAGACATCATCGCGACATGGGTTGTATGTGATCGAGCAGTAATAGCTGACGCCATCGCGACATCGCTATTTTTGGTGACGCCAGAGTGCCTGTTAAAAGAGTGGGATTTTGAGTACCTGATCGTGGCGAGTTCAGGAGTACGTTCATCAGAAAGTTTCTCGAAAGTAGTGGGTAAGTGAGGGTGGTAATGAAGAGGGTTGGGTAAACATGTTTTATGGTAGAGAATTTACACCAAGTAATTATACGCATATTGTCTCTAGTTCCGGTTTGAATTTAGATAGGATACGATAGAAAGTCGACAGCCTATTGATTACGAATTAAACGACGGTAAAAGGTTGGAAATATTCTCCGTCTTTTTTAGCGTAAAAATCTGGACAGATACTTAAAAATATGAAATAATCGCAGCCAGCGTGATATAATATATATGTAGTTATACACCACTAAGAGAGGAGTAAACAATGGCTCTACGGAGAGGAAAGTCCGGACACGCATTAGGGCCCCAGTGCTGATGATACATCGTCGGTAGTGGGGCTCTAAGACGGTAGTGGGTAACACCCACATGGAGTGATCCAAGAGGTGCGAGCAGAGACGCTCTGATAAGCGATTATCAGAGGCTGCCCCTGGCAGTAGCTTCTAGTGCAAGCTAGAAGGTGAAACGGCAAAATCCTTACTGGCGTGCAAGACCGTACCTGCTTTTGCAGGTGAGTCGCAAGGAGTCCTGTGGCAACACATGACCAAGACAGATCATTGTTCACGACAGAATCCGGCTTATCGCTTTTCTTTTGGTGGTGTGTGACTATAGTGGCTATACATCAGATTTAAGGTATGAAAAAATCAGAACTTTTTTTTAGTTTTACACAGGTACTTGCTGACTGGGTAGCAATTATTGCAGCAGCGGCCATTGCTTATCAGTTGCGACACACTGATTTTATCCAAAGCGTTATCCAAAAGGACGGTCTGTATACCTTTTCTTTTGAGGGATTTATGGTAATTGCTTTGTGGTTTTCACCATTTGTGATTGCAATCTTTGCACTGGAGGGACTTTATAATATTCGCAGTACCCGTAAATATTACCGGGAGATCTATCATGTGTGCCGGGCGACCACTATCGCGCTCGTTATTGTGATGATTGGATTTTTTCTCCAGCGTGAGTGGTTTTCATCACGTTTCATCATTGTAGCTGCGTGGTTTTTTGTTGTTTTCTTTGTTGTGATCGGTCGTTTGTTGCTGCGCTCGCTACAGAAGTCACTGCTCGTCGAATATGGTATAGGACAATACCATGTGGTACTGATCGGTACGGGGGATAAGATTAAGAATCTTTGTAGATACATACAACTCCATCCTAGTCTTGGGTATACAGTTGTTGCACACCACGATTATCTCAAGATGCGCTCTCTTAAAAAAATCCAAGAACAAAAACATATTGACGAGGTGATCGTGCATGAGTCAGAGTTAGTTGATGAAGATGTAAAACGCCTTTATGACTTTTGTCAGAGTCATGGTATTACATATAAATTTTTGCCGACAGAGCGACAGGCTGTGCAGTTTCACTCCACTATCTTTGGAGATGAGCCAGTGATGGTGATCGAACACACGCCGCTAGATGGTTGGGGTAAGATCATGAAGCGTCTTTTTGATATATCTGTATCGGCGGGTCTCATGTTTGTGACGGCTCCTATTGTGCTGTTAGCCGCCCTTCTTATAAAGATCGAGGATCCACACGGTCCTGTATTTTTTCGCAATCAGCGTGTCGGTGAAAATGGTGAGCTGTTTGATTTATTTAAAATTCGCTATATGCGGTGGAAATGGTGCACCGTACCAGAGAACCCAGACTATGAAGAGGCACTTGTATATGAGAAAAAACTTATCAGGACTCACTCTGAGCGTGTTGGTCCAATTTACAAGATCAAAAATGATCCTCGTCGCCTAATCATCGGGCGTATCCTAGAAAGACTATCGATAGATGAATTCCCGCAGTTCTATAACGTACTCAAGGGTGATATGAGCTTGGTAGGACCACGTCCTCATCAGGAGCGCGAGGTAGGCAAATACGCTGAGCATCACAAGCGCCTTCTCACGATCAAGCCTGGAATAACAGGCATGGCGCAAGTTACAGGTCGCAGTGACCTTGATTTTGAGGATGAATACCGTTTGGATGTTTTTTATATCGAGAACTGGTCGCCGATTATGGATATCTTGATTATGCTTAAGACGATTCCTGCTATCATTAAGAGTCGCAAAAATAATCTCTAGCATCACACCATCTGAAATGTGCTACAATAGTCTCATTAGATCTTAATGAAACTATTATGGTACGCTTTTTACTTCGTTTTTTAGCTGTCGCAGCTGCAGTGCTTGTTGCATCGTACATCGTCGAGGGTATTACGGTTAGCACCTTTTGGCCTACGGCTGTATTGGCTGCTCTCGTGCTAGGTTTGCTAAATATAACTATTCGACCGCTACTCGTCCTTGTGACACTGCCAATTAATCTCCTCACACTTGGACTTTTTACGTTTATACTTAATGCGCTTGTTTTTTGGCTATTAAATTTTATGGATGGCGTGAGTATCGATGGGTTTGTGCCGGCCTTGCTGGGATCTCTGATTGTGACAGCAGTTAAATGGGTGGTGGATGCAGTCTTCTCATAGGGTAAAAATACATGAAAGTAGCGCTCGTACATGATTATCTGGTGCAAGGCGGGGGAGCGGAAAAGGTTCTCCAAGCTTTTTGCGAGCTATTTCCAAATGCGCCGATCTATACGTTACTTTATGATGAGAGTGTAATGCAAGGAGCGTTTGCAGATCGCCGCGTCTACACGTCGCATTTGCAGCGCATGCCTTTTGCGCTCAAGCATCATCGTAGTCTGCCGCTGCTAATGACATCTGCGATTGAGTCATTTGATTTCTCAGAGTATGATCTCGTGTTGTCTGACTCATCTAGTTTTGCCAAAGGTATTATCACGCGACCTGAGACACTGCATATTTCGTATATGCATACGCCTATGCGCTATGCCTGGGACGACTGTCAAAAGTACACATCGGATTTTGGCCTCCCAAAGGTGATCGAAAAAATGGTTCCCCTTGTAATGAACTATGTACGTGTTTGGGATTATGCTAGTGCATCACGTGTTGATCATTTGATTGCAAATTCAGCATTTGTAGCAAAGCGAATCCGCAAATATTACCAGCAGGAGTCCGTGGTGATTCATCCGCCTGTTGATGTCAAACGATTTTCGTCAGTTGATGTGGGTGAGCCGCAAGAGGATTATTATCTGATGGTCGGGCGACTCATAGCATACAAGCGGCATGATATTGCCGTAGAAGCCTTTAATAAGTCAGGAAAAAAGTTGAAGATCATCGGGCGAGGTCCAGAGATGGAGCGTTTAGAGCGGATGGCTGCGGACAATATAGAATTTATGGGTCGTGTCGCCGATGAAGACCTGGCAAAGTACTATGCTGGATGCAAGGGCTTTATTTTCCCGCAAGAAGAAGATTTTGGCATTGTAGCAATAGAAGCGCTGGCTGCAGGACGTCCACTGATTGCCTTTAAGGGTGGGGATATCGTCGAGCATGTGAAGGAAGGCGTACAAGGCGTCCTTTTTGACGCTCAGACAGCATCCTCCCTCCAGGAAGGAATTGAGCGTTTTGAGAATATGCAATTTGATTACCAGAAGATCAGTGATAGCGTAGCTGGGTTTGATACAGTACACTTTAAGAAAAAGATGAAAGCGCACATAGACGACATATATAGCGCGCATGTAAAAACATTTAAATAATAAGAGGCTACTATGGAGTTAAGGGATGTTTTTGGAGTTTTTGCTAGGTATAAGAAGCTCTTTTGGGTTTTGTGTGTATTACCATTTGTTGTGGTTGCTATCGCGTACCTTGTGATGCCGCAATACTTGGTGACGACGGCGACACTTACAGTTTTGCGTACGGAGATCGAAGGTGAGGTGGAGCAGTTTGGAGTGGATCAGTATGACTCTTTTTACCGTATCGAGGCTGATGATGCGATCGCAAAGACGATAGCGGCATGGCTGGCTACGCCGCAGGTCGTCGTGGAGATCGGTGAGAAATCTGGCAATGTGCAATATCTCCAGACTCATCCTAGTAAGCACTATGAGACAAAGCAGAGAGCATCTCATGTAATAGATGTGGAGTTTCCAAGTAAAAGCGGGGACGATGCTCAAAAAGAGGTGCAAGCATTAACGGAGAGTGTAAATCAAAGACTATCGCTTCTAGGTGGAGAGCAGCAACAGAGAAGTTGGTTTAAGGTGGTAAGCGAAAAACCTTATGCGGAGCCTTTTGCGTATAATCTTATATTACTATTAGTACTTGCGACAGTGTTTGGTATAAGTCTTGCAGTGATGGGTGTAGTTTTCTATCATTATGTACGCAGCGAACCAGAAGAATCTAAGGAATGATGTATGAGAATTGGAATTGATGGACGATGTTTTACGGGGGGTAAAAATACTGGTGTAGAAGAGTATGCACGTCACACTATGGAGGAGTTGTTTGTGCGCCACGCTGATCATACGTTTGTTGTGTTTTTAAGTGGGTGGAAAAAGGAAAGCATCGGTGATCATGTTATGTGGTTAGACCAGTATCCTCATGTTGAGGTCAAACATGTGCATATTCCAAACAAGCTGCTCAACTTGTCTTTGTGGTACTTTCGTCGTCCTTATATCGATCGTTTCATGGGTAGGCTGGATGTTTTTTTTATGCCAAATATCAACTTTGTCAGTGTCTCTCCACAGGTAAAGCTGCTGTTGACGATGCATGATTTATCATTTGAACGGTATGCACATACTTTTTCATGGAGGCGACGACTGTGGCATGCACTCATTCACCCAAGACGACTAGCAAGACGAGCGGATCATATTTTCGCAGTCTCTGAGGCGACAAAAAACGATATCACGCACTTCTATGACATATCTGATGGTCATATCAGTGTCACACCAAACGGCATACCGGAAATGCGAGAGGTAACCCGCAATTGTCACAAAGCTCTGGAGGTAAAAGCGCGGTATAAGTTGCCTTATAATTTCATTCTCTATCTCGGCACATTGGAGCCGCGCAAAAATGTGGTAAATATAATACGCGCTTATGATCACCTCCGACACAAAAATCCTCGCTGCACACACAAGCTTGTTTTAGCAGGAGCAAAGGGGTGGCGCATGTCCGATGTGACCAAAGCGATCGCTGACGCGCGCCATAGAGAGGATATAGTTGTATACTATGATATAGACCGTGATGATAAAGCGTCTTTTTATGTGCTTGCTGATGTTTTGATTTACCCATCTTTTTTTGAAGGCTGTGGGTTGCCTGTGCTTGAGTCGCTCTCACTGGGTGTGCCTGTTATCACAGGGCATGGTTCAGCTCTTCCGGAAGCGGGAAAAGGTCGCGTGTTGATGATAGATCCCTATCGCACAGAGGAGATGGTAGTGGCGCTTGAGCAATTCTTGTGTGATCGTAAGGTAAAAGAACAGCTCACCAAAAAAGCGCAAGATAAAGGCAAGAGTCGTGATCAATGGCGGATTTCTGCTCGTCACGTCATGGCTATTGCAGAAAATTATTAGTTGTGGTATATTTTCTCTATTGTATAAAAAGCTGCATAAGCAGGTAGATAAGTATTATGGCTGTACCAAAGCAAAGACACAATTCTTCACGTACGCGTCGGCGTCGTAAGCACAACGAGCAAAAGAAGACTGTAGCAACGACAGTGCAGTGCGAATCATGTGATGCGCAGCACTTGCCACATCGACTCTGTGACGCTTGCGGTATGTACCGTGGTGTACAGTACAAAGAAGTTGTCCAAAAGGTAAGCTAGTCTTTCGAGACTGGTTTATTTTTTTATGGTATTATAATAATATTGTTATCTAATATTGGTGAATTACTATGGCAAACCGACATGTTCAGCGATCAATCGCGATGCAATCTCTTTTTGAGTGGGATTTTCACAAGAACGATCCTGCTATGATTGAGGAGATCGTAAAGCATAATGTGGCAGAATTTGCTGCTGGTACAGAGGATTATTCCTTTACAAGTAGAATTGTCGATGGTGTGGTAACCTATCAAGCTGATATTGATGCGATCATCAGTAAGTGCGCCCCTGAATGGCCGCTTCCACAGATCGCAGCTGTTGATCGCAACACCCTTCGTGTAGGTGCCTATGAGCTTTTGTATGGCGACTACGAGGAGACACCGCCAAAAGTGGCGATCAATGAAGCGATTGAAATTGCTAAAACCTACGGAAGCGAAAGTTCGCCACGTTTTGTAAATGGCGTGCTCGGCACGATTTATCGTGAGATGGGAGAGCCGATGAAAAATGATAACGCAGAAAAAGCTCGTAAACGAAGAGAGGAAAAAGAGGGTGTATCACCTGACGAGGATGCACCGGCGGGAGAATCTGTAGAGGAGTCTGCTGCATAATGTAATTTAATGATAGATCAATAAAGATTATCATTCTGTGACGCATGATCAATTATCGTGCGTGGAGAATGGCACTCCTTATTCGATGAACCTATGGACACGAATAGTTTTAGTGAGACATGTGGAATCACAATAAACAACCCACAGCTTTTTGAAGAAGCGATGACGCATCGCTCTTATCTAAATGAACATACATCATCAGGGCGTGAGCACAACGAGCGCTTAGAGTTTTTAGGTGATGCTGTACTTGAATTGGTGGTTACAGATCACCTTTTTAGGAATTTTCATAACCCTGAAGGTGAGATGACAGCGTGGCGTGCAGCACTGGTAAATGGTGAGATGCTCGCGCGTGTGGCTGATGAGATCGGGATCGATCCTTATTTGATGATGAGTAAGGGAGAAGCACAAGACACAGGACGTGCGCGTCGTTATCTTCTCGCCAATGCGATGGAAGCAATTATTGGTGCGATCTATGTGGACCAAGACTATGAGGCTTCAAAAAGATTTATTGAAGATAAGATTATAGTACACTTAGACGAGGTGCTGGAGAAAAAACTTTATGTTGATCCTAAGAGTTATTTTCAAGAAAAAGCTCAGGCTAAACACAGCGTGACGCCACATTACGAGATTCTTAACGAGGAAGGGCCAGATCATGATCGTAGTTTTACGATGGGTGTCTATCTTGGTAAAGAATTAGTTGCTAAAGGTCAAGGGACAAGCAAGCAAGATGCACAGCGCAATGCAGCTCGGGAAGCGTTAGTGCAGAAAGGTTGGTTATAGGAATACATGCAATTAAAGCAGGTTACCATTGCTGGATTTAAATCATTCGCGGTACGGACGGCGCTGTCTTTTGCGCCTACCAGTATGGAGAAACAGCGACCGATGACAGCAATCGTCGGACCTAATGGAAGTGGTAAATCCAATGTTTCAGATGCTATTCGCTGGGTTATGGGTGAGCAGTCCATGAAGAGTCTACGTGGCAAGAAAAGTGAGGATGTAATTTTTGCGGGGAGTGAAGCTAAAGGTAAGCAGTCGATGGCGCATGTAACGCTCTTATTTGATAATAAAGATAAAAAAATCCCCATCGATTATGATGAGGTGACAGTAGAGCGAAAAATGTATCGTAGCGGTGAGGGTGAGTATCTGATCAATGGTGCACGCGTTCGACTGATGGATGTGGTCGACCTGTTAGCACAAGCTGGACTTGGCAAAAATAGTTATTGTGTTGTTGGGCAGGGTATGACTGATGCTATCTTGGGTGCTACGCCGATCGAGCGTAAAGGTATGATCGAAGATGCGGCTGGCGTAAAGCATTTCCAAATTAAGAAACAGCGTAGTGAAAAAAAGCTGGAAAAAACCAAGGAAAACTTGGCGAGGACATATGAATTAATTGCAGAAATAGAACCGCATCTAAAGCTGCTCAAAAGACAATCAGAGAAAGCAGCAAAAAGTAAAGAGGTGCATGCGCAATTAACCGAGCTGCAACGAGACTACTTTGGTTATATGTGGCGTACGTTCAAGTCCGAGCGTACATCCCTTGAAGAAGGGATTGAGGGTCGGAAGCAGGAGTTGGATGCAGCAGAAGCGCAATTAGCCGAAGTGGTAGGGCAGATTCAAGCAGAAGCTCAAAAAGTGGAAAATGCTAGTTTTGTGGGGTCACTTGAGGGAGAGAAGAATGAGATGTACAAAAAGCTCCGTACATGTGATCAAGAGATCGCGCGTGCGGAAAGTCGCATCGAGATCGAGGGAGAGCGCCGCGCACATGAGCAGAGAGTAAAGAGCATCCCTGTTGACCTCGGTTATGTGCGTACACAGCTATCTCAAATTCAGACCCGATATGATAACTTGATCCAAGAGCTGGAACGCGCACAGACATCAGAGGATATCGATAATCTCAAAGATGGCATAACAGAAATCAAGCAGCTTCTGGGTGACCTTCACAGTGATGCTGGCAAGAAGACGGTGGCGCTACCCCCCGAGGATAATAGTGAGGTAATTGCGGCGATTGATGTGCGTGTTGCGGAGAATGAGACAGAAAAAGAAAAGTGGAGTGCAGAGCGCACTCAGGTGCAAAAGCACATCGCTGAGATTGATGAGAAAATAGCAGAAGAAATCCGTAGCGATCAACAAGCGCGAGAACAATTTTTTGTACTTGAAAAAAATCAACGTCATGCACAAGACGTGATTAATGCTGTGCGTGAAAAATATAATGCAATCAAGATTCAGCTTGCGCGGTTGGAAGTGCGGGAGGATGATGTCAGGACCGATACGAGAAATCATCTACAGGTCGAAGTAGAGTCGCTGCTTTACGAAGGTGTTGACCTTGATACCGAGGGTGTAGAAGCGCAGATCAACAAGCTGCGTCGTGAGTATGAACAAATCGGGGGAATTGATCCACTTGTTATCGAAGAATACCAAGAAACGCAGGAGCGCTACGATTTTCTATCGCAGGAATCTCAAGATCTAGAGCAAGCAATTATATCGCTTAAAGAGGTGATTAAGGAGATGGATAAAAAGATTCATGATGCATTTGTAAAAGCATACAAGGAAATTAATGCTGAATTTACCAAATATTTCCGAATTCTTTTTGGTGGTGGAAATGCCAAATTAACTCAAACTAAAATTGCGCCCAAATCAGACAACAAAGATGCTGAGAATCCTGATGCATCAGAAGATCAGGATCTAGATGGTGATGAGGAGAAAGCTAAAAGTAGTGTGGAGGTTGGTGTGGAAATTGAAGCGTCGCCACCTGGTAAAAAAGTCAAACAGCTCTCACTTCTCTCGGGTGGGGAGCGGTCGTTGACGTCGATTGCGATGTTATTTGCGATTATCGCGTACAATCCACCACCATTTACTGTGCTTGATGAGGTGGAGGCTGCGCTCGATGAAGCGAACTCACGCCGTTTGGCGCGAATTTTTGCTGAGCTGTCAGAAAAGACACAGTTTATTATTATTACACATAACCGCGAAACGATGCGCCACGCTGACATGCTTTATGGTGTGACTATGGCAAATGATGGAGCATCGCAAATTTTAAGTGTTAAATTAGATCAGTTAGACAAAGATGAATAAACTAAAACAGTTAATCCTTCTCGCATTAGCACTCTCCACGATTGAATTTGCTCAGATTTCAGATGTGTATGCTCAGGATGAGAGTGGTGTTGCGTCGGAAATTGAAAATGATTTCTTTGTGGAAGTGTATGAGGGTGTAGTGCTTGAAGTACAAGAGTTATCACCCGAACAAGGACCGCTTGACTACAACACGTTCTCGCAAGAGCTGACTGTGCGATTGAGTAATAATGATATTATTACCTTTAATAATGATTTTATAGCAGTAGACAAGGGGAATTCTGTCTATATCCGCGCAGTGGAGAGTGGTGGGGAGTTGACATATATGCTTTATGATTACGATCGTACGACCATTTTGTGGGGATTAGCTGCTGGGTTTGTGATAATCGTACTTCTTGTGGGTGGCTTTCGGGCTATTCGCGCTCTACTTTCTCTCGTTGCTGTGATGGGTGTGGTGCTTTATGTTTTTTTGCCCCTGATGGCCAACGGCTACTCACCGGTAACATGGGGGATCGGCATTGCGATTGTGCTACTTGCTTTAGCGATGGGTATCACTCATGGGCTTAACCGCGTAACTCTTACAGCTTTTCTTGGTACATCAATTGCAGTTATTGTCACAGGTGCCATCGCTTTTGTTTCAGTGAAACTTTCTCGGTTTACAGGTCTTGGTACAGAGGAGTCATTTGCTCTGCAAGTGATAGGTACCCAGATCGACTTGCCGCAGTTGTTACTTGCTGGTATAGTGATCGGAATATTAGGCGTCCTTGATGACGTCTCTATCACACAAGCATCTCTTGTTGCGGAGCTTAAGAAGGCTGGTAGAGAGGGAAAGGAGTTGTTTACTTCTGCGATGAAAGTTGGGCGAGATCACATCGGTGCTCTAATTAATACGCTGGTGCTAGCGTACGCTGGTGCGTCATTGCCGCTGTTTATACTACTTTCTACATACGAGGAGCCACTAGGAGCTATTCTTTCTATAGAGCTTGTAGCTGCAGAAATCATGCGCTCACTCATCGGGAGTATGGGACTTGTGATCGCTGTACCAATCACTACATTTCTAGCGATGTTGATTGTGCGCCCAGAAGATGAGGGTGTTGGTCATTCACACCCGCACCATCATTAATTACAGCCGCAAAATCTTAAAGAAAAACCGAAGTCCTGTGGGACTTCGGTTGTTAACATTATAGCTCTGGTTGGCCACTTCTTTTATCGCCACCGGTAGCTATGTCTCCGATGCTGTCTAGCGGTTTTCCAAATAGACTTGCTATGAGATGCGGGATTTCACGTAAGAGCTCACCCAGAGCTTTGTCTATGATGTGCAACGGCCACATAAAGAAGAAGCTAGCGATCCTGGATACGCCCTCCTTGCTTTTTGCTAGGATTTTTTGATCGCGGCGTAAGCCAGCAGTTTGTAGCGCTTCCTTCCATGCAGTAGATTTTTCATCTTCAGACACGGAAGAATCCGTTTTTTTGAAAAATTGTGAAGCTTTGTCATAACGCCGTGCAAAACGTCGCTGCTCAAAAAACCAAAGAAAAGGTAGGCAAATTATACCCCAAATCGCATAGTATCCAATACCGCTAAAAACGTCTTTCAAAGACATTCCAAGTGCACTCAAGATGCCCACCTCCTCATCTCCACCTATCCAATGAGCAAAAAAAACAGCGCTAAAGATCACGCAAACAAATATAATAAAGGTACTATACTCAAATTTGTCACTTTTATTATCGTAGATATCATAGGTTGACATTCCTATCGCAATAGTGAAAACTAAGAGTATCCACCATCCTGCCGTGAAAAGAAACATAACTAAGGCAAGTGGCGCTAACAAAAAAGCGGAAAGAAGTTCCATATTTATCTCCTAGATAAGATTTGTGCTTTGTATTGCTTTAGTAATATACAACGAAATAAGAAATTGTCAAATCAATGATTGTTAACATGTCATTGATATAATCGTCTGCAAGTTTAGAAATAGTAAGTTATGCTTTTGGCTCAATTGACAACACCTAATAATTTGGTTATGATGTGAATTACATGTTCGTGAGTAAGACTTTTGCGGTGGCGTACATCCACAGGTAAAAGGAGATTACTTCATTTAACACTATTTTTAAATTATGCTAGTTATTCGATTTAACCGCGTCGGTCGCAAAAACCACGCACAGTATCGTATCGTCGTGCAGGAGAAATCAGTTGCACCAGGAGGGCGTCACGTAGCTATGGTGGGATCATATGATCCACATAGCAAGGCGATTACCCTTAAAGAGGGTGAAATCAAGCAGTTCATTGCAAACGGAGCGCAGCCATCAGACTCAGTTCACAATCTACTCGTACGCGAGGGTGTAATCGATGCACCAAAGCGCGCACTCAAACTTCCTGAGAAAGAAGCAGAAGAACAACCAGAGGAAGAAAAGGCTGATGATGCAGTAGATGCGTCAGAAGATGCTGCTGAAACAGTAGAAGAAGAAAAAGCTGAAGAGAAATAAATCAGTTTTACGTAGAAATAAAAACCACCTTTATGCAGGTGGTTTTTTAGCTAAAGAAAATTTCATAAGTGTGTTGACATTAACTTTAATATTGGTTATGATAATCTCCCATCTTAAAAATATGGGTGTAAAAATGAAGCGAGCTTAAGTGTACATGAAAGCTGATTAATTCAGTAGCTTTTCATGTACGTTTCAGCGTACAACTCTCTACCGCATGGTAGAAAGTAACTTAACAAAGAGGAAATATGCATGAAAATGCAAAAAAGTCGTTTGATACTCTACAGTAGTGTATTTAGTGCATCTCTCTTGAGTGTACTAAGCTCTACGCATGCACAAGCAATAGATAGTCACGTTAATACAAGTTTTTATTTTGCTTCTGAAGCAAAATTTGACTCACCGCTCGGTGATGCAAATAGCTCGTTTATCGCTGATCCTTCTACTGGTGCAGCCACTTTTACCTATAACTTTCAGGTTCCACCTGGAATTAATGGGTTTGAGCCTGAAGTAAGACTTTCTTACAATTCTCAGGCGATGAAAGGGCAGCCTGGTGTAATCGCAAATGGGTGGAGGCTCAATGAGTCTTATATCCAGCGTGATATTAACCATACACCAAAGAATCAGGGTGACGATAGTTATATCCTTCATCTTAATGGAAGTTCCTATAAGTTAGTTCATACAGGCTCAAATAATTATCGACCCAAAGTTGATAACTATATGAATCTTAAGAAAACTAGTGCTAATGAATGGGTTCTATACATGACCGATGGTGTGAAGTATACATTTGGTACATCATGGCCTCGGCTTACGGAAGTACAGCCGCATGGTGCAGCAAATTACGTTGGACAATGGTGGTTACATCACGTAATTGATCCCAACAATAATCGTATTACCTATGACTACCTTCGTACGAACGCAGGTACTAATAGCGGCGTTAATTATTTAACGGCAATCCGTTATGGTAATGGTAATCGCATGCGTGTTGAGTTCAATCATACAGAAGCTGGTCGCTTTGATCAGTATGATTCTATGATTCAAGGTGTACGCCATCGACGTGATAAGGTGCTTACAAGTATTACCATGAAAGCGAATGGCGCTACTGCGCGTAGTTACCACTTTGCTCGTAGTTTGAATAGTGTGGGTACACGTTTCCTTTTGAATAGTATTACGGAGCGCGGATCATCTGGAGGCTCGCTAAAACCAACGGTATTTTCGTATCACAAGGTGGAAGTACAAGGCTCTGGAGGTTCTGAACGTGTTATTGCGCACAAGGGAACGCAAAATTGGAATAATCAGTCAGGCTATAGGTGGCCAGTTCGCAGGATTGATGGTGATAGCGATGTCATCTTCGATGTTGTTGATCTGAACTGTGACGGCTTGCCTGATGCGATTGACGGCGATGCAGGAGATTGGAATATGTATGAAAATACTTCCAACTCATTCGGGCCTCGCTTGGATTGGTCTGTTCCAAATGGTGGAAGTGTAAAGATAGATATTAGAGATATCTCATCTGATCGTGACCATCCTCATGTACACTCTGGCTTGTATGACTGGAATGCTGATGGGTGCCTTGATGTCGTAGAGATAAAAGGCGAAAGAAAAGCATATGTTTGGCTCAATCGTGCGAAAGAAGGCCTTCGGAGCTTTCATGCACGCAGAGAGTTTACTTTGTCTCTAGATACTCATATTAGACAGTCTCGTGATACGGATGGTGGTGATAAACGACCAAACGTGCATAGGGCCTATATTGATATGAATGGCGATGGCCTTGAAGATATTGTTGCAAGAACAGGCGATCACAATGTTTGGCATGTCTATCCACGTAAAATAGATAGTCAAAATTGTACGACTAATTGTTTTAGTGGCAATGAAGCATATGCTATACAAACGCACCACTCCGGAGGTTGGTTATATGATTTTACTGACCGATCAAATATGGAAGTGGGCTTGTTTGATGTAAATGCCGATGGTCTTGTTGACATCGTAGAGCATCGTGATGGTGTTCGAAAGTGGTGGATGAATACAGGTACCAGCTTTGTAGCTGGTGAGTGTAATCATTGCAATTATCTCAGACACATGACTGATAATGAGCATGATGGCGACACACAAGGTATCTACCAAGATATCAATGGTGACGGCTTTCCTGATCAGATTCTTCCTCATGGGTCAGATAATACAATGTATGTTCGACTGGGTAGTGGACGAGGTTTTGTCTACGAGAAGAGGTGGCGTAAGCCGCTTTTACTGGCCAACGGCGATGATGACTATCGTGACATCGATTATGACGATGACGATGATGAGAGTGATGTAAATCATGATTTCATTGACATCAACGGCGATGGCGCATTGGATTTTGTGAAGAAGCGTGATGGGTACTGGCAGTACAATGAAAGTACAGCTACGGCGCGTGGCGACTTACTGCATACTGTTAAGACTCCACTTGGTGGTCTGACGACGATTGAGTACGCTTCATCTGTAACGTTTTCCAATACGCACTTGCCGTATAATCAGTTTGTAGTGCGATCAGTAAAGCACGACAATAAGATGTCAGGTGTGCACGCATCGAGCGGAACAACTACATACTCATACTCTGGCGGTCTGCATGACTTCCAAGATGAAGAGTTTCGTGGTTTTGAGTACGTGCGTAAAACACTTCCTGGTGGCGCTACTGAGCGACTTCGGTTTTATCAAGATGATAGACTGAAGGGTCTACTGCGTTGGCGTGGTATTTACACAGCTTCTGGGGCAAAAATGTTTGCAGAAAGTTGGGATTATCACAACAATGCAGCGATAAATCTCTGGAAGTATGTCGCTAATACATACGATGGTAATACCACGTATGTAGGAAACGTTGCCTACTATGATCAGTATAATAGCTATGGTCAGGCAGGTAGGATTCGTCACATTCAAAATGGGCGTAATCCGGACTACTCCGAACACTTCACCTATGTAAGCAATCCCTCACTTAATTTGTCCAAAGTCAAGACATATGAGACCAAGGCAAATACGGGAGCGCTATTGCGGTCAGTGGAGTATCGGTATGATAATCTTGGCTTGGGTAGTATTTCCAAGG
>JAHDCW010000009.1:7886-31122 GCA_020629675.1 Minisyncoccota bacterium | reverse complement strand
TAGCCAATTCCGTTGCACTTCTCACACGATCCAGGGATATAAAGCGTCACTGGCGGCTTTTGCTCGGGATATCGAGGTGTGATGCCGGTGAGCACAGACTGAATATGCAATTCCTCCTCAGGCCTCACTTCCTTTGCGACCTTGCAGTCACATAACTTGCGTACGAGGCGCTGCGCCATCACCGCATTAAGTGATGAAGTGATATCGGTAGAGCGCACGCCAAGGTTGAGAAGTCGCTGCAGTGCACCTACGGCGTTATTAGTGTGGAGGGTGGATATGAGGAGATGGCCAGTAAGAGATGCACTCATCGCAATTTCAGCAGTCTCCGCATCACGAATCTCACCCACCAGCAAGACATCTGGATCTTGACGCAAAAGCGCTCTCAATGCCGTCGTAAATGTATAATTATTCTCTTTATCAACCTGTGTCTGCAACACGCCATTTAATTGATACTCGATCGGGTCTTCTACGGTAATAATTTTAACTTGCTCATTGTTTAACTTATTGAGCAGCGAGTATAGCGTTGTTGTTTTACCGGAACCTGTCGGACCGGTACTTAATACAAGACCATAAGGCTTGGTCGCTGCCTGCGTCATGCGCTCCATATTATATGCTGTGATACCAAGCTGCCCCAAATCGTATGCAATCACATCTTGATGCAAAACACGTAAAACAGCCATCTCACCAAAACCTCCCACAATAATCGAGACACGCACATCAATTTTTTCACCATCTAAGTCATCACTATCGTTTTCAAGAAGGACTCCAAAACGACTATCCACCACACCCTGTCGAACTGTCGTAGGGATACCTGATACATTTTTAATATGGGCTAAAACATGCTGATACTGCACTCTTGAGATTTCCCCAACCTTTTGCAACACACCATCAATACGCACTCTCAACTCAACCACACTTTCAGCTGGTTCGATATGAATATCACTTGCACCAAGTGAAATAGCGCTCGCGAGAACCATGGACAATAAACTCTTTGACTCTTGTGTCTTAATACTCTGATCAATTGAATCAAGTGATACACTACTAGTCTTTGCACGTTTTTGTTGGTCCAGCGATACATGTACGCGCTTACCCAGTGAGTTCATCATCAGATCTTCATGCAACTCCGTCAAAATATCTGACTCAGATGTCACACGCCATACTTCCTCGATTGATGTCAGACCTTGCACTGCTTTTATAAGTCCATCTTGTGCCATCGTAATATAACCATCTTCGATCGCGGATTTGGTAATTGCAGCTTCACCAGACAAATTGATAATATGCTCCTCGATACTTTCTGTGATTGTCAGTGTTTCAAAAATACCTACCCGCCCTTTATAACCACTTCCATGACATTTTGCGCAACTCCCTGGCTTGTAAAGAGTCGTCACCTCCGTCGGCACATCTAACTCTGCCTTAGGTGAGATAAGTGCTAACATGTTCATGATGTGCTCCGCAACAGCTTCGGCAGGCTGGTGTTCCTGTTTACATTCACACAGACGTCGCACCAGACGCTGCGCTAAAAAGATATTTGTTGCTGGTGGTATAAGATTTGGCCGCACACCCAACTCCATCAATCGAGCCACTGTCGCTGGCGCGTTGTTGGTGTGAAGCGTCGAGAGAACCAAATGCCCGGTCAGCGCAGCGTTTACGGCCACATCAGCTGTTTCCTCATCGCGAATCTCACCTACAAGAATCACATCAGGGTCCTGACGCACAATCGATCGAAGCGCCTTAGCAAATGTATAACCCTCTGCTCGCGCTACCTCAGTCTGCACAATCCCATCCACATCATACTCTATCGGATTTTCCACTGTAATTACTTTTGTTCCAGGGTCATTGATATGGTTAATGATCGTGTAAAGCGTTGTTGTCTTGCCGGAGCCAGTCGGTCCTGTCGTGAGAATCACACCATCATTTTTTGTAAGCGCATTCTTGAGGTCCTTGTAAGATTTACCGGTAATACCAATACTTTCAAGTGATTGAGCAATACCTTCATTTGAGAGAATACGCAACACAATACCCTCCGCTTTTTTAGTTGGCATCGTACTTGCACGTACATCAACTTTCTTTTCACCAACTGTAAAAGAGAAACGCCCATCCTGTGCTATCTCATCCACATTAATCTTCATACTACTCATGAGCTTGATGCGAGCGACAATCGTCTTGTAAACCGTATATGGCAATTCCACTACGTCTTGCAGTACACCATCAATACGATACCGAAGCCGAATTCCGGAGGATTGCGGCTCGATATGAATATCACTCGCCCCAAAAAAGATCGCACCTGAGAAAATGGTATTGAGAATCTCGGTTGTTGAGAGTGCATCTGGCTGTGTCGAGAGATTTTCCATGCGAGCGATATCATCCTCAAAGCCAGCAACATCCCCTGCATCAAGCGATAACTTGAGATTACGCATCAAGTCAACGAGATAGACATTCTTGTAAAGCTGAAACCCTCGTTCCAAAGAAGAAAGAGATAGTACATATAACTCAACCGTCCATCCTTGCTCCTGCGTAATCCGCTCTATAAAGGTGAGAAGGTCAGGATTATCTGGATGCGGTGTACCAAGACGAAGTGTTTTACCGCGACGCGAAAAACTCACTACCTCTAATGCGCGCGCTGTGTTTTCTGCAATCGCATAAACATCCTCAGCGCTCAGCGAAGTCAAATGAAGATCAACATAAGGTAAGTCTGCCTTACTTGCAACTCGTGAGGCATACTCTTCTTCATTGACCGTGCGCATGCGCCGAAGCCTTTCCTGGAGACGCTCTGATCTTTTACTAAGTTTGCGCAACGCACCTTCTTCTGGAGAAACTACTTGTACCATAATTGTTTTCTTTTTTCTTATTTTAACAGCAATATGCTAAATATGCGAAAAAAACAACACCACTAAAAGCTACTTCTCAAAAGAGTAAAAATATGCTTTAATATTGTGTCACAGTGGTATAATAATAATGTTTTAAACTGTTATCTTTCTTTATGTTTAGTACGCATTCCCTTGCTTCATTTGAGAACATTCACCCAATTGTCGAATACATGACATTTAATAATGTTCCTCTAGAAACAGTCACAATCCTCCTCCTTTTTCCTTTCATAGCAACACTGGTCGTGCTTTTGCGTCAGGTTATCGGCTTACAGGCATTTGGTATCTATACACCTTCCATCATAGCAATTGCCTTTATCGCAATGGGGCGCCATGACGTTGGTGGTGTACAGTACGCGATTGCGATCTACATCGCTGTGCTTACAATCGGCATGCTCATGCGCTATACAATGCAGAAATTGCGTCTCCTTTACCTCCCACGCGTAGCCATCACTATCACCGTCGTAACGATCTGCACCCTTCTCATCCTCACCGCCGGTGGCGTCATGGGTCGCATCGGATTTGCGCAAGCAGAGCTCTTTGCAATTCTTATTATCGTGACACTCGTTGAAAAATTTGTCGCTGTGCAAATCGAGAAAGGATCACGCCCAGCTCTCATACTCGCAATCGAAACACTTATCATCGCACTGATCAGCTACTTCCTTATGAGCACATCTACTTCTACTGGACTTGCAGTAACTGAGTTCATACTCGAACATCCATACAGCATTCTTCTCCTGATTCCATTCCACATCTTCCTAGGTCGCTGGACAGGACTTCGCGCGAGTGAATATATGCGCTTTCGGGACGTGATTGATAAAATCCAGTAAGAGATCCTATGTCTTTACTTACTTTTTTCCAGAAAGGGTCTGCTATCCTCGGGATGAATGCCCGCAATCTGACGTATATCCGCCCACATAACCTCAAAAATGCAAAGCGCCTTGCAGATGATAAAATCGCCTCCAAGCGCCTTCTCAAAAAAGCAGGTGTACCCGTACCGCGCCTCATCGCTAAAGTGTCATCGCACGCCACTCTCGATCATTATGATTTTTCCACTCTACCAAACAGCTTTGTCCTCAAGCCAAACCAAGGCCTTGGCGGATCAGGCATCCTCATCGTCTATGGCCGCAAAAAAGGACGTAATGATGCATGGGTAAAATCCAACGGCAAAATTGTCACAATTGATGATATCAAAGCGCATATCCGCAACATCCTTGACGGCGCCTTTTCTCTTTCAGGGTCTCCTGACATCGCCTTTTTCGAAGAACGCCTCCAACTCTCTCCAAAGCTAAAGCCGTATGCCTACAAAGGTATTCCAGACATCCGTATCATCATCTATAACAGCGTCCCTGTCATGGCAATGCTCCGTCTACCCACCAAAGAATCAGATGGCAAAGCAAACCTCCAGCAAGGTGGCATCGGCGTCGGTATCGATATGGCAACTGGTACGACAACCACGTCCGTGATTGGAAAATCAAAATTAATTGATTATATACCTGGGTCACGCCTCCTCCTTAAGGGTGTTAAAATCCCGCATTGGGACGACATGCTCCTCCTCGCTGTAAAAGCCCAAAAAGCCTCCGGACTAGGATTTCTCGGCGCTGATGTGGCGATTGATCGTGAGCGCGGCCCTGTTTTCCTTGAGCTTAACGCACGACCAGGACTTTCAATCCAAGTAGCTAATTTAGCTGGTCTCAAGCGTCGACTTGAGCGTGTTGAAGGCCTCAAAATCAAAAGCGCTGAACACGGCGTGCGCGTCGGTAAAAATCTCTTTGGCGGTGAGATTGAGCAGGAACTTGAGGAAACATCTGGAAAAAGCGTTATCGGATCCGTGGAAAAGGTCACCTTCCATGGTGTTAATGATAAAAAAATTGAGGTAGAGGCAAAAATCGATACAGGTGCTTACTCTACTTCAATCGATTACGAGCTTGCGCGTCAACTTGGTTTTGGAGAACTCGTCGATTATTGGAAAAAAATTGATTTAAGCAAACTTTCACTTGAGCGCGGTAAAGGCCGCACAATAGAAACACAACTCCTCAAAGAGCACCAAAAAAATATCCCACAACTTCACGATGTGAGTGTTATCTTTGCTTCGAGTGGCGTCTCAGCACGACCAGTTGTAAAGATTATTTTTGAGATGGATAAACGCACAATCACAGCAAAGGTAAATATCGTCGACCGATCAGACCTGACGTACCCATCGATCATCGGTAAGAGAAATCTACACAGATTCCTCGTGGATGTGAGTAAGTAGCACTAGAGGACCTTTTTTATACCACCCACTAAGCACATATCAGCTACTCCGTATTTTGCAAGCTGTGCTAGTCGCGGTAAAATAAGAACACTATGAAACCAGTATTTACATATCAAAAAAAGCCCAAAAAAGGATTTAAAGGCTGCATCGAAAGATGTAAAACATGGCTCACCGCGCAGCAAGAGATGCTACGTGAGAAATATGAAGCAATTCGCTTCTCACAAAAAAGAATAGCGACACCCACCAAAAAAGACACGCTTATATCCCATGGTGCGCCAGAATTGTTTCATCATGACCCTAAAAAACCATCATTTAAAGTGCGTATGAAAAAAATAGGATTATGGATTTTACGTATTGGAGCAGTGTGCACAGTCATCAGCATCATCGCTGTTATCGCAGTTTTTATCTATTTCTCCAAAGATTTGCCAGAAGTTGGCAAGGTTAACACACGCTTCGTCGCAGAAAGTACAAAAATCTACGATCGTACCGGTGAGGTACTCCTTTACGACATTCATGGAGAGGAAAAACGCACAATTATTCCACATGAACAAATCCCAGAAACCATACGACACGCAACAATCGCACTGGAAGATCAAGGCTTTTACGAACACAATGGCGTAAATCTTAAGGCGATTATTCGCGCTGCTGCGTCACAAGTTTTTGGTATCGGCGTACGCTCTGGTGGCTCCACGATTACACAGCAGCTTATAAAAAATACCCTCCTCACCAATGAGCGTTCTGTGACGCGTAAAATTAAAGAGGCAATTTTGGCAATTGAGTTAGAATTTAAACTTTCCAAAGATGATATTCTCGACCTCTATCTCAATGAGATACCGTACGGCTCAAATTCTTACGGCATTGAAGCTGCTGCTAAAACATTCTTTGATAAAGCGGCGATTGACCTTACATATGATGAAGCAGCTCTTTTAGCTTCACTCCCACAAGCACCAACACGATACAACCCTTATGGAACACGTCGAGAACTCGTCAAAGGTCGGCAGGAAACAGCTCTCAATCACATGGCGGATTTAGGTTATATTACTCGCGAAGAAGCAGAACAATACAAAACAGTTGATGTGTTTGCAAAGCTTGCTGCCAACAAGGACTCCATTAACGCACCCCACTTCGTTTTTTATGTCATCGATTACCTAGAAGACAGGTATGGAGAGGAATACATCCAGCAAAATGGCCTCACCGTCCGCACATCCCTCGACTGGGAAAAGCAACAGATAGCAGAGCGTATCGTAAAAGAGCAAGCCCTCATCAATGAAGAAAGATATGATGCAGAAAATGCTGCCCTCGTCTCCATCGATGCTGATACCGGTGAAATTTTGACCATGGTAGGGTCGCGTGACTATTTCGATGAAGACATCGACGGTAAGGTTAATGTAACTGTCAGCGAAAGACAGCCAGGATCATCATTTAAGCCTTATGTCTTTCTCCTGAGTTTCATCAAAGGATACACACCTGAAACGATCATGTATGACGTCCCTACAGCTTTTCCTGTAGATCGTGCACCTGATTATGAACCGCAAAACTATGACGGCACATTTCGCGGGCCAGTTAAAATCAAAGACTCTCTCGCACTTTCCCTTAATATCCCTGCAGTAAAAGCGCTTTATCTAGTTGGACTTGGTGACGTGATCGACTTTGTCCATGACCTGGGAATCTCCACGCTTAATAAAAACCTCAATCATTATGGACTCTCTCTTGTACTTGGTGGTGGTGAAGTAAAGCTCGTTGATCATGTAAGTGCCTTCTCCACTTTTGCCAATGATGGTGTTTACATTTCTAAAACGGCGATTATCTCAATCACTGACCGTGATGGACAGACCATCCAAGAATACAAGCCTGAACGAGGTGAGAGAATTGTAGAAAAAGAGTACACAGATATGCTCTCACACGTACTCTCCACCAATGAATACCGTACACCTGCATTTGGCGCTAATAACGCCCTACGCTTTGACGACCGACCTGTCGCAGCTAAAACAGGAACAACTAATGGTAACCGTGATGCGTGGACAGTAGGATACACACCAGAAATCGCAGTAGGCGTCTGGGCAGGTAACAATGACAACTCATCGATGAACAGCGGAGGTGTTGGTTCTAATGCTGCAGCGCCAATTTTTCGCGACTACATCCGTGAAGCACATCCAATATCAGAAGATGCAGAAATTAAAACTTTCAGCGCATACAACCCTGAGGAATTTAAAACAAATAAAGATATTCTCGATGGAGAGATCGAAGAAGGGGATGAGATAGATGTCTGCCTTATTTCAAAATCAAAACAAACCTACTGCCTCGCGAACGAATACTGTCCCGATGATCGTAAGAAAGAACGAACCTTCATCGAGGCTCACACGATCTTGCGTTACGTGAACCCGCGTGATCCACGTGGACCTGAGCCAAGCAGTGCAGAGCGCGACCCTTCCTACAAAGTGTGGGATGATGCTGTGGAAGATTACTACAAGGACCTTGATGATGGTAAAGTAATTTTTGGTGAAGAACCTAATTCCTGTGATGCAAGTGATTTCGATGATTATAAACCTGAACTTTCCATCGATCTCTCACTTAATGACGATAAACTCAAAATATCTGCCGATGAAGACTCACCATTTGATAAAGATAGCTATACCTATATCATCGACGGGGAGCAAGCACACTCCTCTGGTGCCGATAGCTACACCTATACAATTCCGTCAGATCAAGAAAGTGGTCGCATTGAAGTAGAAGTAATCTTCCGTGATGAGATCGGCAATACTGCTTCTGACTCAGATTCCATCTCATACACAGCCAACTCCGAGGACGAATAGAGAAACATAGCACATATAAAAAACACCTAACTATAAGGTGTTTTTTAATTTTTCTATACTAAAAATCACTACTCGACTCAATTAGATCCTAAAAACCAAAGAGCAGTTCTCACTCTGAGAAAATGCTACTGCGCTGTTTTAATATGCACTACAACACCAACACCAAGCTTTTCCTCCATCTTTCTCAGAAGCATTCGCCTCTGTATCCATACCTCCTGAGCCCACAGAGAGCTCTTAAATGAGACGAAAAGGGTATTAGACCTGTATAGAGTAGGAATGATATTTTTTTGGCCCTGAGAGCCGTAATTTTCACCAATCACAACATTGAAAACATGAAAGATTGTTTTATCATCCAAGTCACGTGCAGTAATCTCACTCGAATTTTCATCCCCCTGATCCTTTTCCTTAAAATAATCCTTAAGTGAGCGCATATTATTTACTATTGATTGGCATCACAATATAAGTAAACCCACTGTTAATATTATCATCACCCACACCACGCACAACAATTGGCGCAGCACTGTTATTAATCCCAATATAAACACCCTCCTCTTTAATCTTCTTAAGTCCGTCAAGGACGTATTGAGGGTTAACAACCAATGAAATCCCCTCACTTTCAATAACACCCTCTATCTTTGTTGTACTCATACCCGCCTCTGCAACGCGCGTTCCAATACTGACATGATCCTCCTCCACAGTAAAAGTAATCTCATGCTTGTTCTTTTGCAAAAACACCATCATAACACGCATAATTTCAACTACATCCTCTTTTTTTAGAATAATTGTTGATTCTGAAGACTGGGGAATAATTTGTTTATAGTCAGGGTATTGACCATCTATCAAGCGACTTGTTACATACAATTCACGACTCTTCAAGATAAGATGATTATTTGTTACTGAAAATTCCACCTCTTCATACAAATCAGACATCTGCAAAATATACGCACAAATCTTCTGCGGCAGAATCAGCGAGCTATCTATCCCCGCGCCTGTCGTACCAAAAAATTCCCGCACAGACACCACCTTTTCTCCAAGGCGAAAACTATCCGTTGAAACAAAGAATAATTCTTGATCCTTCTGAGTAATATAAACACCTGTTAACTCCGGTCTAATCTCACTCTGCGTCGCAAACGGTAAGACTGCAGCAATACTCTCCTGCAAAAGTGGTAAGGATACCCGGTGAAACGTAGTTTCTTTTTCCTGTGGAATAATCGGGAAATCATCCGCATCAAGACCCATAATCGTATTCTCATAAGAGCCACTCTTGACCACGATTGTTAAATCTTTCTTTTCGATAGTAATATGCTCTCCACCTCGGATCGCATTTAGAAATCCCACGAGAAGCTGTGGTGGAATCACAATACTACCCTCAGATTCAATTTTGGATGAGATTGTCCTAATGACACCGATCTCTAAGTTTGTTGCTGATAACTTACTTATTCCATCTTCTACACTGATGAGAATATTTTCCGTGATGGGGAGGTTGATGTTTCTTTGGACAACACTAGTTATGTCTTGAAGTGCTGTCTTGAGATTTTCGTATGTGCATGTAAATTTCATATATCTATATATAAAGTTTATTGTTATTACTACTGTGTGGATATGTGGAAAAGAGCTTTTTGGCTAGTATTAATCGCGTTCTTTTTTCTCTTACTTCTGTGAATAGTAGTGTGTATATTTGACATCATTTTGAAGGTTTTGAGTAGTTTTATTTTATACACTTTTTATCTTTTCTTTTTTCAAAGCTTTATCCATAAGAATGTGGGTGGTTATACAGTTATATAAATTGTTTATCTACAGATGTATGTGGATAACATACTATACGCTGTAAAGTTTGTCTTTGAGAAAGGTGAGCTCTTCAGAGAAGCGTACATCCTCTGAGGCAAGTTTGTGGATTTTTTCATAAGCATGAAGAGCAGTAGTATGATCTCTCCCGCCAAAGTACTTCCCAATCCCTGGGTAAGACATACCTAATTCTTTGCGTAAGAGATACATGGCTACCTGACGTGGATGTACGATCTCTTTTTTGCGACCCTTTGTGATGAGATCATCCTGAGAAACCTCATAAAATGCTGCAATGATAGAAACGACATCTTTGCTTTGTACAGCTTTGCGGCGACTGCTTTCGATAATCTCAGCAAGTGCAACCTCAGCGAGATCTCGATTTGGCTCTTGTTGCTTGAGGTCTGAAAAGGCGATGATGCGATTGAGGGCGCCTTCAAGTTCGCGCACATTATTCTTAATGTGTTCAGCTACAAATTGCAGTGTCTCATCATCAATGAGTATATTTTTCATAACAGCCTTTTCTCGTAGAATTGCGGCGCGTGTATCAAGATCAGGTAGGCCGATATCAACGATCATACCACCTTCAAATCGAGAGCGTAGACGCTCCTCTAGATCACCAATAGCTTTTGGAGAGCGGTCACTAGAAATAACGACTTGCTTATCTCGTTGGTGTAAGGCATTGAAAATATGAAAAAATTCCTGCTGCGTCTTTTCTTTGCCTGAGAGAAACTGCACATCATCAATTATGAGTAGGTCAATCTCTTGGTAGTAAGCTTTAAATGCGGTTGCGGTATTATTTTTAATCGATTCTATAAGATTTGCTGTAAAACGCTCTGAGGTTGTGTAGAGTATCTTTTTTTCTGGGTTTTTTTGGATTACAGCATTGCCAATTGATTGTAGAAGGTGTGTTTTACCGAGTCCTACATGACCGTAGATAAAAAGAGGGTTGTAGATCTTGCCTAGGTTTTCACTTACCGCAGCGCACGCTGCTTTTGCGAGCTCATTATGTTCGCCAACGATAAAATTATCAAATGTATAACGAGTGTTAAGGCCATTATCAACTGCCTCAAGAGATTTACGAAATACATCTGTGGCTGATTCTGGAGCTGTGGGTGCAGCAGTGGCTGCGCTGGGTACTTCTTGTCGAGGGGTTGGTGGAGTGTTTTGTGGTGTGGTATGCGGCGCTGCACTCTCAACCGCTTGCGGTTCTGGTTCTGCTTGGACTGCATTAGGGTTATATACGGTACAGCTAATACCAGAAATCGCCGGTTCAATATCGCGTAGAGCAGCGAGAATGTAGTTTTTGTACTTATTTTCAAGCCACTCTTTTGCAAAACCATTTGGTACACCGATCACAATATGGTCATCTTTTCGCGAGAGGATTGTCGTATTTTTAAACCATGTGGAGAAATTAGCTTGTGAGATAGAGAGTTCTATCGCACTTAAAGCCTTATCCCAGAGATTATTGTGTGTGTTTTGCATATGCGCTGCAGAATCAATAAGTTTATTAAATGAGGAAAAGTGAGCGACTTTTTTCTTAAAAATGGCTCAGTAAAGACAATTATAGCACTTATCCACAGGTAATATACACACCTACCTGGTGACAAACTGTTGATATGCCGTTAATAACAACAGTTTATCCCCTTTTTCACTCTTTTTAGGTATCTTTATTATGTGTACTTCATGAATGTTGATTCTGATGCGGTGATGATAAGTTGAAAAATGACAGTAATCTATTGACGAATCATCGATATGGTGATACTCTTTATACACTCTTAAGGCTCTTGCCCGCAAGAGTCCATATTATAATACTGTTATTATGAAGCGAACATATCAGCCAAAAAGTCGCAAGCGAAGTCGTGTACATGGCTTTCTTAAGCGAATGAAGACAAAGACAGGGCGCGCTGTAATTGCCCGTCGCCGGCAAAAAGGACGTACTAAAGTAACTGTCTAACCACAAAAGCTCACTATACTGAGCTTTTTTGTATTATGTTTAATAGTGTACAGCGACTTCATCATCATGAGGATATAGAGAATCTCAAGAGGGATGGTAGTCGATATTACCACGGTTACGGTCTTTTATGGTGGATGCCTGTAGATCGAGACATATGCCGTGTGACAATTGTGATCGGTAAGAAGTTCTCTAAGAGCGCTGTTAGGCGTAATCGTCAAAAAAGAATTTTACGTAGCGCTCTTAAGAAAGTACTTGCTGAATATAATGTTGTATCGTGTGATATTCTTTTTTCTTACGTAAATAAGGGAAAAATGATATCATTTGAAGAAGCTTGTTATTTTTTTACAGCTTTTTTCAAGAAAAATAATCTTATTAAATAGTACGACCCATCATGACTGATTTTTTTACCCAATTTTTCTATATCCCCCTCTATAATGCTTTAGTGGGTCTCTATTCATTTACTGCACTTGATTTCGGTTTAGCAATTGTCGCTCTTACGGTCATTATAAAGTTTGCTCTCCTCCCTCTTTCGCGGAAACAAATAGCATCGCAAAAGGATTTGCAGCGTATCCAGCCGCAGATCAAGGAGATCCAGCAGAAGCATAAAGATGACCGTCAAAAGGCAGCGCAGGAAACAATGCGCCTTTATAAGGAAAATAATATTAGCTTGGGTGCTGGGTGTCTCCCACTTATTTTTCAAATCATCGTTTTTTTTGCGATGTATCGAGTGATTATCAATATCACTAATCGGGATGAGTTCCTTGTCCTTAAGGATGATTTATATGCATTTGTACCGGTTGTAGATAAATTAAGTGAGACATCGTTAGGTATTCTCGCGCTTGGTGCGCCAAATGCTTTCTTGGCAGTTGTCACAGCACTTGCACAGTGGTACCAAATTTACATGATGCAGCAAGTGGCCTCCAAGAAAAAGGCTCAGGAGCCACAGAAAGAAGTTAAAAAAACGGATGGTACGCCAGAACAACCCGATTTTGCTACGATTATGCAGAAACAAATGCTCTTTATTATTCCGGGTATGACACTCTTTATTGGATTGACGTTTCCTGCTGGGCTCACATTGTACTGGCTTACATCTACAATTTTCACAGTCATTCAGCAGTGGTTTGTAATGCGTCAAGACGCGCCCACAAAGGAATCATAGTGACACGTCGCTTGGAGCGACACCTTCTTTTGGGAATAATCATAGAAGAAGGTGTAAGTTCTAAACCTAAAATGCTCTAGAGATAGAGTGTGGAGTACAAGTATTATGAATGAAAGAGAAAAGATTGAGGGTATCATAAAGGATCTTTATCAATATATAGGTTTCACAGTGGAGGTGAAGGTTCGTGAGTTTCTAAACGAAGACGGCGTTGTGGAGCGTGAGTGCATGATTACAACAAGTGATGCGCAGTATCTAATTGGACATCATGGTGCTAACTTGCGCGCTGTTGAGCACTTGGCGCATGTGATTGCACATCACCAAGGTATCGAAAGTCGCTTCTCTATTGATATAAATGACTATAAATCTGGGAAAAAAAGAATGCTTGAGCGCATCGCGCGTGATGCTGCAACTGATGCAGATCGTTCAAAAAAACCTGTTGTGTTGCGACCGATGACATCATATGAGCGCCGAATTATACATACCTATCTCCACGATGATGCACGTGTCACAACTGATAGTATTGGCGAAGCGGATGAGCGAAAGGTGGTGGTAAAGCCAGAAAGTATATTGAGCGCTCTCTAAAAAATAGATAGTTCTATGATCACCCAGAGGATCTCTTATAACATACTCTTTAGCAGCATTTCCAAGATCATCAGTATTGGTCTTGCTTTGTATGGTATTCGGCTTTTGACGCACTACCTGGGGACGGATGGATTTGGTCAATACACGCTTGCTCTCGCGTATTTCGGCTTTATGATGGCTGTGAGCGATATGGGTCTCTATACGATCGCGACGCGTGAGATATCGCGAGACGGTGCTGATGAAAATTCAATCATGAACAAGGTTTTCACGCTGCGTCTCACAATGACGATCAGTGTGATGCTTTTTATTTGCGGAAGTGTCTTTTTCCTTCCTTATGAAGATCAGGTAAAATACGCGATCATCATTATGGCTGGTGCTTTCCTTTTTTCATCTAGTTATACAGTTTTTAACGGTGTTTTCCAGAAGCATCTAGCGATGGACCGTGTTGCACTTGCGGAGTTTGTGGGAAAATGTGTGCAGGTAGCTGTAATTGTGGCTGTAGCTAGGCTAGAGCTACCATTTTTATGGGCTGTATCGTCTGTTCTTTTTGCGATGATTTCTAATTTTGTATTGGTGTTTTTCTTTTTGCGTCGTTACATTTCTGTGCGCTGGGATTGGGATCCTGCTTATATAATCTTTTTTCTTAAGGAGTCCTATCCTATGGGTATTAGTGCAATTGCCACATTTCTTTATTTTAAAGTTGATACGATCCTCCTCTCACTTCTCAAAGATAATAGTTCTGTGGGTATGTATGGTGCTGCATATAAGATCATAGAAACACTTATCTTCTTCCCAGCGATGGTTGCTGGTCTCGTGCTCCCTCTCTTTTCACGTTTTATGTTTACACAAAAGGAGCGCCTTCAGAAAACACTTGATACAGTTATTACATTTTTTGCGATTATCTTAATTCCCCTTACAGCTGGTCTTTACTTTCTGTCGACGGAGATTATTTCAGTGATTAGTAATGTGGATGACTTTTACGACTCGCCGCGCATTCTGCAGATTTTGGCGTTTGTTTTGGTGGGTATTTTCTTTGGTCATTTATTTACAAATATGGCGATTGCGGCAAATCTTCAGAAGCGCTTGATGGTTATTTTTATATCACTTGCTACCTTTAACGTCGTAGCAAATATCATACTCATCCCGCATTATGACTACCTCGGTGCTGCAGCAAGTTCTGTTTTGACGGAGATTTTGGTAGCATATTTTGTGTATAGGGCAATTTCGAAACATGTCGAAGTGAGGATTCGTCTTCAGAAGCCACTCTTGCTCCTGGTTGCGCTTGTGTTAGTGTTTGCTCTTTACATTTATGGTCCTTTTGGAGGGTTTGTGAAGGGTGTTTATGTTACAGCGCTTTATGGTGTGTTTATTCTCGCTGTTGGCATTGTGACCAAGGATGATCTGAGACGCATCCGACCATCAGTAAGCTAGTTTTTATGGATGAAGACAACGTGTGGGTGGTTATTGTAAGTTACAATAGCGGTGAGCACCTTAGATCACTGTGTGCTTCTTTGCAGAAGCAAACAATTTCACACAATGTGGTGATTGTGGATAATGCAAGTACGGATAAATCCCTAGATTTCCTTAAGAAATCAAACCTGCACTGCACAATTATTACAAATGAAGCCAATCGCGGTTTTGCAGTGGGCGCAAATCAAGGTGCCTCTTTTGCTAACGGTAAGGATGCGACCCATATTATCTTCATAAATCCAGATGCAGTGCTAACACCTGATTGTATGGAGCATTTAGTGCGTTCACTTGATGATGGTGCTGTGGGGGCTGTTTCACCGGTAATTTATAAAGATTTCGCCAAGGAAGAGTTGTGGTTTAAGGGAGGAGAGATGGATTTTTGGCGACACCGTGTCACGCACAGTGAGGATGAGGTGCGCACAAGGTTTCTTTCTGGATGCATACTTGCACTGCGAAGCGATGTGTTTGAGAAGGTAGGTGGTTTTGATGAACAGTTTTATCTATATTATGAGGATGCTGACCTTTCTTTGCGGCTTAGAAAAAATGGTTATAAATTAATGGTTGAACCTGATGCAGAAGCATTTCATGCAGAGCAAAGTGAGGATGCTTCTGTTGCAAAAACGTACTTTTTGACCCTATCTGGACTTCTTTTTTTTGATAAACACACGCATCGTGGAGCATGTCTTTGGTTTGTCTTTTTCTCTAGACTGCGGTATATTTTTAGTACCTTAAAAAAAGCATGGCTGCACGCGCGAGGTGCCACAGTGACGCAAAAAGAAACACAAAACAGTGTTGTTCATGCTTTTGAAACGTTTTATGAAGGACAAGGGCATCACAATTTCATTCCTCATCGTAAATTACGATAGTGAGGAGCATGTCAAAAGACTCATAGAAGAGCTTGCCATTAAGGTGCGTCGCTCATATGAGGTAATTGTGAGCAATAACGATCCTGTGCATACGTTTACGACAGAGTATAGCAATGTTATTGTTCTGGAAAATGGTCACAATATAGGATTTGGGAAAGCACATAATCGTGCTGCGCAGCGTGCGCGTGGACGATATTTGTGCGTTATAAACCCTGATATTTACGGTATAACTGATCATATTGATGATATTGTTGTGAGTTTCGAGGGTGAAAATGTAGGTATTGTCGCACCTCGTATTTGTGATCAGTATCATCATGTGGAAAAGTGGTCGTACGGCACACAAGATCTGACGCCATGGAGCGTGCTATGGAATAATATGCGTGGAAAAAAAGAGCATCGTGTCGGACGTAGTGACAGCTGCATCCCTTATGGAATGTGCTCACTGGCATGGGTCACTGGTGCGCTTTTTTTTATGGAGAAGTCGCTTTTCGAAAAGGTTGGAGGCTTTGATGAAAATTTCTTTCTTTACTATGAGGATGTTGACCTCTGTCGACGTGTAAAAGCGCGTGGTTTTAGTATCATCCGTAATATATCATTTACAGCGCATCATATTTCTGGTGCAAGTAGTAATGACTATGGTCGCAAAAAGAAATCTTATTATGAATCGCAGCACTATTATTTTACAAAACATCATGGGTTGTTGTGGAGTGGTTTTATAAAATGCGTACGCATCTGTCTTCGGAGAACATGATCAAATTGCTTATCGGTATTGTAGGGGGGTACTATGTGGCATTGCCGCTTTTGTGGGCACTGTCTTTGTCGGAGACCATTGATGCGCACTTGGCTCGCGTGCTCGTTCTTGTGATCGGTGCTGCAGCTATCTTTGTTTTTCTCTTTAAAAAAAGAATTATTATACCGCGCAGCTCCATATTGTTTTTGTTTGTGGGCTTGCATGTGTGGATGATCTTATCTCTTGTATATTCGCCGGTTTCCGATTGGACATTGCGCAAGATTGCATATTTTTGGCTTTTTGTGCCGTTGTTGTTTGTTTTAGTACAACTGTTTTTTTCTCGTCAGAACGCGCTTTACACTGTCACAAAAGCGATTGTATGGGGTGGTGCTTTAGCAGCTCTGGTGGGGGTAGTGCAGTTCGGTGCGCAGTTTATATTTGGACACCAAAGCGTTGCGGATTTGTGGTCAATTTTAACACCCTTCTTTCTGGGGGGTGTTTTTTCAGAAAGTGTTGCTGCATATAATAGCTGGTTCGTGCATGTTTTGGGTGTAGATCTCTTTCGTGCAATTGGGTTTTTTCCTGATCCGCATATGTTTGCTTTTTATACTGGTATGATATTTCCGTTAGCGTTAGGTGTATATAAACATACTAAGAAAAAGTGTTACCTGGTGATAGCTGTTTTGATTTTAGGTGCAAATCTCGCGACATTCTCTCGCGGTGCTGAGATAGCAATGTTGTGTGGATTTACTGTTTTGGTCTTTACGTTATGGCGATCACTTTCGCTACGCAAAAGGCATGGTCTGATGTTTATGTTATCTTTTTTGATTTGTGTGGCTATACTACCTCAAAATTCTTTAACATATCGCCTCTTGTCGTCGTTTGATGGCGCGGATAATTCAAATAGTGCGCGCATAGAGATATGGCAAGAAACGTTACAGATTTGGGCGCAGACTCCTATTTTTGGTGTTGGGTTAGGTTCATACGCTCACATCGTCGATCCAGAGGCTGATTATCGGACGCCTATATATGCGCATAATATGCTCTTGGATGTTGGTGTGGAGCTTGGTATTGTGGGATTTTTGTTATTTTTAGCTCTTTTAATACGATTGATGATGCTGTTTTATTGTGCGCGTCACCCGCACGGACAGTTTGCATTTGTCGCTATGGTCATTTTTATGGTGCATAGCTTGTTTGATACAGCTTTATTTTCTGTGCATGTCTACCCCATTTTACTTTTCTTGATAGCGTTTGGTATTTATCTTGAAGGTAGAAAGTCCCTTAAAGAGTGTTAGTATTGTCTTATGAGTAAGATTTTATATTTTTGGGTACTTGCTGTCTCTGCTTTGCTGCCGCTATGGCACCTTCGCATTCTATTTGAATCAACATCCTTGGGTGTAATGGCCATCCTAAATGTCATTACAGGATTTATGTTTTTTTGTTGTTTTATACGCCAACAGCCTTTGCGGCAGAGACTTTATGCTAACCTTAAACGTTTTTGGGTCGTGTGGTGTGCCGTCGGGATTTTACTCGTATCATTGCTAGTTAAAGCTTTTCTCACGCATACGATGCACGCGTATGGGATTGTGCTTGAATGGTTTTTGCTGCCACTTGCTGGGGGTGGGTCACTTTTTTTCTTGTGGCATTACTATCACCCTCCTTATCGTGTCTCATTTTTGTTTCTCTTAGCGTTAGCCTCACTTCAACTCTCTCTCACTGGTTTCATTTTGGAAGATATAAAAACGTTCGATGGGCGATTGACTGGATTGTATGATTCGCCAAACATGCTAGGGATGCGCCTAGGGCTTCTCATATTGCTCTGTGTGCTATTTTTTCATCGAAAAAGTACAATGTCATATATCATCCCATTTTTGGGCTGTGTGGCGCTATGGATGACCGAGTCAGCTGCAGCAGTCGGCGCTTTATGGATTGGAATATTGCTCTATGTGAGTATGCTGGGATTACGAGAGATGACAAGTATTTCTTTCGTTAAAAAAGTCGTGATAATTCTCGGGTTGTGTCTAGTGTTGAGTGTGACAGCTATGTTTGCGCAGCAAAAGCTAAATAGCGCTTACGCTGAAAGCGGACGGACGCCACTGGATTCCAGGATAATGATTTGGAGGGTAGCATTTGATATGGTTCGAGTTGATCCGCTAGGAGGTATTGATGTGGGTTCATTTCAGGCTAAATACCTTGAAATGCAACAATATTACAACCCTTACCTTGAGTGGGCAGTGCCTCATCCCCATAGCATGTATCTTTTTCTGTGGCTTTATGGGGGCTGGTTTGCTTTCGTTGCCCTTATTTACTTGCTGGCCTTTGGTTTTTATCGATCTGTGGTTATGCAATCAGCTGCAGGTCCAAGATGGGCTGCAGTCCTTGGTTATCTTTTTGTAGTGGGACTCGTAGATGTGATACTTCCTTTGTAATTTTCTATAAAGAAAGATAATAAATGAGATTATCAATTTTATTGATAAAGTAAAGGCGTGATTCGTTCGGTGAGAGAAACAGATTGGTCGCGTCTATTTTTTGTGTTAGTTCATCCAGCCTAGCGATCCTGTTTTTCTTTCCTGTTGTAACATCGACTTTCCAGAGTGTGTCACGTGTTTGAAATTTATTCGCAGTGTAGTCATTTGGGAGTGCGCTCCCTTCCGGGATACCCGTAGGTTGAGCGTAGTAGAGTGTTTGATTATCTCTACTCCACACTGTCTTCTCTACCATTGTTGGGATTTGGAGGTTTTGGTAGTTGTTACCAGGAAAGTCCATAACCCCAAGTGTCAATCGATCACCACCTCGCTCTGTTACAGAGCTCACCGCAATTTTTTTACTATCTGGTGAGAATAGGTAATCAGCACCAAAAAGCCCTTGAAATAAAAGCTTTGGGATGCCGGGGCTGATTGTACTCACTGAGTACAACTGGGATTCAGTAAATGAATCAGGTACGGGCCAGTAAGCAACGAGGATAGAGTTTTGCAGTGGTGCGAGAGAGACACGGCGAAAAGGAATCTCTGTGAGCGTGCGCGGATTAGAACCGTCAAAGTTTGAGATGCCTACAAAGCGTTTGTCTGCTTTTTGATCGTAGGACTTGAAGATGATTTGATTAGGGTTGTTAGACCAAATTGCGTAGTCAATTGTACTAGGTAGAGTAAGTACAGATTCAGTTTCTGGGATGACAGGGTGAATTGAATTATCGCTTGTTGTCAGTAGGGCTCGTGAAGAATCATCCGACCAGGTTACCCTTTGGATTTCACCTAAAGGTGTGGATATGAGAATTTCTTTATTAGAGCCTCTTTCTGTGATTGAGGTGATAGCCTTTTTTACTTGATCAAAGTAGATAATGCGATCTTCGCCTAATGTTTGAGCATCTAAAGCGGGCTCCACAGAAAGAAGATCTATTTTTTCTTCCTTTGCTGCAGTTGTCAGAGATTGCTCCATCACTTGCTCATCTGTGAGAATATCCTCTGTTTGAGAATTCCCTCCAACTTCCTTCTTAAAAACAAAATTATAAATCAAAAGAAAGATGATGGATACTCCAAGAAGAGCAGCAGAAACAATAAACAGCCTTTTCATAAGGGGGGGTATTTAGTTTTGACGCTGTGCAACAAAGAGTGCGCTGCGAGCAGCTATGAGAATCGCAACGCTTGAAACTACAATCTTAATTAAGAAGATTAAGTAAGAAGGTGTGTTAGTTGCTATAAATGCAAGAAAGGTGTTATTGGTCATTTCTGAGCGCCGCTGTTCAAGATGGGCAAGGTAATTCCCTTCCGTGATAAAACCGACATTAAGAGTTCCTGGTGGTGTAATAGTTGCTTCAGAGTCGACATATTGTGCGATTGTGCCGGTCTCCTTAAAGATGTCAAAGTGTTGCTCAAGTAGATTTCTGATATCATCAGGTGTTTGAATGATTGCACGCGCTTTCACTTCTACATCTACGTCGCTTAGATAATCTGGTACGGTAAAGTCTTGCGTTTGGCCGATTTGTGACGGTGTATCCTCGGCTGACGTCATTTGCCATCCCACTGTGACGCGATCTTCCCACCCTGCAGGTGCCGTTGAAGATCCTGTACTATAGCGATTAAGCATGTTAGGTGCAAAGTGAGCGTTGAGTGTAAATGTATCTCCGTTGCGTTGGTATGTTTGCACACTGCGGTCGGTGTTATCTGTAGGACCGATTTCGCTTGTATTATCGACTTGTGGAGCGGGATCAGCAAACTCTCCAAATGTTTTAGCAGTTACATTTGTGCCAGCGCCACAATCAGGTACAAAAGCAGGGTCAAAATCAGGTGATGATCCATCTTCACCAAATGTGGGACATCCTGTGATGATCATTTGAGGCTCTTTGACATAAATAGTGCGAGAGAGTTTTTTTGTCGATGTTGCTCCTGCTGCTGGGCTATTGATGTTTGCTGTTACTGTGTGGATGGCACCATTTTGTCGCACAGGCAAAAATATGATATATCCCCCGCCAGGCTCATATCCAGGAGAGCCAGGTTTAAACCCACCTCTTCCTAGGAGGCATTCACTGTACATACGAGGGTCGCAGGTAATACTCTGACCATCCAATGTCCACTCGATTACGTCTGGTGTGATTAAGCCACGATCAATGCCAAAATCTTCTGCTGTCTCGACGATTGCAGCTTCTTCGATTTGAATTGCAAACACCTCATTGCGAATTACCTGGCAAATCTGAAAATCAAGCGAGTCAGCATCACCTGAGGTTGCGTCACAGATTACGCGATCAAAATCGGTTCCCAGTACTTTTGTTAGACTGCCATCGCCGCCGCCGTACGTATCAATTGGACGCACAAGCAGCCGTGAATCATTACCTGAAACGATATTCATTAAAAACTCGCCTCGTCCAAATCTCGTTACGTTGACTTGTTCTGTTGGGGCATTTATCTCAACGACAACTCGAATGATGCCTGAGTTTCCGTTAAATGTGAGAGCAGAAGATGGGAACTCAGCAAGCATCTTAATCTCGTGCAGATTAATTCCCTTGAGAGACTTGACGCGCATGTCATTGATGAGGGTAGCATTGCCGGCCTCGATATCTGAATGAGTGAAAAGTCTCTCCCAGTCAGATTCTGTAAAGTCATCTGGGTTTTGCAGGTTTGGAGGTCCGCCCCCTTCAGTGGCGCCAGCCTTCAGCTTGTAAATTTTCCATGTGTAGTGCGCTTTTTTCATGAGATCAGCATTCTCCATAAGCTTGTCATCAATCAACGCATTTGCGTTAAGTGAGATTGGCACTTTTTGACCATTGGTTACAGGCTCTCCAGGGCCTTGGATGTCAACAGTGAGGTCGTAATTCTCAGAGATGTCACCAGGGTCGAACCAGTTTACGTTCATGCAGTCCTCGAGCTCTTCTTTGCCCATGCCTGCTACTGGAAACTCCACGATGCGTTGTCGTGGCATCTCGAGGTAGCTGCCTAAGTTTATCGGTCGACAACCTTCCTCCATAAAAGCAAATACAGTGCGTGGCCATGCATTGTCATGTCGTGTTGGATCTTGGCTGATACCTTGTACGACAACGCCTATCTCATCGCCTGGTTTGTATTTCCAGCGGAATTCTTTCATGCCTACACCCATGATAACTGCCTCATCATCTATCGAATCTGAAATTGTTTGCGCGTTATTTGGGTTCGTACCCCAGAACTCCTCCTCTGCTTGTGAGAATGTTCCATCACCGGTATACACACCAAGGTCCTCGAGGTCCGATCCGGGACCGCCTGGGAAGAGGTGGATCGCCTCGGTGCAGGAGCTTTCAAGTTCAAGTGTGCTGAAGCTATTAGCATCTAATTGAGCTTGGTTATTAGAAAAAGTAGTTACGAGGTTGTTGTCTATCTTTGCGTTGGAGTTGGCATAGTTTGAAGCTGACTCAGGATCAGTGAGTGCATCACGATCAGCATCGAGAGTTTCGGCTCGATTGGTAAATTCACAGGTGGGTGTATTGAATTGTAATTCAATAAGTTCCTGGCTAATAGAAAGTTCACCATCTGGATTCGGTTCTTGTATAAAGTCATAGCTACACTCCTCGCCTTCACCTTCAGCGCATCCCTCTACATTGTCATGAATCGTACACACACAACCTGGAGGTGAGTTGGCCTCATCTTTGATGATGATTACTTGGGTATCTGTTACGCACTCAAAACTGTTTGGGTCCTCAGCAATTTGAGAGAAAGCACGCGCCGCTTCGAGTTTCCCAATATCTATATTGACAGCACCTGGAGCTCCATTAGGTGGGTTTACTAGGTTGGTCACACCTGATACACGTATACGGTCGCGCATACGATTTAGAAGTAGGTCGATCTCTGCGGCAGCAGCTTCGATATCTTCTGTTGGGTCGATACATGTGATTGTGGTTGTTGGTGTTGCTGCTTGCTGTTCGAGGCATAGATTGTAGACTTCTAACTTGCCAACTACTGACTGATAAACACCGTAGATTTGCTCGATAAGGACATCATCAGTTGATGCTGCACACTGTAGAGATCGCTGGGCGCGGTCTTCGAAATAATCACGGGAATCAACTTCTCCACCACCAGGGGCTATGCCTTGGATTTGGGAATCGCGTCGTGGTACACACACAGGAACTGCACCATCACCACATCGCACTTCCCATGTGCCCTCACCGCGTTCCACGCAGCTTACCTCATCCTCCACATAGGAGCATGTGTTAAGTGAGCGACTTGTAGACGAAGCTGATGTAAAACTATCACTAGCTGATATTTGCGATGCATCACCTCCATCTCCCCCATCACCTGC
>JAHDCW010000009.1:1936-7786 GCA_020629675.1 Minisyncoccota bacterium | reverse complement strand
CATCACATCCGTCCGGATGCGCTGGAGTTCCTGGGTCGCCCGCCTCTCCAGCTGTTCCTCCCGTGCCACCTTCACCGCCCTCGCCACCTTCACCGCCCTCGCCACCTTCAGCGATGCCTGCATTGTAGGCGCTTTCGATTTCAGCTGGAGTTGGTGCAGCACAAGAGCTGACTGTTTCCACACTCAAACACAACACTTCATATCCCTCATCACATGCAGGATTGATTGCTTCCGCGGCTTCAAAATCAGGCTCGACAAGCTCGAAGTCCTCACCTGTACTGTAATCATAGACATAACAGTAGTTATCACGATCTTTAGGCCACTCTGGATAGTCTCCTGATTTGTCATCGAGATAGTCTTCAAAATCATCGTAGTGAGAATTGTATGCGTCATTTCCGCCTATGTATGCCAAGCTACCGTCCTCATCATCTTCAGCGGGGTACTCAGCAGCTTGCAATACATCATCCTCATTTCCACCATTGTAGGGACTGTCATAGCGCATGACATCAAAGTAAGTTTCGAGGTGTGCGCGCGTGGCATTTATCTTGTATTGTTCCATATTATCCCCTACCCACACTTTCTCCGCTAAGGGAAGCTCATGAGGATAATCATTTTTAGACGCTTCATTGCGATACTGGTCGTTTTTTAGGTACCACGTATAATAGGCCTGATCTGGGTTTTTGAGTCCAGTTACATTGGCGTGAGCAGTATAGTATTTTCCAGTTGTACCGGCAATGTGCACAGTGACTTCTGGGACACCCTTATCCAAAGCTGTAACACCTAGAACACCCAGTTGGTCTATGGGGAGGCCTAGGTCCTCTGTCATGACAGTGCGAGCACCTTGAATAGATCCTTTGCGGGCTTTACTGCTGGATCCAAAGAGTGCAAGCGAGAACTCTGGTGTCATGATAACAATCACTAGAAGAAGGGCGACGATACGTTTCATGGGAGAATTGTATTAGCGATTAAAGTGTCCAAGCCGAGGAAAAAGATGCGCAGAGAAATAAATAGTGAGATTATATTGATGCTTTTCATTTTAACATAGGAAAGTAAGATGCAGCCAACAACAACAAAAGAAACATAAGTAGGAAAATCAAAAAAGGTAAACATGAGTGAGGAGAGCACGATTGTCGACATTATATAAGTTATATTTCGCGGCAGATGCAAAGCTCCCACGATAATAATGCTAAAGTATGTAGCAATCATGAGTAAGGGTGTAACAAACAAAAGCTCAAAGATGAGAAAATTTTTAAACTCCAAGAAAAAAGGTTGTGCGAATGACTTGTAAACCTCTAGGTAGGGTGATAAGTGAAGTAAAAACGCAAAAGTGAGGCCGATGACGATGCCTGTCATCTGCGAGACGGGGTGGTATTTTAAGGTGAATGGTACAGTCCATAGTTCACTTGGGGATCTTTTTAGTATGTAGAGCGTGTAAATCGTAGGTAGGATGCACAAAAAGACGAGAAATACAGTAACGGCCTCAAGTAGAGAGCTGGTGTTAACGGGAAAAACAATCGACATAATCAGAAAAACACCCAATACAAAAAGGGATACAAAGTGCTCTTTCGTTAGGGTGTTGATCTCGTGTAGCATGACGATATTATAGCATAGGTCATTATGCTATTAACTTTTTTTTGAGCGCTTCGATCTCCTGCTCGCGCAATTTAAGTACATGCCTAAAAACTAAGAAGCTGGCTACTGCTGTGACGGGTAGAATGTTTAAAAAAGGAAGAATGCCTTCAATAAAAAGTGTAACCGAGATAATCGTTATGCGAAATAAGACGTTAAGGTTCCCAATATCAATCTCTTCATAATGATCCTGGATATGATAATAAAAAAATGATGTGAGTGTAAAAAGAGAACTGATAATAAAAGATAGAGCCATCCCTACAGCGGTGCCAACAAGCGGGATGAGCTTAATTGCGAAAACTGCAAAGTCAAACAAATCAATAAAAAGAGCGGTTGCCAACAACCCCCAATAGATTGTATTGGGGCTATTTTCTATTTTTTTTATCTTGGTTTGAATTTTTTGATTATAGCTGTTGAGTGGTAATTCACTATTTTCGCTTTGTCTCTCTAGGGTGCGCTTTAAACGCAGGCGAGACTGCGGCTGCAGATTTGCTATATCAATGGTATCTATTTGAGCCATGGGGTTTTCTGCCAACTATTACATTTCCCTTTTTTTGTTTTGAAGGATTTGCTCAGGGTTTGAAGTGATGATCTGATCTTCGCTGTAGGATGCGATCACCTTGATTGCAGCGTGCTTCGGTCCTGCAAAAAAGATGCCCTCCCCTACACCGCTCTCGAGCAGAAGAAACTTTTCGTGATCTGTAAGGTAGAATGTTTCTTGGAGTAGGTCGATAGATGCTGGGGATTGACGCAGAAGGAGCTGTAATGAAGAGTTTGTGACGATCGGCTTGCCATGACGGGAAGAGAGAAAGTCTGAGATGTCTTGGGTGATCGTTGTTAGTCCTGTGTAGTACTTGCGACAACGCTTTGCAATGCTGTAGACAAATGAGGCGGCGTCATCATTTTGCATCATCATCCAGGCCTCATCGATAACAACGATGCGCTTCTTAAGTTCACGACGCATTTCATTCCAGATAAACTGTAGCACCATATACATTGCAATTGGTCTAAGCTCTTCTTCTAGATCACGAATGTTAAATACAACCATTTGGTTATTGATCTCAACATTGGTAGGTTTATTGAGGAATTCTGCAAAGATACCGTCGGTATACTTTTCAAGTCTCCGTGCAAGAATTGTACCACCGTCCATGTTATCAAGAATCTGTTTAAGGTCAGACATTGTGGGGTAATCCTCATGAGCGATAGAGCGAAAATCCATATTCTCTCTGATATCTCGGACTGCGTAAGATTCACGAATTGCACGCTCAAGCACAGTATCCTCCTCTGGTGATACAGATCCTAGCATGATATGCAGAAGTCCAATCAGGTTTGCGATCGTGCTTCTAAAAACGTCTTCAGGACGCTCGTCCTCGGGTACTTCTGGGAGCTCAAAAGGATTAAGGTGGGCGCGAGAACCTAGGGATATGTTGATAAAAGTTCCACCTACTGTTTGGCAAAGATACTGATATTCATTTTCAGGGTCGATTACGATAACATGCGTTCCAAACATCATAGAGCGCAGTACTTCCAGTTTCACAAAATAACTTTTACCGCCGCCTGACTTGGAGAATACAGTCATGTTTGCATTTTCAAGCTTGAATCGATCAAAGAGAATGAGACTATTATTGTGGCGATTAATGCCGTATAAGATACCATCATTTGAAGAAAGGGTGGAGCTTACAAACGGAAACATTGTTGAGAGCGGTGATGTGTTGAGGTTTGTGCCGTTATTAAGGGCATCTTCTGCGAGTGGTAATGTGGATATAAAACCCAGGTCAGTGCGCAGAGTTGCTGTTTTGGTGTAGACGAGCTGAGCCTCGAGTACTGTCATAACATCAGTCTTGTGAGAGTGAAGTTGCTTTTCATCAGCGCCGTAGAAAGTAATGTAGAGCCCAAAACGAAACATGCGCTCTGTCCCCTGTTGAAGCCGATCGCGCAAATCTTCGACATTCTGAAGTGCTGATTCAAGTATAGGATCTCGCACTTTACCACCACGAGCTTCCAAGTTGATTTGAGATTGCAGGCGCGTTGCGTTTTTGCGAAGGTTTTTTAGGACTACATGTGTTTGTGCCGGATGAATAAACATAGCGATATCCATCGGAAAATCGATATTAACAATTGGTGAAAACCAATTATTATTAAGGTAACGTGGATAAGCTACCACAAATATCGTTGTTGCAAGGGTGTCGCCAACGTGGATTTTTGATGATTCGATTTGGATAGCGCTCGGTGCAATCAATCCCCGAACTGTTGCTACACCCTGTTGATAAATGCGATCCTGCTCCAGCACCTCATCTAACTCGCTTGATTTTTTCTTTTTTGAGAATAACACGTCTTTGTTTCTAATATTTAGCGGGCGTACTGTACAACCTCTGTTTCTTCGATGTTCTTGACAGCATGTTGGGCATAAACAGAAGGGTTATATGCACTGTAAAAGAGCTCGATTAATTCATCTGTGGTGAGAGCGGTGAAATTAAGGCTTGTTCCATCCAATGCTGCTGCTATATGATCGACCCGCTGCCAAAGTTGATTTTTATAGGTTTCAAACGCCTCAGCTCTTTCTTCGATAACAGCACGTGGATTGATTGCGCCAGAGATCTTGCCAAGTAGACCACTACTTGCATCTTCTACAGGAGCAAATGGTACAACGATATAAAAGTACTTGCTCATTATATTGGATACTTCGGTAAGGTTTTTTACAAAATCCTTGTATTCGTTTGTCTGAATGCGTAAAAGCTCATTGTGTTGCTGCTTTTGTGTGTTGTCCAGTATTGATAGGTATGGACTGATATTAAGTTTGCGTGAGCTGATGATGATTTGTATTGGAAAATCTAAGGAGTTTAGGAAATTTTGGTATGCACCAATAATCGCATCTTGTTCATCAGAAGATTTAAGGTCAAAATTTATTGATGATACTAGCAGTACGCCTCTTAGTGAGCCATTCTTAAGTATCACGATACCGTCCTCGATGGCTTTGATGTCCACGTAGTTGAGTGTGCTGCTATGTTTTGCGCCTTTACCAGTGAGTAGTTCCATTTTGTTTGTGTTTATTTTCTCTGTTTTTCTTTAGTTGCGTCGACCCTTTACACCTGACCTTTGGAGGTTTTGTTTGATTAGTTCTTGTAATCGCTCGTTTTGAACTGCTCCCCTACTGTCAATTGCCTCTGTTAGTGTCAGTATATCATCTTCAGTTAACGCTTTTCTCGTAATCCTTTCCGATGCAGACTCCTTATTTTTTGGAGGTGGTGTGTCCTTTTGGACTTCGCGTTGCCATGTGAAAATATGTGGTTTAAAAAAATAGGCAATACCAAAATAAACATATTGCGCAAAAGTCATGCCGTTGGGTCTGTAAAAAGTAAATGCGCCCGTAATTGCAATAACAGGTAAAGCGAATACGATAAAGCCAGCCATGTCCAACGTCCTCCACAAAATAAACAGAATAAAGCCACCAAGAGCCAACCATGCCAACTGTTTCCATGTGAAAGGCCCAGCTACTTTATCTTCTGTGTCTATAAATTGCGGTACTATTTGCATAATTTGTGCTATTTCTTAATGCCCATCGGTGATATTTTGTACGGAGACAATGGCTCTTCTTTGAGGTTGCTGATATCCCCTGAGTTAACAGTATCGACCGAGAGAGAGTCTGATGTCTCGCCCCCTTTTCGTCTCAGTGTTGTTTTCAGTTCTCTTTGTTTGGGTGCGTCGACTATCTTTGGCGCTACTGATGTGCGATAGGTATTTGGCTGCAGATTTTTTTTACTTGCCTTTTTGTGTGACACGTCACCTTTTTGTAGGTTGAATTGTTGTGATTGAGGTTTCTCTTTTGGGATGGCATGGGCTCCACCTGTATCACCCCAGAGAATTAATTTTTTATCGATATCTACACGCAGAGGCTCATTTCGATCATAGGCAGTCAAAAGTTGTATGACTTTTGATTTATCTTGTGAATTGAGATGGCGCGTGATTTGCGATCGATAAACAAAGTTGCCTCTAATTAAATCTGAGTGATTCATCACACCCTCAAGTTTTGTGTAAGTGAGGACCCAGCTCTTTGCAGTTGGCGGAAAAGGCTTTTGGTTTTTTGCATATTGTATTGGACGCGATCCAATTTGCTGCATGAGTATCTCAGGAAATCTTTTTGTGATCTCTTGTAGGGTAAGTTCTAACTCAGAAGATGGCCTAATCGTTTCTCTGGGCTTACTAGCCTCGCTTTCAAGTTGT
>JAHDCW010000009.1:0-1836 GCA_020629675.1 Minisyncoccota bacterium | reverse complement strand
TTCTTGCCTAGTTCTTTTTGTGATCGCTCCTGTGCTTCTGCGAGTGATTTCCTTTTTTTGTCAATCTTTTCCCTATCAGAAGGATTGATGTTAAATTCATCAGAAATTTTGGCATCTGTGATGTAAGTGTCTTTATTGGTAGTGTCTGTTAAATTCTTGTTCACCTCGGTGTGAAGCTTTTTGTATTCTTCTGGCGTGATCTTCTTTAATGCAGAGTCGGATGCTGCATTGGAGATAAGCTTCTCCATTGCCTCAAAGTCATTACCCATAGAAGTTACTGCATCACCAAGTGATTTTGCACTTGTGAGGGTGTCCTTACTTTCAGCTTGTAGTTCTCGCAAAGCCTTTTTCGTTGTTGGGTCAGTTTTGCTATCTGCCAGTTTCGCCAAAACTGCACTGGAAGTGAGGTTTTTCTTTGCATCGTCCTTGATCTCAGCAATTCTTTTTTTCTCAGCATTTGCCACAGCATTTCCCTCACCTCCACGGGAGACTGCTCTGTTTTGAATGTAGGTATTCTCAGAATCTTCTAGTTTTTGTCTGAACTGATCTTTGCCTCTCTGATCGATATTTGTTATCTGTCTCCTTAGGCCTGTGAATTTGCCAGCTACAGTCGCGCCGCTGTTCTTGAGAACTTTATTGTCTACACCTCTACCAAGTGTACGTAATGATACAGCTGTACCACGCTTGGTGAATCTGCGCGTTGCTGCAAATAGCGCATCAGCACTAGCATCACCGATAGTGCGAGAAGCGATAAGTCCTGCCCATAAGATCGTTAAGGGTACTAGGCTTGATATTAGAGCGGCAATGCCCTTATCTTCATAGCCACCTGAATGACGCCCTGACATCTTCGTTGCCATTTCTGAGATATCTTTGGAGAAGTCTGCGCTGATAGCAACAGAAAAAACAAGCACAAAAATTAAGATGGGACCTCTAAACGCATTTCTAATTAACGCCTCCCACCATTTATCAGAGACGGAGCGTAGCTGTGGAATCGCCGAGCCAGCAAGACCAACAGGCGAGAATATGAGTAGAACCATCAGGATTACAGGCCTTAACAGTAACTGGAATGCTATGTTAAAAGCCGTAATCATAAAGATGAAAGTAGCTATCACGACAAAAATAATATTGACAGTAGAGTCATCGCCTGTAACCTCACCGAAATAATTTTCTTCAATATTGGCGGAGCTTGCAAATGTGGCCATCAACCTAGGGCCTGTCAACTCACCCAAGAAAAAGAAAAGAAGTACCTGTGAGATATCAATTATAATCCGTGTGATGGTCCACGAAAAGTTTATGAGAATTGCGAGAATGAGGACTCGAACCAGTACAGTGCGTATGTGATATTTTTGAATTTGGAAAATTGTTGCAAATGCGCTAAAAAGTAGTGCAAATATAAACAACATGTTAAATACATCTCGCACAACACTCCATGCTTGAAAAAGAGCTTCTATCTTAAATGCTTCATTATATATACGAGGATTGGTAACCATGTCGACTAAGCCGATAGCTACGGAGGTTCCCGCTCCAAATACAATCGCAGGCTTAAGGAGTATCTCGTTTACAAGGTTCTTACCTGCGCTTTTTATAGCATCTATTGTAATAGCTTCCGTTGGTGTAATGATTTGCAGGCCTTGCGGTGAGATGGATATATTTAAAAAAACGAAGACAAAGAAAACAAATGAACTTGTCGCGAGTAAGTTCACAGAAAGGAGTCGGCTATTTTTGAGAAGTCTTATCATCTAATGATCATTTGTGTATGAATATATTATATCACAATGATCGCCTATCTATTGGGGATAAGTATATAGAATTCTCTGATATTGTGCCGCGGGTGGG
>JAHDCW010000044.1:2950-5936 GCA_020629675.1 Minisyncoccota bacterium | reverse complement strand
AAAATTCGAACAACGTCCAAGAGGTCCCACATCATTCGACATGGATTTATATCTGTGTTATCCTTATTTTCGAGTTTATAAGACTTTTTTCTTCTAAAAACTAGTGGAGTTGACATGTTGAGAGAAATTGCAGAATTGCAAAAACGGGTGAATGAATTAATAATTCCAGAGTCATTGCCGGCATCGCCGCATAAGGCAGACGTCAGAAATATTCAAGAGTTAGGGATTAGTCTCGATGATGATCTAAAGGGGTGGGCGGTTTTTATAGCAGAAGCTCAAGCTCTTTATCATAAGTTAAGCAGAGATATTTATGAAGAAAATGATTCAATGTCTGAGTCAATTCTAATACTTAAAAGAGAGCGAGCGCTACAGGATGCTATTACTAGCGCACGAATTTTGAAACATTCCCTCAGTTCGCGACACAAGGAAGCTTTGGGTGTTAGAAATATCGGCGTGATTGAGGGTTATAGAGTTGTTAGTTATGACAAGTCATATAGAGTAAATGCTATCAATATCGAAGTGTCAGTTTCTCGATTGTAAAAAATCCCGCCTTGGAAAACCTTCCACATGGCGGGTTTTCTTTTTTTTAGCTATGAATATCAGCCACGGTAAAGTATAAGAAAGTCTTAATTTTCTCCTCTTTGGTATTGACTTATCATTGATATTGTGATAATATAAAATTAAATTTTCGTTCTTTTGGGTGCTTGAAATGAAAACTGCGTTAATAGCTATAATGTTTGTTGTGTCAGTTGTAATCAATGAGCTTTTCAAGGTGGCTCGCAAGTTTCTCCCGGTAATTTATCTAGTCTATCTTTCCGTAATCCTTCTCTCAATGATCTTTTTTGCAGGAGAGGCTTACTATCTGGGAATATTTTTAATAGCAGCTCAAGTGATATTTTTCTCATGGGCTCTAAGTAATGTTTACAAAAAAGATGACTCTGTGTCAGTGGGTTTGGTAAGCATTGTATGTGGGGTGGTGTCATTTTTTATTAACATCTTTATCATATGGAGGCTTCCAATTGGTGTTAGTGAAAACATCCAAACTATGTTGCTCATATCTTTGTTACCACAAGTGGTAGTGGTAGCTGGATTTGCTACAATGATCGCTACAGGTCTTGCTATAAGTTTCTTTTGATCAAAATAAGAGGGTCTGCGCTATGAGTGCAGACCCTTTCATTTTTTTAAAGGGGTTTTTTCTATCCGTTATTTTTTTAAGTCTTGAGTGTGGTGTCTGCTTTCATATTTTTTTATATTGTGAGCATGAGGAATTTTTTCTTTATGTGTGCTGAAAGGTTAATTTAAAAAAATTGAACCATGTTTATGATATAATTTATAAACATGAAGAAAATATCTTTTCTATTTTGTTGTATTGTTTTTCTGGGTGTAGCCACTTCAGTTTTTTCTGATGATGGTATAGATCCAATTGCTCGGGATGATGACATTACAGTGGTGCAGGACTCTGGTAGCGTCTTGATCAACAGGGTTAATAATGACGATCTGTTAGACTTTGCAACTCTTGCAGGTTTTGACCCCACCTCTTTAAATGGGGGGACTGTTGTCGATAATGGAGGTGGTTTTTTTAGCTATGCGCCACCTGCTGGTTTTTCGGGTGGCGACACATTTACTTATACTATTTGTGATGATGACATACCCGTGCCGACATGTAGCACCGCTACGATTAATGTCACCATCATCCCAAAAGAGGTATGTGAGCTCGGCTTTTACCAGACTTTATCAGGGCAATTGAACGTACTCGATGTGACGACATCACCTGCGGGTTATGTGCCTGTGAGTGTGGATATTGGAAATTTCAACGCTGCTGGCTACAATCCAGTGGATGGACTCATTTATGGGTTTGCTTCAGATGATGATACTCTTAAGTCATTTGATCCAAATACAGGTGTCTTTACGACCGTTTTTTCACATACAGAGGACAATCCTTTTGCTGGTGATTTTGATGATACCGGCAAACTCTATTACAACCGCTCAAGTGATCAGTTTTTATGGATTTATGATGTGGCAACAAATACGCGTACCCAACTACCTCTTGTCAACACTGCAGGTGCGCCAGTGAGTCATGGTAGCGCAGATCTTGCATTCGTACCAAGTGAAAATGCATTTTATGGTATGCGTGGTGGCGGCGATATCATGTCGCGTATCGATAAGGACACAGGCGTGGTGACGCAGATTAATTTATCTGGCCCAATAACAGGTGAAAACGCAAGTGGGTTCGGTGCTGCGTGGGTGACGGATGGGACAAATTTATATGCATTTAATAATGCTACAGGTAATATTTACCAAATTGATAATACAAGTGGGGCATCACTTTTTGTAACTGCCAGCTCTCCCAATGGGAATAATGATGGTATGAGCTGTGCAGCGGCTGCAGATCCATTTACGGGGACAGTAACTGACTATGGAGATGCGCCAGATACATATAATACCTTGGATGCAAACATGGGCGCAGGTGCAGTCCGTAATATATCATATAGGCTAGGTAATCTGGTAGACATAGAAGATGATGGACAACCATCCGCAGATGCCAATGCTGAAAACCTAGATGGAAGCGCGGATGATGATGGTATTTTTTACGGTATCTATAGCTTGCAGGATCAGACTCTTGCTGCGGGTATGATGGTCACCATTGATGCTTACACGTCGTTAGGTCAGGGTCTGATTAGTGGGTGGATCGACTTTAATGCTGATGGTACTTTTGATGCATCTGAGCAGATTGTGGCTGATCTACCTGCATCAGTGGGGCTAAATCCTATTAGTTTCGTCGTGCCTTCTGGGGCAGCGATAGGTCAGACGTATGCTCGATTTAGAATTGCTGCTCGCCCTGATGGGACACCTCAAGATGTCTTTTCTTATGGAGAGGTGGAGGACTATAGACTGTCCATTGCAGCGCCAGACCCTGCAATCGCATTGAGCAAAACAGCCAACACCACAGCACTCTCAACACCACCACAAGTAGGAGAAACAATTA
>JAHDCW010000044.1:0-2850 GCA_020629675.1 Minisyncoccota bacterium | reverse complement strand
AGAAGGAGAAGATCCTAATGATAACCCTGTCGACGCAGAGGATGAGGTTGATGTGGAGTTAATTTCTGATAGTTCTATACGTGTTATAAAATTAGCTGATATTTCAAAGCTTAGTAATCCTTCAGCCGAAGGTGATGTGGTTGTGTATACGATTACTGTAGAAAATAATGGCAATACTACAGTGACAGATGTGCTTGTGAATGACCCGCTCCTGGGAGGGGATATTACCGAGAGTTGTAACTTTCCATCGGGAGGCTACACGTTGCTGCCTTCTGAGGTGTCTGTATGTGTAGGTAATTATATCTTGACACAGGATGATGTAGACAATGGATATGTGGAGAACTCTGCCCTTGCAAGTGGTAGAGATCCAAATGAAGATGATGTTACGGATATATCTGATCCTGACGAGGAAGAGGTAGAAACGCCAACAGCAGATGGTTCAGTTGATGGTGATCCGACAAATGATCCTACGGTTATTACGCTTTTTCCTTGCGTGAAGGGTGAGATTGGCAATAAGGTCTGGTTAGACATCGATGAGGATGGAGATGAGGATGATGATGAGTCTGGCATCGAAGGTATTACGGTAAAGCTCAAAGATTTTAAAGGAAATACGCTGGATAAAGATAATACGGATGATGATGGTAGGTATTTATTTGAAGATTTAGCACCGGGTGAGTATATCATCGTAGTTGATAAAGATGATATAGAAGACTTTACGCAGACATATGATCCAAAAGGTGCTGTGATTAATAATAAGGCACGCGTTTCACTGTCATGTGATGAGGTTGTGACAAAAATAGATTTCGGATTTACCGAGGGTGATGTGAATAATGATGATATTCCGACGGTTCTAGCGAAAACAGGAGGAGAGAAAATATTTGTAGCATTGACTGGATTTCTGAAGCAGTTTCTAATGTTCCTATAAATGGATTTATATACTTATGAATCTTTTTAAAGCGTTTGTGATCGGCTCATCATATTTTATACTTGTGTGGCCATTTACATATCTGAGTGTGGCGACGAAACTTAATCCTGCGACCACATTTGATTTTACATTTGTGCCGCTTGTGTTGCCGCTGATTTTTGGAGTAGTGAATGTACTGATTGTCAGTGTGGGAAGTGCCATTTTATCTAGATATATCGAAATGCGTTACTGGCTTTTTGGGTTTGTATATGGATTGGGACTTTCGCTCTATGGCAATTTTGGAAAAGATATTCCTGTTGGTCTGTTTAGCTTGCCGGACACATGGGTACAATTTCTCGTAATTCCAGTAGCAATGATTCTTTATGGATGTGTATTTCGATATGTTCTCTTAAATCTTAATAGACTCTTTTTACTCGTAAAATAATAATAACTATGAAAAAAGCAATTCTTGTTTTTGTTTTATTACTTCTTGCCGCTGGTATGTATGGGTTTGTATTTTGGGGTATGGGTGACAGCGATACGCCGCTAGTTGAGAGTATATCTCGTGATGAAACTGAAATTAGTGCTCCTGATCAGTCTCCTGAAGCGCCTAATGTCGCATTTGAGCAACCTTCCTTTGTGGAGTTTGAGCTCTCAGCGCCACATACATATGACAAAGGCACATATGCCTTTCGCGGCTCTGCTCTTATAGATATTGATGGAGATGGCGTAGAGGAGATATGGCTTGCGGGAGGCAAGGGAGAGTCTGATACTGTTTTGAAATATGACAGCGGGGCATTTGAAAATGTAGCTGCTGCCACCGGACTCGACTGGTCTGGTGTTACCTCCGCTGGGGCTGTGTCTCTGGATGTGGACCAGGATGGTGATGTCGATCTTATCGTCGCACGTGAGGATGGTGTTTATATTCACACTAATACTGACGGTGTTTTTTCTGCACGTCAAATCGATATAGCACTTCCGTCTGATACGCTTCCTTTTTCTCTAGCTGCTGGTGATATAAATAGAGATGGGTGGGTAGATCTTTATATCAGTACATTTATTGCTTTTGATAAGTTCCAAAGTGCAACCTTTAATGACCCTGCTAATCGTAGCCCTAATCTCATGCTGCTCAATCTAGGTGATAACACATTTGAAGATATAACCGATCAATCTGGCCTAGCTTTCGATCATAATAGTTTTCAGGCGACCTTTGTAGATCTGGATGGGGATCGCTGGCAGGATCTCATCCTGGCGCCAAATACGAGTGAGGTGATGGTGTATCGCAATAAAGGTGATGGTAATTTTGAGGAGCAACCGTCATTGAGTGGAAATGGATTCTGGATGGGTCTAGCGGTTGGGGATGTGGACGCAGATGGTGATCAAGACTTCTTTGTGAGTAATGTTGGGGAGACGATTCCAGAACGTGTCGGTCGCGGTGACTTGCGCGCTGATCAGACACTAGATCGTCCATGGCGACTTTATCGTAATGATGGCGACTTTTCATTTACCGATATAGCAGCAGATATCGGGATTGTTGATCAGAAATTTGCGTGGGGTGCAATGTTTGGTGACGTCAATAATGATGGTGAGCAAGACCTTGCCGTTGCTGAGAATTATGTAAAATGGCCACCGCACAATCTTAAAAAATTACCTGGGTCATTCTTCCTCCAAAAAGAAGGTGTGATGCACCGCCAAATAGATGCGCTTGATGTGGAAAATCCTTTTTATGGCACGACACCACTTTTTGCAGATTTTACGGAGGATGGTCAGCTTGATCTCATTTATACAAACCTTGATAGCTCAGCGCGTATTTTTCGCAACGAAGGTACTGTTAATAATTTTGTAAGCGTCGCCCTTCCTGACAGTGTGGATTACATTGGCGCGACGGTGACTCTGGAACTTTCAGATGGTACGGTCTATGTGCAGCAAAAAATTGTTGGTCAAGG
>JAHDCW010000008.1 GCA_020629675.1 Minisyncoccota bacterium | reverse complement strand
GTGTTTTTTTATCCACAGAGCGCAAAAATGGTGATGGTATAATAAGTTTATGCGGATAGGAATAGATGCGCGCTTTTTCGGGCCTGAAAGCAAAGGCTTGGGGCGCTATACACAAAAACTGATTGAACACCTCGAGGAGATAGATCATGAAAATGAATATGTGATTTTTATCTCTCGAGAGAGTGATGCTTTGTATGTGCCTAAAAACCCTCATTTTCGCAAAGTGGTCGTTGATTATCCTTGGTACACCCTGAGAGAGCAATTATTCTTTCCGCGCCAGCTTTACCGTGAAAAGTGTGATTTTGTGCACTTTCCACACTTTAATGTACCTCTTTTGTATTGGGCACGGTTTGTTGTAACGATTCATGATCTTATCTTACTGCGTTATCCTACACGTCGCGCGTCGACACATAGCGCTTTCGTCTATCATGTAAAGTATTTCGCATATCGGTGGGTGATCGCCTCGGCGATCCGGCGAGCGCAAAAGGTAATAGCTGTAAGTGCGTTTACACAAAAGGATCTTACAGAGCATTATCCGCATGCCCACGGAAAAACAGTTGTTACACATGAGGCGCCGGAGGTTATCGCAGGGGATATGCCTGTTAGCAAGTTGGAAGTGGAGCGATTAGAAAAAATGCAGAAGCCATATGCTTTATATGTGGGTAATGCTTATCCACATAAAAATGTGGAGATGCTCGTACACGCTTTTCATGCTTGGCGCGTTGAGGCGAATTCTGATGTGACGCTTGTCATAGTGGGGCGCAGAGATTACTTTTATAGGCGTCTCGAAAAGGAGATAAAGACATCAGGTATAAATGGTGTAGTCATCCTGGACACAGTTTCAAATAGCTATTTACATCTCCTCTATCAGAATGCACATGCCTTTCTCTTTCCATCACTCTATGAGGGGTTTGGGTTGCCACCTCTGGAAGCTTGTTCCTACGGTGTGCCGACGCTTTCTTCACGACTTTCGTGTATGCCAGAAATTTTAGGTGATGCAGTTCTCTATGCGGATGTCACTTCAAAAGAGAGTCTCATGCAGGGTATCGATCGTATTGTCAATGATCAAGAGCTGCGAGAGGAGCTAAAGAAAAAAGGGCCTGAGCAGGCGGAAAAATACTCATGGCACGCAATGGCACACCAAACATGGCAGCTTTATAAGACATTTTTATAAAATTACATAATGCATAATCCTTTGTCACCAAAGCAAAATAGCACAAAGACAAAACAGTCTTTTGGTTTTGCTGTGGGTGAAAAGAAGGTGAAGGAGCAGCAGGAGTCGGAGAGGAGTCATGATAGCATCTCAGATGAGCTGGTTATGAATGAGGGGTATGATCGTGAACTGGTACAGGAAGATGTGCAAAAGAGTGGTGAAAATACAGAGGGGGCCAAGGAGATTGATTCTGCAGAGGCGGTGATTGTGGAAATGGAGGATATGCCACTCGAGTTTCCTGAGGATGCTTCTGAGGCATCATCTGAAACGTTTTTAAAGCACGAAAAGGTAGTGGAAGAAAATTATGTTATGTCAGATGTGGGGGTGCAAAACTCGTTGCACTCAAAGGAGGAGTTGGTAAGGATAGTGGATTCGGTACCTGCAACGCAATCGTCGGAGCGAAAAAAGACAAAGTCACGAGGAATGGATATGCGTCGCTCGACAGCTTCACGTCAGAGATCAGCTGGTAAGTCTCAGGCAGTTGATTTGAAGCCTGTGAAGACGCCTGTAGCGCCTGTGGTTGCTTCTGGACCACGAATGGGTGATGTAAAAGCTATTTCCAAAAAACAGCCTACACCTGCGGCAGAAATAAAAAAAAATGATACTAATAATGCACCGCAGCAATCTTCTGTGCAGGATGTGCCTGCGCCGCGCATGCGGCACCGTGAGGCAAACCTCAAAAAAGTAGCGCATAACGATGCAAAACAAACACTCCTTATCGCAAAAAAAGAACGCGCTGAGAATGTGTCAGAAAAAAATGTGAAAACCACAGAAGTTCGCACTGAGTCAGCTCAGACTAAAAAAACTCCTTCAAAAATTGTTGATACACCAACATCTGCACCGAAAATTCTCAAGAAAATCGTCGATGCGTCCGCCAAAACAAAAAAAGACATATCACCTCAAGAGGTAAAGAAGGTCACGGAAATCGACTCAAAGTGTCAAAGTGATAGTTTTTTTGCACAGCGCGAGGAGATGCGTGAAATCGAAGTGGTTAATGGACTGCAGATGAAAGCACCAGCAACATCACGGATTGGCTCATCTCTCTATAAAAAGCGACCTGACCTCTCGATTAGTACGCTCATCGCGACACGCTCACTTTCTGACAAAAAGAAAAAACATCTATTTCATACCTTGGTTTTGATGATTGGTTTTTCTAGTATGATGAGCACATTTCTTTTTGTGGGGAATGCGCTCGCGATCAAGGAGCGTTCTTTGGTGCGCGCGGAGCAAGCGATCGGTGAGCTAAAAGGTGCTGCGTCATTTGCATCGATGGGGGAGTTTGCGCGTATGGGTGGTGAGATGCAAAACGCATATACGCTTTTTAAGGATGTCCAAAAAGATTTAGATCAGATTAACGAGCTCGTCATTTCAATCGCGCGGTTTGTACCTGGGGCGTCCCAAGTGGCGACAGGGGATGCGCTAGTTGATGCGAGCGTGGCGCTAACCGCTTCCGGACAAGGTGCTGCCAATCATATGGTATGGGTGGAGGAGTATATCTTAAATCGTCCTGAGGGAGAGGCGTTGCCGATCCTTGAGTTGATCCAGCGAACGTATGATGAGCTTGAAGAAATCAGTGAGGCGATTGCAACTGCAGATCGATCCCTTGCACGAGTAGCACTAGAAGACGTGCCGGAGGGACAGCGTGGTCAGATCCTGCGTGCACAAAAGCTGATTCCAGTAATGCGAGAAAGCATTGAACAGGCTTTGATGTTACGCAGTGCAATTGAAGATATTTTTGGCGTCAATGGCCCACGGACGTATTTATTTTTATTTCAAAATAATCATGAGATGCGTGCGTCAGGTGGATTTATTGGCAGTTATGGATTTCTCGATATAGCACAAGGTCACATTCGTGAGTTTAAGATCGATGGTATTTATAACCCTAATGGACAGCTTACAGACAAGGTTGTACCGCCGCGACCAATTCAAAAGATTTCCGAAGCGTGGGGAATGCATGATAGTAATTGGTGGCCAGATTTTTCTGTGAGCGCAGAAAAAGCGATTGAGTTTTATGGGCGCACGGGCGGGCCTAGTGTAGATGGTGTCATTGCGATGACACCAACCATTGTAGAGCGCCTCTTGAGGATTACAGGACCGATCACGCTACCAGAATATGATGTGACATTGACGTCAGATAATTTTATACCCATGACGCAATTTGAGGTGGAAGTAGACTATGACAAAGAAGAAAATCGCCCCAAGAAAATACTGAGTGACTTGATGCCGGTGCTTCTTGGCAAGCTCCAAGAGAATATGTCTGAAGAGGCGCTCTATGGTCTTATAGATCTCGCGTATGATAGTCTCGAGCAACGCCATCTGATGATTTATTCTCGCAATCAGGATGTTCAGTCACTACTGGAGGAACGTCACTGGGCAGGGCGCATCTTGGAAACAGAGGGGAATTATGTGAGTGTGATCCATAGTAATATCAATGGGTTTAAGACAGATGGAGTGATTGATCAAAAGATTACACACCACATTGATATCCAAGAAGATGGTCGCTCTCTCAATACTCTTACAGTGGAGCGATCACACACAGGCGGCGATACAGGCTACAAGTGGTGGGATGCAGTAAATGCTAACTATATGCGTGTCTATGTACCACAAGGTGCAAAGTTGCTTTCTGTGGAAGGTCATACCCGCGAGTGGCATCCACCACGACTTAATTATCACGAGTTGGGTTATGAGATTGATCCACGGATCGCTGATGAGGAGGATGATGCAATTGTCCACAAAGAAAGTGGTACGCGTATTTTTGAGGATAGCGGTAAGACGGTATTTGGTAATTGGGTCTACGTATCTCCTGGTGAGACAGTGCGTGTCGTGTATGTGTATGAGTTGGATCAGATGCTTCTGCGTGATGATGCATCTCGTGATGTTATGACCTATAGCGCGCTCTATCAAAAACAAGCAGGAGACCAAGGTACGACCCTGGAGCGCTCTGTGAGTTTACCGCAGGGATATCAAGTCAAAGCATCTGTGCCGCAGTCATTTGAGGAAGGAGAAACAAAAGAGAAATTTGAAAAAGATTTGTATTACAGTATTATTTTAGAGCCATTATAAACTGTGCTAGTCTTATACTATGCAGTTCATCAAAAAAATCATCCATGAACAAACAACCTCAATCGGTGTCGCTGCCTTGATTGTGGCTTTTTTTGGTATTTTTAGTCGTATTTTGGGGTTGATCCGTGATCGTATTTTGGCTGCCAACTATGGTGCTGGGGAGGTACTTGATATTTATTATGCTGCTTTTCGGATACCTGATTTTATATTTGAGCTTTTGATAGTGGGGTCGCTTGCAGCTGCTTTCGTCCCATTTTTTACGGGACTCATAGCGCGCGGAGACCATCAGCGGGCGTGGCGGTGTGCAAATGATTTATTGTTAGTCTTGTTGGGTGTTGTTAGCGCTCTTAGTTTGGTGGGTTATTTGTTTGCAGCGCAGCTAATGACGATGATTGCACCAGGGTTTTCTGATGCAGCACTTACTCAGGCGACGGAGTTTATGCGTTGGATGTTTTTGTCACCATTTTTCTTGTCGATCAGCGCTCTTTTGGGGGGTGTATTGGTAGCGGAGAAGCGGTTTATTTTATACTCTAGTGCACCTTTGCTTTATAACATCGGTATTATCACGGGTGTGGTTTTCTTTGTGCCGCGCATTGGTGATATTGGACTCGCGTGCGGTGTTGTGTTTGGCTCTTTTTTGCATTTTTGTATCCATCTTTTTGCAGCTAGGTGCATAGGGTTTAAATGGCTCTGGCCACGGCGCTCGCCGTATCGCAATTCTGACGTCAAAGCGATTTTACGGACGATGCTCCCGCGCATCTTTGGAAGTGCCTCCAATCAAATATCACTTTTTTTGACCATTTTCTTTGCGTCAGGTCTCGCAGCGGGAAGTCTCACAATTTTTACCTTTGCACACAATATCCAAAGTGTGATTTTAGGTATCGTGGGCGTGTCATTTGCGCTTGCAGCATTTCCTGTGCTTGCCAAAGCACATGCCACGGATGAGCAGGAGTATTTTACGGAGGTCTACATTAGGACGCTACGTCGGATTTTGTATTATGTTGTGCCACTTAGCTTGATCATGTGGGTACTGCGTGCTCAGATTGTACGACTTGTTTATGGTGCAGGATATTTTGATAAGACGGATACAGCTCTGACGATTAGTGTGTTGAGTTATCTGCTCATTAGTTTATTTGCGCAAAGTATGATCCCACTGATGGCGCGTGCTTTTTATGCGCGTGGTGATACTAAGACGCCGCTCTGGTGTGCGCTCGCAAGTCAGGTAGTCAATATCGTGACGATTGTTGCGCTTATCGACTATTATGATGTGGTGGCACTTGCGATGGCGTTTTCGATCGCGTCGATGGTCAATGCTGGTATGCTTCTTTTGCTGTCACAAAAATTTCTTAAAAACTTTAAGGAAGAACATTTCGTAAGAAGTATTTTGATTACAGCGCTCGCATCCCTGATCGCTGCAGGAGTGACGCATGTGACCAAGGATTTTGTGGGTAATGCATTTGGTACGATGATTTATGTCTGGCAATTTTTGATCCAGGCAGCGACTGCAGCGAGCGCTGGTATCTTGATGTATCTCGGGATTGGTGCTTTATTTGGCCTTGAGGAGTTTGATACGATCCGCAACAAGATTATTGTGCGCATGTTTGGACGCGCGTCAGTGGCAGCGGAGGAGCAGAACCACGGCTAGTTGCATGATTTGTTAATTATGGTATTATAATGCTATGAGAAAAGTATGCGCCTCAATTCTAGTGAAGAAGTCCTTCTACGTCGTAGAAGTCATTTAGAGTTGCCGGGTAGATATCATAAACATTCTCAGACGCCCCGGCATTCGCTGTCGGATTTTTTGTTCTTTGAGAAGGAGATTGAAAGTGGTAGATTGCGGTGATTTGGAAATTTTAGGTTTGGACGAACATGACAGGAGAAACATGCGAAGGATGGTTCCGATACTAAATAACTCAGTAAGCTCACCTGGAGAGGTGGAGTGTGAAGATGGAGCTTCCGAAGATGGGCAGTGTAGCTTGTTAAGTGAAGAAAATTCAAAAGATAATTAACGAGGAATTTCACCACATTTTCTAAATAATATTAATGGGGATGCATATTAATGCATCCTCTTTTTTATTGACTTGACACACTATATAATTTTGCTATTCTTTTTGTATGAGTAAAGTCTATTTTATTTTTGTGATTATGATTCTGTGGCTGTCAGGAGACAGGCGCCGGGTTTTATTTGCGAAGTAAGATAGGTCACATTACTCACAAACTATACGTCCCGGCACTGACTGCCGGATTTTTTGTTCTTTCACATTACTTTCCGGAGGTACGGATGAATATAGAGGGAAATCTTACGCACGTTGAAACGCTGCCGCTGGGATTTAATATAGCGCTGGCGCGATTTGTCATGTCTCAGGCTGAGCAAGATGCTATTTTCTCTTATTGTGAGGATATTTGGCCGCAAGTGACAAATGAGCGATACCAAGGCTTGATTCGATTTGATCTTGCTGGCACGTATATCGATGAGCAGTTTGAGGTGGTTGGTGTATATGAGATCAATACAAATGGTCCAGAATGCATAGCACTTGATATTGTTGCGAGTCAAAGTGTATTTGGTTATGAGTCAAACTACACAAAGCGAGTGGTGGAGGTGATGAGGTGTAATCTTGAGGGTAAGGTAGCATTTTTCCCAGGGATGATTTCTTCTCTTAAGCAGACATATTTTAAACAATGCAAATCTTTTCTTGAGGGGGAGTGGCCTGATTTGGATGTTATAACATCTCAGGATGATTTGCATGCCTATGACCATATTTGGCGATGGGGAGATTGTCGCAGCGAAGGTGAGACACATTATACACCAAAAGAGATGCAGGTATTGAGAGATCTCGGTGATCGCGTCGTAGCTCCATATTATGACAATATCCAAGATGATCCTGGCTTTAAAGGTCGTCTACCTGGTGTGCGACGTTTGACCGATATTGCCGAGCATGAGTTGGTTTCAGGCAAAATAAACTATGTCTTAAAGCCACTCAATGGCTCATCTGGTAATGGTGTGATTGTGGGCAGGTTTTATGACGATCATGCGTGGCAACAGGAGGTGCAAAAACTGAAAGGTGCTCAAAATTATGGCGTTTCACCTTTTTTGGAACATCCATTGGTGCAGCATCAGAATGAGAAGTATGTTTTTGATTTGTGTATTTCTTTCTTTGCGCGCGGGAGCGCCTTAACTCCAATTGGGTATTTTTCAAGGTTTCATCAAGATCATTTATTCAACGGCAAGATGAACGTCGCGCAAGGCGCGTTTATTTCTTCTTTTTCTTCATTTCAGGAGTAAAGCATGAGTTATACGAGTGTACAAAGAAAAATATTAGGTGGACAGAATTATCTTGTGTCAGATCACGACATGGTGATGAGTGAGTCTGAATGCTGCATACTTGATTCAGTTATTGAGAAGTGGCTTCAGCATGCACCAAATGAAAATACGCATATCATGAATGCACTTAAAGTGCCAAGTATGTTCGTGCGAGTTGATTACACACTATACGATGGTGAAGTTTGTATCTATGAAGTGGATTGTTCACCTCACGGCATGTCCATTGCAGGTCTGACATCACAAGTGCTCGCGTCAAATATTAATTGTTTGGTGAGGGATGTTTTGAAACCATGCAAGGCTTACGTGTCTAGCTCAAGAGTGATTACTGATTCACATCTTACTTTTGGTGATGCATCCAAGGTGGAGGGTTATATGGAAGGGAATGGGTTTCTGTGGCCTGTGATGCGACCTGAGGAGCTTCAGAATTGTCCACCTGAGTGGAATATTCAGGCGCGTTCCCTGCGTCCGATTGTGACGGAGGGTGATAAGTCATACTTAGAGTATGTGCCAGAAGCACACGCAAAGATCGTATCTTCTGTAAAGCAGTGCGATTTACGTGAAGCGTTTTTTCTTAAACCCGTGCAAGGCACGAGAGGTTTCAAAGCGTGTTTATGGTGGCCTTATCAGGGTCAAAAGCCAAAAGATGCGATTAATAAGGAGGAGAAGCTCAAAAGTAAAATGGCACAGAGCTCCACCTGGGTCATCCAGCCATATTTCCCGGCTATAGATTTATCTCAAGTACAAGTGCACATGAAGGCTATTCGTCGAGTTTTCGCTGTTCATATAGGTGGTTTCAAATACCACCTACTTGGAGGTATGTGGAATGGTTTGGATGCGAGGAAATACTCTATAATCCACGGAAGGGACAGTGCGGTATTTGGTGCGGTTATACTACCTCAAAGTCGGGAGTCTCAGTTACGTTCGGTTATAAATGCGGGTAGAGATCTTAGTCTCGTATAATTAATTTGGGTCAGTTTTTCATCGTTTAAAAGCTGGCCCTTTCTTTTTAAGAGAATTACCGATAACATAACATTATGAATAAAAAATATTTTACATCTGCCATTAATGTGCAATCAGCACTCTTTTTAACCTGTGAGCATGCATCGCGGGTGGTACCTCCAGAGTATCCGCCATATTTAGGGATGACGCCCGAAGAATTTGAAAATGCGAAGGATGTTGATGATCCTGGAGCAGCTGCTCTGACACACGATCTCACTCGGGTGTGCGCGTGCTCAACATTAGAGGCTTGTTACTCGCGTGCAGTGATTGATGTAAATCGTCAGCTCGTAGACAACCCAACGGACATCTTTCATGCAAGTGCCCTAAAAAGACAGCTGTTGACTGTCATAGCAGGTGAGGAAAAAATTGTTGATGTGCCAGCTAACCCTGATGATCCTGAGGAAGAGCGAAGGCGATTTGATGAATTTGCTGTACCCTATCAAGCAGAGGCAGCGCGTATCGTTGGAGAGTTACGTCAGTCTCATGATCATATTTTTTTGGTTCAAATTCACTCGTATTTTCGCCAGTACAACGGTCAGCGACGCGACACGGATATCGGTATTTTGTTTCGTAAAAAATATCGCGCACAAGCAGAGTTATTTCAGGGATTTTTAAGAGAGAAGGCAGGAGGTCTGCGGATAGATCTCAATGTCCCGTATGATATTGCAGAGCCAGACTCACTCCGCGCTGCGATGGATCAATTTGAGCAGGATGACGATGTCACAGTTTTGATCGTTGAGGTGTCTAATGATTTACTAGTCGGTGATCATCATCAGTACGCTGTGATTTGTGAGAGTTTACACTATGCTCTCGAGCGCCTCATCGCATCATAAAAGCTTTACATTTTGATTGTTAGGCCGTAGTATTACGCTATGACAAAAGAAACTATTTCACAGGATACTATTCGAAATTTCTGCATTATCGCACACATCGATCATGGCAAAAGTACGCTCAGTGATCGGATGATGGAGATCACGGGTACCGTAGAGAAGCGTCAGATGAAAGAGCAGCTGCTTGATCAGATGGATATCGAGCGGGAGCGTGGTATTACTATCAAACTGCAGCCTGTGCAGATGCATCATACGCACAAGGGTCGTGATTACACACTCAACTTGATTGACACGCCGGGGCACGTTGACTTTGCGTATGAGGTCTCGCGGTCACTTGCTGCCGTAGAAGGTGCTGTGCTTTTGGTGGATGCGACACAAGGCATTCAGGCGCAGACACTGACTAATCTCTATTTTGCACTGGAGCATGATCTGACGATTATACCGGTGATCAATAAGATTGACCTCCCAAATGCAGACCCTGAAAAGGTAACCGATGAAATCGTGTCGCTGATTGGGTGTGATCACAGTGATGTGCTGGCTGTGAGTGGTAAGACAGGTGAGGGTGTGCCAGAGCTGCTGGGACATGTGATCGACCAAGTGCCAGCGCCGACAGGGGATCGCGCTGGTGCAGCACGCGCACTTATTTTTGATAGTGTGTATGATTCCTATAAAGGCGTCTTGGCTTATATTCGTGTAATCGATGGAGAGATTGATACGCATGAGCGCGTTCATATGATGGCAACTGCAGGAGAGAGTAGCGTGGTGGAGATTGGTCATTTTAGTCCTCTTTATATGCCCGCACAAGGTCTTCCCGCTGGAGATATCGGTTACTTGGCGACAGGCTTTAAGAGTGTCCGTGAGTGTCGAGTAGGTGACACGATCACGCTTGTGACCAAGGGTGGAGATAAATCCTATGATCATATCGAGCCACTATCAGGCTACAAGGAAGTGCAGCCTGTTGTGTATGCTAGTTTTTATCCAGCGGAAGGAGAGGATTATGGCGCGATGCGCGACGCTATGGAAAAGCTGTCACTTAATGATAGTGCATTTCATTTTGAGCCTGAGAGCAATATCGCACTTGGGCGCGGGTTCCGGTGTGGGTTTTTGGGGCTTCTGCATCTCGAGATAATTCAAGAGCGACTGACGCGTGAGTTTGATGTTACAGCGACGATCACGACGCCAAGTGTCGTCTACCGTGTCAAGGAAAAGCATAGTGATAACTATAAAGATGTGTACTCACCGCTTCAGCTACCAGATCCATCCGTCATCGATGAGATTCAGGAACCGTATGCGAAAGTAGATATTATCACCCCGACGGAGTACATGGGTAATGTGATGGAATTGATGGGCTCTATTCGTTCTGAATACAAATCTACGACTTATCTTGAGACGACACGTGTTCAATTGACCTTTGATGCACCGCTCATGGATGTGATTGTTGATTTTCATGATCAGCTCAAGGGGGCGACGAGTGGTTATGCGTCGATGCATTATGAAAAAGGTGCTTATCGTGTGAGTGATGTCGTGCGGATGGATGTGCTAATTGCAGGGGATCCTGTGGATGCGTTTGCGCGTATTATCCCGCGACCATGGGCGATTCGTGAGGGGAAGGCAGTTGTAAAAAAACTCAAGGATGTGCTCGATCGGCAAAACTTTGCGATTCCGATTCAGGCTGTCATTGGCGGTAAGGTCATCGCGCGTGAGACGCTGAGTGCGTACCGTAAAGATGTGACTGCAAAGCTGTATGGTGGCGATATCACGCGTAAGCGCAAGCTGCTCGAAAAGCAAAAGGCAGGTAAAAAGCGTATGGCAGCCTCGGGAAAAGTGGATATCCCAGCGGAGGCATTTGTTAAGGTGCTTCGTAAATAGTCTTTCTCTAACTGTGTGAGTGCGCTATAATTGGGATATATTTAGTCAGAATTATTTTATGTGGTCAAAAAAGAGACGTAAGACGGTTTATATTTTTTGGTTTATTTTCGCGATTATTATGATTTTTGCGATGATTGGCTTTTTGTTGATGCCGCTTTTGTATACACTTTAGAAGATTGGTAGTCGTTTCTTATGTGGAAATCAGTATTATTACTCATCTTAGGATTGTCAGCAATTTCTTTCGTGGGCGTTAAGATTGCGGAAGAAAAAGCGCATAACGTTGCCCTGGATAAGAGCATCGCAGCGCAAGAGGCGCGTAGCGCACTAATCCGTCAAGAAAATGATGGATTGCGGCAATCATTGGAGTACCTTTCATCGGAGGATGCAGGTACATTACGGGCGATGCAAAAAGGCTATCAAGATGAAGATCATAGTGTGATGGTTGTCAAAAATGTAGCCAAAGTCGAAGAAAGTTTAGGACCGCTCGTGCCAGAAGATGGGCGGGAAGTTGTGTTAGCGGAAGATAGTCGCCAGCAGTGGCATGTGTGGTTTGATATCTTTTTCAATTAATTGTTATTAGTGAGTGCGTGAGACTATGAAAAAACACATTGCAAAAATTAGTATTATTTTCACAATTGCACTATTCTTTTTTGCTTTTTTTACAGTTGTGTTTACGTATTTTTATCCTGTACAGGCGCCGCTATTTCGCTGGTCTGGAGGGTTTTTACCAGCTGCTAAAGTTGATAGTTCTTATGTTTTGTTTCGAGATGTCTATCAAAACGCTGAGGCAACGCGCACGTACAATGAAGCTCTTGTCAGAGATGGGCTCGGTGCACGCTATGACTATTCCACAGATGACGGGAAAAAGCGTCTTAAGGTTATCGAAAGGCAGGTGCTTAACAAGCTGATTGAGAATAAGGTAGTAGAAGGCTTGGTAGATGGTGTAGATCGACGCGTCAGCGCAGAGGAGGTAACGATGGAGTTGGAGCGCTCTTTAGGGTCTGGTGATCCGCAAATCGCCGCACAAAATGCGAGGCGATACGGTTGGACGCTGGATGAATTTGCAGAGAAAGTAATCCAACCGACACTGTACCAAAAGAGATTATTAGATTTATTTGAAGCGCAAAACGGTGCTACTGACGAACAGGTGGCGCGAGCGGAAGCAGCGAGGAAGATGGTCGAGGATGGACGTACTTTTGAGGAGGCAGCTCTTGAATATTCTGATGCTCCTTCTGCTGATGAGGGTGGTTATGAGGGTTTTTTTGAGCGTGAACAGCTCTACCCTGATTTGCAGGAGGGTGTTTTCGCGCTTGAGGTGGGTGCGTTGAGTGATATTTTGGAGACACCAATCGGATTGCATGTGTTTCTCTTAGACGATGAAAGAGTTGCATCTGATGGAACGCGCACGATGGTAGCCGTTAACCACATTCTCATTGCTAAAGAATCTTTTGGTGCTTATCTTCAGGATCAGATGTCAGAGCGAAGCGTGAGCGTCTTTGTATCTGGTTATGTGTGGGACACTGAAAATAACATTGCATTATTTAGAGATCCTGAGCTTGCAGCTTTTGAGCAAAAAGAGTTTGTGGAAGCGATGCAGGAAGTTGTGGATGATGTGCGCCAGGAGGCTGAGGAAGCGTCTATGGTGCAAGACGAAGGTGATGCACAATTTGATGCAGAGGTAAGTCAATAGATAATTATATGGGTCGGCTTTTCTATTTCACGGGACTATTTTCTTCTTTTTTGTTAGCGCTGGCTCTCTTTTGGTTTTCGAATAACGTATTGGTTTCGTTTGAGAGCATCGGTGATGTACGTTTCAATACTATCTTTTTGGCGATTGTAATAGCGCTCTCCATTGTAGTAACGTGGCGTACGTCGCAATGGCTGACGCATTTGTTTTTGCCGACGATGATTATACTTTTCTCATATGGGTTACTTTTCTTTATTAGCTCATCACTGCAGCGTTCAGTGTTTATCGTAGGGATGTCACTCTTGTATTATATTGCGTTACTCGCGATTATGCGGATTCGTCGTAATGCTGAAGATTTCACAGCGAAAAGCTTTTTTTCTATCGTGCAAATAGTGACGTTCTTTTTGTTTGCGGCGGTGGCATATGCGATCTATATTAACTTTGCGATCCCATTGTGGGTGTTTATGATTGTTGTGGGATTCTTTGTTTACTTCTTAACCTACGTTTCGCTACTTGCGCATATTCAGTATTCCTCTCGTTTTCGTCTGTACGGTATTGTGATGGCTTTTGCGATGATGCAGATGGTGTGGCTGATGAATTTTTGGCCGTTTAACTACACTACGATGGCGGTGACGCTCGTAGCGATGTACTACGTGTTGTGGGATATTGTGCATATGTATTTTTTGGGTAAGCTAACGTCGCGACGGATCATCGCAGATGTGACCATTGTGTTGATCGGTATTGCTTGTGTGTTGATGACGGCACGCTGGGTTCTGTAGGGCGGGTAATTTGTAGTAAATGAGATTGTATGGCGCTGACTTTTTATAATACGCTAACCAAGCAAAAAGAAGAATTCAAACCAATTGAGCAAGGCAAAGTGGGTCTCTATACCTGTGGTCCGACGGTTTATGATTATCTGCATATTGGTAATCTCCGTGCATACATCTTTGCGGATACATTGAGGCGACATTTAGAGGTGTCAGGTTATGAAGTTAGGATGATTAAAAATATCACGGATGTGGGACATCTCACAGATGATGATGTTGCTCAAGGGGACTCAGGTGAGGATAAAATGCTCAAGAAAGCCCGCCAAGAAAAAAAAGATCCCTATGAAATAGCTCGGTTTTATGAAAACGCAGCGATCGAGGATGAGAATGAGCTTAATATTCTCGTGCCGCAATTTCGACCGCGTGCAACGGAGCATGTGTCGCACATGATCGAAATGATAGAGCGGTTGATTGCACGTGGATTTGCGTATGAATCAAATGGATTTGTCTTTATGGATGTCGCGCGCGTAGACGGCTATGGCGCACTTTCTGGTAATACACTTGACCAACTTGAAGTGGGCGCACGTCTTGAGGATCCTCATCCTGAGAAACGATCACAGTGGGATTTTGCGCTATGGCATAAGGCTGGTCCAGAGCACCTGATGCGGTGGGAATCACCATGGTCCACCGGTTATCCTGGGTGGCATATCGAGTGTAGTGCGATGAGTCTCGCTTATCTCGGCGCGACATTTGACATTCATACTGGTGGAGAAGATAATATTTTCCCACACCATGAAGCAGAAATCGCGCAGTCGGAGTCATGCTCAGCACAGAAATTTGTCAATTATTGGATGCATACCAGACACCTCCTCGTCGATGGTGCTAAGATGTCAAAATCTAAAGGTACCGGCTACACACTCGCAGATATCAAAGAAAAAGGATATGATGCGATGGATTTACGTATGCTCTACTTGATGTCTCACTACCGCTCTCAGATGAATTTTACGTGGGATGCGATGCACCAAGCGCGACAGAACCGACTCACGCTTGAGCGATTTTTGAAGCGGATTGAGGTGGCGTCAGGAGAGGGTCTGGTAGAGATTGATACTCATGCTGCACGATCACATATTATGTCTGCGATGGATGATGATCTCAATACTCCTGAGGTGATCACGCATATTTTTGCTTTTGTGACAGAAGTAAATAAGTCCTTGGATGGTGAGGGAGTTCTAAATATTTCTGAAGTACGATCTTTATTTACATCTATCGTCGGTGATATCTTAGGTCTCACTTTTAATAGTGGTGCACAAGAAAATGTGCCGCAGAACGTGATCGATCTCGCACATGAGCGTAAATCGGCGCGAGATAACAAAGATTTCGAAACCTCAGACCGTTTGAGGGATGAGATTGCAGCGTTGGGGTATGTCGTCACAGATGATAGCTCTGAGAATGGATTTTCGTTTGAGAAACGTTAAAAAGAATATATGAAAAATGTTTTTATTACAGGCGGTTCTAGTGGCATTGGCGCAGATACAGTTAAGATGTTTGCTGAGCATGGTTATAATGTTGCTTTTACTTATAATACCAACAAGGATGGCGCGGCTAACGTAGTGTCTACAGCTAGTAGGCAAGGTGTTAAAGTTATTGCGTTTCAGGCGGATCTAAGTCGAGAGGCTTTAACAAAGAAAGCTGTTGAATTTGCGGTTCAAGAGTTGGGTCGCATTGATATATTGGTTAATAATGCAGGGGGCTATTTTGATGGCGATGAATGGGATGGCTCCGAAAATGTATGGTCAAGAACAATCTTTCAAAACTTAATTTCCGTTATGAATGTCTCTAAATATGTACTACCATTATTTGAAGATCAGCAGTCCGGAGTCATTGTGAATGTTGCTTCAAGGTTGGGAATGTCAGGTAGTTATGAGGAGCTGGCATATGGAGCAGCAAAGGCGGGTGTAATAAACATTACTCAAGGTTATGCTGATTTTCTTGCTCCTTATGGTCGAGCAAATAGCGTCTCGCCCGGTGCGGTGCAAGCTGGTTACTGGAATGCAGCTCCTCAAGATGAGCTTGATGTAGTTCTTAAAAGCAAAAGATTGCAGAAATTGGCTACATCTAAAGATGTTGCTAATGCTATTTTTTATCTAGCAACAGACTTATCTTCCAGCACGACGGGACAAAATTTAGTTGTAAATGATAGTTAAAAGGTTGTTACGAAAGGCACGGTTTTGAAAACGCTATATTTTACTTCTGGTAATTAATAAGTTAAACTTACTTGATTTGTCTTATCAATCTTGATTTTCAATCTTATTCTGCCGTCGAATAGCAGATTTGGCATGAGATGTTTTTACAAACTGTAGCCAATCAGCATTGGGTTTTTTACGGTTTTTATCTGTGATGATCTCGATGACTTGTCCGTTTTGTACGGTTGTGTCGAGAGAGACCATTTTTCCGCTTGTACGTGCACCGGTGGCAGTGTTGCCGATGTCAGTGTGGATCGCATAGGCAAAATCTACAATTGTAGCGCCTTCAGGTAACTCAATTACATCACCTTTGGGGGTATAGGCAAATATATGGTTTTTAAGAAAGTCCATTTTTATGCCGTCAATAAATTCATCTGGGTTATTGCCCAGGTCTCTTTGCCATTCTTGCAGTTGTCGTGCCCACATCACCTCATGGTTGACCTCTGTCTTTTTTTTACGTGGGTCTAAGTAATTACGCCATGATTGATTTTTCTTTTCTTCGTAAAGCCAATGTGCGGCGATACCGAGCTCAGCTTCGTCATGCATTTGCTTGGTACGTACTTGAATTTCTAGGATGCGTTTTTCTGGACCGAAAATCGTCGTATGGAGTGATTGATAGCCGTTTGGCTTAGGGAGGGAGATGTAATCCTTAATGCGTCCGACCATCGGTTTGTAGGTACTGTGGAGAATGCCCAGTGTCTTGTAGCAGGTGGAGACATCTGGGACGATGATGCGCAGAGCGATAATGTCATACACGCGGTCAATATCACCCTCATATTTTTTGATTTTGAGATAAAGACTGTAGAGCGCTTTGGCGCGACCGTGCATATCTACCACACGTACACCCTTGTCCTTTAGCAGGGCGCTGAGCTCATCGATCGCACGATCGATGTAGGCGCTGCTGCGAGAGAGGGTTTCGGCGCGAATTTCTTTGGTTTCGCGGTAGTTCCCGGGGTCGAGGTAGCGAAAAGCGTTTTCTGCGAGCGCAGCGCGAATCTCACCGATGCCAAGACGGTTTGCAATCGGAACAAAGATCTCCATCGTTTCGTGAGCAATGCGTTGTTGTTTCTCAGGGCGAAGGTGCCCGAGCGTGCGCATATTGTGGAGGCGATCAGCGAGTTTGATAATGACAGTTCTGATGTCTTCACCCATCGCGAGGAACATGCGACGCCAGTTTTCGAGGCGGTATTCCTCTGCGTTGAGTTGCAGTTTCATGGTGCCGAGTTTGGTGATGCCCTCGATCATATTGGCGATGTCAGTGCCAAATTCTTTTTCCAGGTCCTCAAGTGTCACATCAGTGTCTTCAGGTACGTCATGAAGCAGTCCAGCTGCGACAGTGCGTGCATCGAGGCCGATGCCGGCAAGGATTTGTGCGGTAGCTAGGCAATGTTGGATGTACGGTACACCGCTTGCACGTGTCTGACCCTCATGTGCTTTGAGGGCGGTGTTGTATGCTTTTTCGAGGAGTTTTTTGCTTTGATTGCTGGGGGCGACAGGGAAAGCTTTGATCACATCTTCGAGAAAACGTTCTTCGTGTGTATTTGGCGGTAAAGGCATATGAATTCTAATAATTAAAAGACACCGAGATCAAGACGAGTCTCTTCGCTCATCATGCCGGTATGCCATGGTGGGTCAAAAGTGAGTTCGATATGCACGTCTTCGACACCGTCGATGCCATAAAGTACTTCTTCGATGTCCTTCTTGATGACATCAAAGAGTGGACAGCCAATAGTCGTCAGTGTCATCGTAATGAGTGCGGTATTTTTACTTTCTTTTTGCTCAAGGTGCGCACCATAGATGAGACCCATATCTGTGATGGGTATAAATAACTCAGGATCAATGACAGCTGTGAGTGCCAGCATGAGAGACTCATCTTTTTTGTACGTCGGAGGTGTCATAATATGCAAAGGATGAAATCTCTATACAAGATCCTCGCCGTTCTTTTTGACTTTGATCGCCATCACTGGACATGAGCGTGCTGCGTCGATAATATCAGCCTCATCATCCTCTGATGCTGTCGCGAGAATGACAGCCTTGCCTTCATCGTCGAGTGTAAAGGTTTTTTCTGCCGGTGGGATGCATGCGCTCGCACCAATGCACACATCGCGGTCAATTGTGATTTCGATATCGCCAACCTGGGCTGGTCCTGAAGGGTTTTCTGGTGAGAGTGTTTCGTCGCTCATATTCTTGTCTAAAAAATTATATTTCGCTTTTCGTAGCTCTTTGCGCTGTCTCCAGACACAGGAGGGCGCACTTTAGGCGATTAGGACTTAGCTCAAGTCCAATCAATTTTACGATATCATCTTTGGTATATTCTTTCAATGAATCCATGTGCTTGCCAATGATCATTTCTATAAACAAATCAGCAGCTGCTTGAGAGATGGCGCAACCTTCTCCGCTAAAAGCTGCTTTTTGGATAATGCCGCTTTTTATTTCAAGTGTCAGAGTAAGCACGTCACCACAGGTTGTGTTCTTGCATGTAGCAGTATGGGAAGGTTTTTCTAGTGAGCCTTGATATTCTGGGTAGTGGTAATGATCAAGGATATTTTGCTGTGCTACATTCATACGGTTGGTTTTTGATATAGCATGCGCGCCTCTTTTGTCTTGTTTATGAAAAAGTCGATATCTGCACGCGTGGTATAGGCGCCAACACTGATGCGTGTCGTCGCTGGAATGCCGAGAAACTCATAGTGGAGTGGTTGTGCACAATGATTACCAGCGCGCACACAGATGTTATGTGTGTCAAGGTAGCCTGCAAGGTCATGGGGGTGGATGCCTTTGAGTGCAAAGCTGAGAATGCTTGTGATATTGCCCGGGTCAGAAAAAATTGTGATGTCATCTCCAAAAGCATTTTGTAGCTCATCGAAGCAATATGCAATCAACCCATGTTTGTGATTATGAAGTTGAGAAAGGTCCAGGTTCCCAATGTAGTCGATTGCAGCTCCTAGGCCGATGACGCCAGAAATATTAGGTGTGCCAGGTTCAAGACGGTGAGGGAGGGCGCGATATGTTGTATGCGTTGTCGTAACCTCAGTGATCATATCTCCACCGACAACAAAAGGCTCCAGAAGTGACAGTGCTTCTGTCTTGCCCCAAAGTACACCGATGCCAGTGGGTCCGTACATTTTATGACCAGAGAAACACAGAAAGTCACAGCTGTAATCTTCTGGGGTTACAGACTCGTTTAGCATCGCTTGTGCGGCATCGAGAACAATTAACGTGCGTGGATTTATGTCCTTGATTTTGCGTGTCAGAGAAGGTGCATCGATGCGTCCACCGGTGACATTGGATATGAGGGGGAGGGCGACGAGAAATGTGTTTTCATCGATATGTGTAAGGAGAAAATCTTCATCGATACCTAATGTGTCCGTGAGGGGGCATACAAAAAAATGGTCAGGGTCGACAAGGCGCTGCCACGGAACAAAATGTGCGTGGTGGTTGAGCGCCGTTGTGATGATGGTGTGATGTGGCTTGATATCGTCTCGCAAACCAGAAGCGATCATGTTGAGGCCGTGAGTGGTACCAGGCATGAAGATGATTTGTTCTGGTTTCGTGTTGAGAAATACTGCGGTGCGCTCTCTCACACTTTCGTATTGACTAGTGGCTTCCTCACTAATTTGGTAGACGCCGCGCGTGACAGTGCCACGACAAGAGCTATAATAATCATCCATCGCTTTGAGTACGCAACTAGGCGTCAGTGATGTCGCAGCATTATCAAGATACACGAGGTCGGGTCGTGTAACGAAAATAGGAAAGTCTTTTTTTAGGGAAAACTGGGATGTCATAATAATATGTTTGTAGTGTCATGCTACGTAGAATTAGCCTAAATGTCAATCAAGTGTGCTTAGACGAAAGAAATAGGATCGTGTAGAATAAAAACATAACACCTTTACTTATCCTATTATGTCTTCATTTGTGTTTTTACTTGTCGTCGTGATCGTCATTTTGTTGAGCTCTATCCGGCAGATTAATCAGTATGAAAAAGGTCTACGATTTACGCTTGGTAGATTTTCGAGCATCATGAACCCGGGATGGCGCATCGTCCTGCCTGTTGTCCAGTCTTATCAGAAAGTGGATATGCGTGTGCGCGCGGTAGATGTGCCAGATCAGGAAGCGATTACGCGTGACAATATCTCGGTCCGTGTGAATGCTGTTATATATTACCGAGTGGCGAGTGCTGAGAAAGCTATTCTTGAGGTGGAGAATTTTTACTACGCAATTTCGCAGTTAGCCCAGACGACGATGCGAAATATTGTCGGTGAGGTAACACTTGATGAGCTGCTAGCAGGTCGGAGTGCAATTGCTGAGAAAATTCGTCATATTATCGATGAGGCGACGGATGCGTGGGGTATTGATGTGCAGAGTGTTGAGTTAAAGGACGCAATCCTTCCTGAGGACATGAAGCGCACCATCGCCAAGCAAGCGGAAGCAGAGCGTGAAAAACGTGCGGTGATCATCAAGGCGGAGGGTGAAGTCATGGCGGCGGAAAATATGGCTAAAGCTGCTGAGACTCTCTCACAGCAAACAGGTGCACTCCATCTGCGTTCGTTGCAGACACTCAATGATCTAAGCTCTGATCAGTCAAACACTGTCATTTTTGCAGTACCACTAGAGGTGCTCCGAGCTTTTGAGAAAATTGCGGACACGCAGTCAAAATAGTGACTTTTAAGGGGTGTGTATAACTTTCACCAATTTTCCAAAATGTAAAGTTGACTATACTTTTTGTTTCATGTTATATTGTCCCTATGAGCAAGCCAGATAAAATAGTAGCAAACTGTGTTATGACATGCCGCAAGGCGCATGGTGTGACACAGCAAGACCTTGCAGATGCAGTTGGCGTTACGCGTCAGACCATCATCGCGATAGAAAAAGGAAATTATACTCCTTCTGTTCTTCTCGCACTTAAAATTGCTGCTCATTTTAAACGTTCGCTCGAAGAAGTTTTTTATCTAAAAAAGAACTAATTATGTATAAGATCGTAGCGCGTGATATCGTTATTACGCTTCTCATGATATCTATCTTGTGTGCATGTTATTTTCCGATAATGCCACAACGTATGGATATGGTGATTCATACTGCGCTGGTGCTCATCTTTGCGGTAGTGTCATTTCTCTTGTGGTTTGATCGACCACAGGATGAGCGTGAGCAAGCTCATAAGTTATTTGCAACCAAGATGGCGTTCACAGTTGGTGGTGTGATTTTGGTTGTAGGTATCGTGGATCGTAGTCTCAGCGGTGAGTTGATTGACCCTTATTTGGCGTATGCTTTTGCGGGGATGATCATCGCACGGGCAGTGGGGCGGGTCTGGGCGCATTATTGCCGCTAATGTTCGCTAAATTATCTCAATAAAAATTATGTATAACCAAACAGAAAAAGGTGGTACGACAGCGATTGTATTGCTGATCGTAGCGATCGCTGCAGGAGGATATTACTTTGTATCACAAAGTGGTAGTGGCTCTGTAGCGGAAAGTGCAACGACAGCTGTGGCTGAGCGTGGTGCAGAAGCTCTCAAGGAGCAGGGAGAGGCAATGATGGATAAGAGTAAAGAAGTAATGGAGGAAAAAACAGGGGAGCTTGTCGAGAAGAGTAAGGAGATGACGGATGAGGTCGTCGACGGTGCAATCGCAGAAGGGAAAAATGCTGTTGGTGAAGCAATGAAAGAAGCGGGTGAAAAGATGATGAAAGACGATGGTGTGGCTGTTGCAAAGGCGGGTGTGTTTGCAGATTATAGCGCAGATAAGGTAGCTGAGTATGATGGAGCTGTGCTTGATTTCTATGCGTCATGGTGTCCAAGTTGTCGTGCGCTTGAAGCTGATATTATCGAAAACGAAGCAAATATCCCAGAGGGAGTAGCAATTCTTAAAGTGGATTTTGATAAAGCGACTGAGCTAAAACAGAAGTATGGTGTGAATAAGCAGCATACATTGGTGCAGGTTGACGGTGAAGGAAATGAGATCACCAAATGGTCAGGTGGAGCAACGCTTGATTCAATCATCGCCAAGATTAACTAGGCAATACTAACACAATAAAGCACTACTATGACATTTCTATTAGTCGCGTTTATCGCAGGAGTGCTGACCGTGCTTGCGCCATGTATCCTGCCAGTCTTACCGATTATCATTGGTGGCAGTGTGGGTGGTGAGCGATCATTGCGCAAGCCGCTGGTGATCATCGCATCACTGAGTGTGAGTGTTATACTCTTCACGTTTCTGCTTAAGGTCTCAACTGTCTTTATCAGTGTTGATCCTTTGTTCTGGAAGGCACTCTCAGGTGGGATTTTGATCGGCTTTGGGTTTGTGATGATTTTTCCGGGTGTGTGGGAATGGGTTTCTGCAAAACTTGGACTTGGGAAAAGTCAAAAGCTCGTCGCATCCGGAAAAAAAAGAGAAGGAGTTATTGGTGACATCTTGGTTGGAGCAGCGCTTGGTCCGGTATTTAGTTCGTGTTCTCCGACATATATTGCGATTATAGCTACAATTCTACCGGCAAGTTTGATCGAAGGAACTGTCTATCTCCTAGCATATGTACTTGGTTTGGCATTGGTATTATTTTTGATCGCATTCTATGGGCAAAAATTCGTCTCACGTATCAATGGTCTAGCTGATCCGAATGGCTGGTTTAAGAAGGTTCTTGGTATTTTGTTTATACTTGTTGGTCTCGCGGTGTTAACTGGGTATGATAAAATCATTGAGAGTCGCATCTTGGATACGGGTGTATATGATGGGATTACTGATCTCGAAGCGCAGATAACTAACTTTGGACAATAACAACATATGGGTGATTACAAAAAAGCGATAGAGCTCCATGAGAAACATGGAGGAAAAATAGAGGTAAATGGTCTCGTACCTCTCGATACGCGCGAAGATCTGTCGCTTGCGTATTCACCTGGTGTTGCTGGTCCCTGTATTGATATCGCCGAGGACCCGGAGCGCGTCTGGGACGTGACGATGAAAGGTCGCACGGTCGCTGTTGTGACGGATGGGAGTGCTGTGCTCGGACTCGGCGACATCGGTCCACACGCAGCGCTGCCTGTGATGGAGGGGAAGTGTGCACTCTTTAAGAAATTTGCTGGTGTTGATGCGGTGCCTCTGTGTCTCGATACACAGGACACCCAAGAAATTGTGGAGACGGTTGCGCGGATTGCACCTGCATATGGCGGTATTAATCTAGAGGATATTGCGGCGCCGCGTTGTTTTGAGATCGAGGAAAAATTGCGTGAAAAACTTGATATACCAGTGATGCATGATGATCAGCATGGTACTGCTGTCGTCACGTTGGCAGGCCTCATCAACGCCCTCACTTTGCGCGAGACGGATCGAGAAGACGCACGTGTTGTGATTGTCGGTTCAGGTGCAGCTGGTGTTGCTATTGCTAAGATTTTGGTGGCGTATGACATTACAGATATCGTCATGTGTGATAGTAAGGGTATTATTTCCGCTGAGCGCGAGGATTTAAACCCCTCGAAAAAAGCGCTGCTTTCATTTACAAATAAGGATAATATTTCCGGAACATTAGAGGATGCTGTTAAGGAACGTAATATTTTTATTGGCGTGAGTCAGCCCGGGCTATTATCACGCGCTCTGATTGCGACGATGCAGCCAGATCCGATTATCTTTGCGATGGCCAATCCTGAGCCAGAGATTCTGCCAGAGAAAGCCTATGAGGCGGGCGCGCTTGTAGTAGCGACAGGACGCAGTGATTATCCTAACCAGATAAATAATGTCCTCGCGTTTCCAGGTATCTTTAAGGGTGCGCTGAGGGCGCGGGCGCAGTTCCGTGAAGAGGTGTTTATTCGTGCTGCGGAAGCGCTGGCGGCTAGCGTGGAAGAGATCAATCGCGAGCATATTATCCCTGATCCATTTGATGTACGTGTGCCTGAGGCACTACAAGAAGTCGTCTATCAGACGCTTAAAAAATAGAAAAAGATGCTGTGATAAAGTGAGTTTTATACTCACTTTTTCTGTGTTTTTCATGTTATAATAAATGGCATGAAAAGTATTTTTCTATGAAACAAAAACAAACAAAAATGAATACAGAACACTTAGGGGAAATCAATCAGATGATGCGTGGTTGGATTTTGCGCATGACGACCAATGCTGGCTCCGGGCATCCTACTTCTTCCTTGAGCTCCGTGGAGCTTATGAGTACGCTTTTTTTTGGCGGCTTTTTTTCGTACAACGCTGATCAACCTGATGATTCAGGGAATGATCAAATTATTTTTTCTAAAGGGCATGCATCGCCACTTTATTACAGCCTCTGGGCTGCTGCAGGACTGATTAACGAAGAGGAACTATTTACATATCGTGATTTTTGGTCGCGCCTCGAAGGTCATCCAACACAGCATTTTCCGTATACATTTGCAGCGACAGGTTCACTTGGACAGGGTTTATCAATTGGTCTTGGTGCAGCTCTTGCGGCAGAGCGGTGTGACTATAGCCCAAGTCATACATGGGTATTACTCGGTGACAGTGAGATGGCTGAGGGTCAGGTGTGGGAAGCGATGCAGCTTGCAGCGCATTACAAAACAAGCTCACTCACAGCGATCGTGGATGTGAATCGACTGGGGCAACGTGGTGAGACGATGACTGGTCATGAAATAGAGCATTACACACAAAAAGCAAATGCCTGCGGATGGCGTGTACATGTCGTCGATGGTCATAATATAAACGAGATAACAGAAGCGTACAGTGCGGTGATGGCAGAGACAGAGGTACCGACCATGATTATCGCCAAGACCTTTAAGGGTAAGGGTGTTTCATTGCTTGAGGATCAGGAAGGTTGGCATGGCAAAGTACTTAATGAAAAGCAGCTCAAGAAAGCACTTAAAGAATTAGGTGAAATTGATTACGCGGTGCGTGGTCACTTGACGCAGCGTTCTGTGCTTATCTCAGAGGAGGATGCGAAAAAAGAGGGTGAGGACGAGGTGGAAGAAGATGTCTCAGAGATAGAAGAGCGCGCTCTCGGTGAGCGTCACCCTGTGCGAAATGGATATGGTTTGGGTCTCGAAGAATTGATGCGCCGCGATGAAAAAGTGGTTGTATTGGATGCGGAGGTGAGTAACTCTACGCGCTCAGCGGCAGCAAAAGAACATTTTCCGGAGCGGTTTTTTGAGATGTATATCGCGGAGCAGAACATGGCAGGGGTAGCGCATGGATTTGCCGCTAAAGGTTATGTGCCGTACATCTCTACTTTTGCAGCTTTTTTCTCACGGGCGCATGATCAGATTCGGATGGCGACACTTGATGAGCGCAATATGGTATGCGTTGGTTCTCATGCTGGTGTGGCAATAGGAGAAGATGGTGGGTCACAGATGGGTCTCACGGATATCGCTTTTTTCCGTTCACTTCTAGGAAGTACTGTCTTATGCCCGGCGGATATGCATGCAGCTGCGACGATGACTGTAGCGGCAGCACAGCTCACGGGTACGACTTATATTCGGACGCTACGTCAGGATGTGCCATTGCTCTATCCAGAGGCGGATGAATTCCCAGTAGGAGGAAGTAAGGTGTTATGCGCGAGCGTCGATGATACAGCGACAATTATTGCAATGGGTACGACTGTTCATGAGGCGTTGGAGGCTTATGATATTCTCAAGGATGAGGGTGTGGCAGTGCGCGTAATCGATGCTTATTCTGTAAAGCCAATTGATACAAAGACGATCAAAAAGGCTGCAGCGGAAACACACCGTATTATCGTGGTAGAAGATCACTTTGCAGAAGGTGCGCTTGGTGATGCTGTGCGTGCGGCAATTCCTGAATACGCGGTAGAGTTTACTCATCTCTGCGTCTGCAAGCCAGTGCGTAGCGGTACGGCGCGTGAGCTCTTGGCATATGAAGAAATCGATGCGTCAGCGATTGTGAGAGCGGTGCGTGCAAAATAATAAGTAAAATAGAATTATGAGCAAAGAAGAAAAAAACATCGTATTGAGCTTAAAGAGCGGTAAGGAGGTAACAGTGCCTACGAGTCGTGAGCAGGAATTTTTGCATTCACGTCATGATCAGTCAGATGATCGCGGTGAGCTTGCGTGGCGGATTTTGCGGATTCAGTCTGAATTCGTAAAAGGACATGATTTTCTTAAAAATTATGACAAGGCTGTAACGATCTTTGGTAGTGCCCGTAACAATATGGATCCACAGATTTACAAAGAAACAGAAGAGTTGGCATCGTATCTCGTCCAAGATGGATTTACGGTTTTCACGGGAGGCGGTCCTGGAATCATGGAAGCTGCCAACAAAGGCGCACAAGAGGCAGGTGGGCGTAGCGTGGGTATTAATATAAATCTGCCTGGTAATGATCGCATGACAGAGAGGCGTAATCCGTATGTGACAGAAGGTGAATCATTTGATTACTTTTTTTCACGTAAAGTAATCCTCTCCTATGCTTCTCAGTTTTATATTGCACTTCCAGGTGGTTACGGAACGTTAGATGAATTGTTTGAGATGCTTACACTTGTACAGACAGGCAAGGCATCACCGATTCCTATCATTCTCGTCGGTAAAGATTTCTGGGGACCGCTTGTAGACTGGATTAAGAATACCTTACTCGAGAAAAATCATACGATTTCGGAGGGTGATCTGGACTTGTTTCAGTTGGTGGATACAGCCGAGGAGGCACGTGATTATATTCACGGATGTATTAAAGAAGGGTAGTCTCGTATGCCACAGAGTGTAATCAAATCTGATGGAGAGGAACAAAAGTTTTCACCGTTTAAGCTACGACGTTCTTTGCGGCGTGCTGGTGTAGATGCACAAACAATTGATGATATCGTAGCTGATGTTTCTAAAGGTCGTGGCAAAGTGACCACAAATGACATCCATAAAAAGACGTATAAAAAGCTTGTAAAGTGTGACCGACCGATGGCAGCACGGTATAATCTCAAGCGCGCTCTGAGTGAACTAGGTCCCAGTGGCTATCCGTTTGAGCAGTTTTTTTCACGTCTTCTCGAGGCAAAGGGGTATGACGTCGTGACAAACAAAATTGTCCGTGGGATGTGTGTGAGTCATGAGGTTGATGTGCTCGGCACGAAAGATAAAAAACACTTTGTATTTGAGTGTAAATTTCACAACCGCACGCGCTACAAGAGTGATATTCAGACAGTGCTCTACATGAAGGCTCGCTATGATGATATCCGTGCACGATGGGAGCAGAGAGAGTCTACCAAGGATCACATTCACAAAGTATGGATCGTCACAAATACTCAGTTTACTTCAGAAGCGCGTCGTTATGCGCGCTGTGCTAGTGTTGGCCTGATGGCGTGGCGACAACCGGCAGGTCATAGCCTCGCTGAGATGATCGAAGAAACAGGTTTGCATCCAATTACGGCACTTACCTCACTGACAAAAAAGCAAAAAGCATATATTGTCAGTCATGATCTTGTACTGTGCCGCGAAGCGGAGTCCAAGCGTAATGTTCTCATCAGAGCTGGTGTGCGCGGTGATAAACTTAAACGGGTTATTCGTGAGGCGGAAGAAATCTGTCGGTGTGCATAATTTATTAAGTGCCTCCGATTTTAAAATTGTCAAGTTTATCACCTGTTAAGGAAATTTCATAGTACTTGGTTATATGTGCAGCTGGTGTGTGGTAAGTTGAATTTCCACTTAGAGGAGGGGTGAAGAGAAACATCTCTATATCACCTTCACATTTAAGTAATCCTCTTTTGACTATTTACTATGAAATATCACTCATATAGACTAGTACATTAAATTATTCTGATTCTTTATTGCTAGACAGTTAACAATAAATATTGACATAATTTATAATTTAGTTTATTATTTTACGTTATGCTTTCGCATAATGTAGTTCTTCATAACAATCTATAAGAGGGTAGCATAGTGAATATAGGCATGGATCATATTTCAGTGAATGATGTGGAATTTGGTGAGTTTTTCTCAGTAGCTGAATGCATCTTAGAATGTCTTTACGAGACCTTCCCGGATGAATTCGAAGGACGAGATAATATAGGAGGTTATATAACACTCTACGAGCCAACAATATGTGAGACTGAAGCACTTGTTTCTGGTGCTATCAAGAGTATTGATGATGATATGGCAGTAGACTACCGAGCATTTTCACTGGAAAAGCCGATGCGCGCTCGAAAACTTGGAAAGTCAAATAGCTTCTTAGCAGAGCGCAACCCAGAAAAAAAACAGTGGGGCGGCGGCTTCTGGGTCGAAGCAATGCCAGAAGATGATTTTCAATCTTTTGGAATAGGATTCTCTGGCTTACCGGAAGCGCTTGATGCAGTTCTGTGCCTCTGTGTTCTTGTTGGAGTTGGCTTGATTGGAGTAGATAGAGCGCAGAGCCTAGCTAACGACTGTAATAAGAAGGTGTCTGAATTGTTTGCAAATTGTATTAAGTTAGAGGTTATTTAATTCTCTTTTAAGGAATTAGGAAAAAATACGTCCCGTTCTTCAGTTATGAAGTCGGGGCGTTTGTTATTTTTGTAATTATTTTAATTTTTTTATCAGTCATTTATTTTTCCAACACAAAAACCGCCCTATAGGGAGGTTTTCAAAAGTGGGCGACTAGAGGGAATCGAACCCTCATTCCTGGTACCACAAACCAGTGTCCTAACCGTTGAACGATAGTCGCCATGTCATGATTTGGTTATTCTAGCAAATAAGTTTCAAATGAGCAAGTGATTTTGTGAAAGCTCTTATTGTCGGTATAATTTAAATAGATGAATGAAAATCTCTTACAAATTGTGCTTGAGCATGGCTATCTGATCATGTTTGCATTGATGATCGTCGAAGGACCGATTGCAACAATTGGTTCGGCTTTTTTGGCGTCGCTGGGGTATTTTTCACTGTCAGCAGTTTTTATGGTTTCTCTTGTGGGCGATATCGTTGGGGATCTACTTTTTTATAGTATCGGCTATTTTGGTGGCCGACCGCTTCTCGTGCGATACGGTGACAAAATTGGACTTGGATTAGAGAGACAGGGGATGATTGAGGGATTTTTTAAAAAGCATGGCTCTAAGGCTATATTTTTAGCTAAATCGACAACGGGTCTTTGTTTGGTGGCGTTTGTTTTTGCTGGTGTCTCTCGCATGCCGCTGCGTACTTTTCTCTTGTTTTCCTTTTTGGGTGGTATTATTTGGAGCGGCTTTTTGACCGCTATGGGTTACTTCTTCGGATCTTTTTATGTAATGTTAGCACGCTACATCGAGTATGCAGGCGGGATTGTTTTGGTGGGTGTGATTGTTTCTTTTGTTGTAATCTCGGCGCACAAAAAAAGGCGTGCTGCTGTGCTGACTAAGTTGTAGGATTTACTACATGTTATATGGCATATGAGAAATTGGCAGACCTGGCGCGAACGAGTTTGCGATCATGTTACCGAGATCAGGCAGTTGTAGCAAGCGAAGATCATTTTAGTGACTTTTGGTTGCGTGATGCTATGTGGTCTGTGCCGGGTATGGTCGTAGCTGGTGATGTGAGTCAGGCGCGTTCTACGCTACTTTATTTTGCGTCATATATCGATGCGTATGGGCGAGTGCCGCGCAAAGTTATGCGTGAGTATACGATTATAAAATATCTTTTTGGCCTTAAGAAAAAACGTGCGATCCCCAAGCCTCTCTATACGGGACCGGTTCCATATGGGCGGACGATGGATTCAGGGTTTTTGTTTGTGTATGCGCTTGCAGAGTATGTCACGCGTACTGATGATGATGTGCTAGCGGAGAGGTTGTATATCGATGTGCGGCGGCTCATGACATATTATCTCGGATTTCAGGAGGAGGGACTCATCAGGGAGTCAGGTCTTGCTAATTGGATGGATACAGTTTTTAAGTCGGGGGCGGTACTCTCGACAAATGTTTTAGCGTACAAGGCGCTCATTTCTCTGGCGCAGATCGCTAAACGCATCGGTCATGATAGTGATATGGATGTCTATGCACATAAAGCACGTCGACTAAAACAGTCCATAAAAGATCATTTTTGGTGTGGAACGCACTTTAAGGATCAAGCGGCTGGACCGTCAAAACCATTTGATGTGGCTGGTAATACTATGGCCGTGGTATGGGGCGTGGCTGATGAAGTGCAGGGCAGTACTATTCTGGAATTCCTGCAAAAAGAAGTATCAGACAAGGGTTTCGTGAGCGCGGTTCCACAGGGTTATACTTGGTATAAGATCAACCTAATTGCCCGACTTTTTGGGATAGGTGATTATCATACCCGTGCTAGCTGGTTATGGGTTAATGCCCTGGTAGCACATGCTTTTATATTGTGTAGTGAGAAGTCTCAAGCTACGATGATGCTTGATGCTATGCAAGTAGCGGTTGCGCGCGATGGTGCTGTAGGGGAGACGTATGATGTTGTGACAACAAAGCTCTATAAAAAACGGCTCTGGCGCAGTGCGATTCCATTTGCGTGGAGTGCTGGTGTAGTCCTTACCGTGCTTTCTGACAGCGGCTATAATGTGCGTAAAGGTTAGGTTTTAAAGAGGTATGCGTGGTGTTGCGCCGAGTTTGAGCGTTTCATCTGACAGTGTTTCTGGTGCGTGCGCTGCGCGCATCAGAGCAGCTGCGCCAATCATGGCTGCATTGTCGAGGCAATAGCGCATTTTAGGTATATGTAGGGAGATGTTTGGTATTTGATCTGAGATTGTCTCTGTGAGAGTTGCTCTGAGATGGGTGTTGGCACTTACGCCACCTGCGAGCAGTATTGAGCGTGCGCCGTATTCTTTGGCGGCGCGGAGTGTTTTTTTTGTGAGAACACGGACAGCTGCATCTTGGAAAGCATAGGCGATCTCTGCTTTTTCTGGAGCGGTTAACTGTTCATGTGCATCTTTGGTGCGGTTATCGGTGTGGTTTTGGACGTGGTATAAAACAGCGGTTTTGAGTCCAGAGAAGGAAAAATCAAAATCGCCGCTGTCGAGCATCGGAGGAGTGAAAGTAAGCTTTTGCTTGTCTGGCGTAACATCTACTTTTTGGGCGCAATTTTGAATTTCCGGTCCACCTGGATAGGGCAATCCTAGGATGCGTGCGGCTTTATCAAAAGCTTCACCGACAGCATCGTCTTTGGTTTGACCGAGGATGGTATAGTCAAAATGATTTTTCATGAGGACGATCTGAGTGTGGCCGCCGCTGACGATAAGTGTGATCGCAGGAAATTGAGGTGCGGATTTAGACGTGGAGTCGATCCAGTTGCTATAAGTATGACCTTCGATATGATGGATGCCATAAAGCGGTTTAGCCCAGCTATAAGCAAGTGCTTTGGCGGTGCTCACCCCTATGGTGAGCGCTGGCATGAGACCAGGGCCATGCGTCACCGCAAGAGCATCGATATGTGCTATATCTATTTTCGCATCGCTTATGGCGCGCTCCACTACATCATGGATGCACTCACCATGCGCACCACCTGCGAGGTTAGGTACGACACCGCCAAATTTTTTATGGAGATCGATCTGAGAGATGACAGTGTTACTTTTAACGATGATCGTACTGTCTTCATGTGCGACAACTGCAGCAGAGGTTTCATCGCAGGATGTTTCGATGGCGAGGATGTTCATACATTTATGAAAAGATATTTTGTGCTACTATTTAAGCATGGAAACCAAAGAAATAAAAGAAGGTGAGGCGGTAATAGATATTCCTGATGAGGAACTTGTGCTTGCTATACGTCGTGGTGATACTGAGGCGTATCAAAGCCTTGTAGCGCGCTATCATGAAAAACTCTCGCGCTACGTGCGGAAATTTACAACTGCAGAGGATGAGATAAATGACATAGTGCAAGAGTCTTTTATACGAGCTCACAAATCGCTGCACACTTTTGATAGTGAACGATCGTTCAGTCCATGGATGTACCGTATAGTACGAAATACGGCGCTCACGCACCTGGAGCGATCCCAAAAGAAAGGGGAGATTTTTTTGGATCATGAGCAACAAGATTCAGCTCTATTTGAGGATTTTGAAAAATCAGCACTTGAAAATTGGCTGCAGGAGGAATTGCGACTTCAGGTGCGCGAGGCAATTCGCGCTCTCCCTGATCAGTATGCTGAAGTGATCTACTTGCGTTATATCGATGATTTGTCATATCAAGAAATTAGTGAAGTGCTTGATAAGCCGGTAAATACCGTGGGAACGCTCGTGCGCCGTGCCAAGAAAAAAATGTTGACGATGATGCTTGAGGATGAATGATAAAAAGCCTTCCCGCTGCGGCGAGAAGGCTTTTATTATACTTGGAACGCGTAAAAGGTAATATTTGTATCAACTTTTTTTATGCACCTAAGACACGTCTCATCTATATCTGGAACTGGTTCAAAATCTCTGCTGTGTATGGTGAGCTTTGTAGAATGGGGGTGATGGAGATCTGAAAACTTTTTTTGAGGTGAGATGTGAGTCGCAGTGTTATCTTTAGTGTGTAGATATAAGTGATTGCTTGTTGTGCCACTATCCACTCTCTCTTGTCGGTGGGGTTTCTCAGAATTATCAGCCAAAAGGAATGCGTAAAAGTCAAAACCACATTTATTTTCAACCTTTACATTAGGATTTATCACTAGTAAATCTTTTGAGACGATCAATGAGTATGAGTCGTCTATTTCTATGAGTGCGGTACGATCACTTGCGCTTATACCTTTTGTTGGCTTAGTAAAGATATCGTTTATGATGTTACATCTCCGCGCATTTACAAAAAAGCCATAGCGATAATTTTGTTCTAACTCAGGAGGTTGGGCGATTTTCTCAAAGACATAGCCATCTTCTTCTCCAGTTTGAAGAGATGAGGTGTGAACAACAATTCCAGTCCCTTTTTTTATAAGGTGTATATGTATGTGAAAATCAGAATAATTTCTTACAATCATTTTCCTTTCCTTTATTTTTAATGGACATACAAGTCACTTTTTCAGATTTTTGGTGAATTGTCAATGTGGTAGCATCTGTCTTGTTGGTGTGAAATTAAAATATATCAAGAGTTAGTTCTATTTAGAGGAATGTGTTTTGGTAGAAAAAAACCCAGCACGCGGATGCGTGTGGGTTTATATTATCAGTTATTTTTTGAGATAGCTTTGAGGATGTGAGGTACTGCAATTGTGTATGGATTTTCACTTAAGGGATGCGTGAAAAGAGGTTTACCTTCTAGGTCAGTGATAAATAATCCTGTGATGCTAGTTTTATCAGCATCAGTGAGTGTCTCACCATGCCGATCCTGCGTTAGTTTATCAACTTGCGTACTAAATAGTGTCAATGCTGCCCAGGGACCATCGAGGGCAAGTTTTGTGATAACTTGAGTTAAGATATCGAGAGGGATGGCCGTATCTCGGACAGATTCAAAAAAGCGAACTGCATCGTCAAGTTTTTGAGCATCACTGCTGTCGATTGGATCTTGAAAGCTGTATTTTTCCGGGTCTGCATTGTTTAGTGATTTGTATCCTAGGGCTTCAATTTTTTCGTGTAGTGGCATATCTGATGAGACTTTATTGGTACAGTTATCCCTAAAAAAAGCAACGCGATCATCGATTTCTTGCTTGAGGTAATCTAAATCATCTTTCATTTTTTTCTCCTGTGAGTACACCTTTCTGATGTAAGATAAGTGATCAGTTAAAGTGTAGGCCACAGGAGAAAGTTATCAAAGAGCGATAGCTTAATATAGAAAAGCTAGTACGAATTGTCAATAGAGAATCAAAGAGGTGCAGTAAGAAGATGTTCCGCACTTAGTAGTGATTTTACAAAGTCTTTATGTGTTGTTAAAAAAATGACAGCCATGGTGCATGGCTGCCGTGTATTGATGTGGTTGATGGTTACGGCAGGACTTTCTTAAAAGAGGGAATAAAAAGAATCTCCATGCCTTGGAGTGCTTCCCATATAATAGGAGGGATGTTTAACGCGCTAAACGTGTCTCCTTCAATCCTTTTGAGATACGCATCACAACGCTCACCATTATTTGGGGGTGCCAACCTTTGTTTTTTGATGTTATGCAGTTCCAGTCCAAAAATACCATCATCATGTTCTGAGCTTACCAACCTGAGATTTTCGGTTAAGGAGATGTTTTTACCGTCTTCGTGTCCCATATTACCAAATCTTACATGTAGCGTATCAGTGAATTCGTGATATTCACAAAACACTGATGTGTTGCCATATGTTACCTCGTCTGCTTCCGGGTTTCCATATTTAATTACATAGCCACGTGAAAGTACTTC
>JAHDCW010000007.1 GCA_020629675.1 Minisyncoccota bacterium | reverse complement strand
CATCTAGGACGTTTTGTGCTGTGATTGGATAAGGGTTATCTGCGGTACATGTGATTGATGCATTTGGTGCGAGAGCCGGTGTGACAGGACAACTTACTGTTCCTACGAGGGGGTCAGTGATTGCATTTGCTGTAATTGCGAGGTGAGTGACACCTGTGTTCGTGAGTTCAAAGCTGTATGTTATTTGGTCGCCTTCATCTATGAGGACACTACTCGCTCCCAGGTTTGATGTTACGCTGGCGACTGATTTTGTGAGAGTGATGTCTGCTAAGCCAGCGTTACAAAACATACCTTCAAGGTCATACTCACGATACGGCAGATCAAATCGACGTGGATTACTCAAAAACCCTGTCACTGGATCAAAGTCATACATAATACCAGCATAATCGCCAATTGACTCATCCACCCAACCATTTGAACGAAAGACGACATAATCTCCATTGGAGGTGAGCGAGATGTTCTCCAGGTTTTTAATTTCTGTTGGCGCCTGACCTCCATACCATGGATACGTGAGTCCCATAGCAGCAATACCAGCTGTATCAGTACGACTAATCTCGGTCACAGTCGCAGTTGCAGGATCAAGCTCATAGAATATAGCGAAACCGACATTTAAGCCGTAATCACGATGCTGATAAATAGCATAAATAACTGTGCTCCCCGCATCCATCGTTGCACCCTGCCAAGAGTGATGTGGTGAATCATGAGAGAACTCTCCCGGCGCAGCAAACGCACCTGTAATGAGGCGTGTCTCAATCTCAAGCCCTGTTGTCGCGTCAATCGTCACGATTGATGGATCACCTGACGGCCACCCTGTCTGACCAAGGAAATAAAAAACATTATTAGCTGCATCGTACGTCAGCGCTTTCGCCAAATTGGTACCCCCCGGGGTAACGGCATCGTTTTGAAAAGAATTTGGAAAAGGGGTAAAGTCACCTGTCTTTGTATCAATATTTCCAATAGTAAATGTACCCTGCGTAGTAGAATCTGCTGCCACTGCATACAAGAGGCCGCCTGGCCCAAATGAGAAGTCCTCAATCTGCCAAAGCGCGTCTGGCTCCGGCGGGACATCAGTTCCACCCAGTAGTGTCATCGTCGAAAGATCACTCGGATCCACAATGTAAACATCATGGCGATTATCATCATCAATGATATAACAAATCTCACCCCATGAGGATGTATCAATGGGAAGATCAGCATAAACTGATGGTGTGAGCACGGCAGTGAACATAAGAATCTTCACAAGAACCATAACCCCCACACTCTTGTATTGCGATAGCTGCATATAGCGTATTTTTATTTTTAGAAAAAACAAAAGCCACACAAAGCTTTTGCTTTGGTGACACCCTGTTATCTTTACGATTTTTATTATAGCAGTCTTTTCTGTAAATAAATAAAAGTTATCCACAGAAGCTGCCAAAAGCGCCTTACCTAAAACAATTCCAAAGCTTTTTGAATTCGTTTTAGTGCTTTTTCTCTACCTAAAACCCAAGCGCAATCGATGGGACTCGGTGAAAACTTAGCGCCAGTAAGAGCGGCACGCAGAGGCCACAAAAAATCCCCTCGTTTCTCTCCCGCTGCTTCCATAAGTACAGACTCAAGATTTTCACGCGTCCACTCCTCTGGATGTGCCATAAGGATGGATTGCGCCTTTGTGAGCGCTTCGATTGTTTGCTTATCTGTATTTTTCTTCCAGCGCAAAAATTCACTCTCAACTACCGGCTCCTCAAAGAAAAATGGATTATCATCGCCAACAGCAGACAATACATGCAAGCGATCCTGCTCCACCGCAAGCACGCGGCGCATCATATCATCTCGATGCTCTACATCCATATCTGCGTAGTATTTTTTATTCTCAAAAAATGACTTTGTTATGGCATACAAATCCTCCAAAGACAGCTGTTTGATATAGTGACTATTCACTTTGTTTAATTTGTCGATATCAAAAATTGCACCTGATTTATGAACACCACTGAAATCAAACTTATCAACCAGTTCGTCGTATGAAAATATTTCTCGCTCCTCACCTTTGCCGGGATGCCATCCCAAGAAGGCTACAAAATTAACAAGCGCTTGAGGCAAATAACCTTTAGCGCGGTAATCCTCCACTGCGACATCACCCTGCCTTTTTGAGAGCTTTGATTTATCAGGATTTAAAAGAAGCGGTAGGTGCGCGAATTGTGGCAATGGCCATCCAAACATGTTGTACAGAATAATATGCTTTGGCGTACTCGGTAGCCATTCCTCACCGCGGATCACATGAGAGATATTCATTAAATGATCATCCACAACAACTGCAAGATGGTACGTCGGATACCCATCGGATTTCATGATAACTTGATCATCAATGGTATCTGTCTGAAAAACAACTTTACCACGGACCAGATCATCGACGACGACTTCTTCCCCGCGAGGCACTCGCATACGCACAACATATTTTTCACCTGCCGCAATTCTCTTATTAACATCTTCAGAATTAAGTTGCGCACATGTACGATCATACATCGGTGGCTGTTTCATCTTTTGTTGCAGTGCACGCATCTCATCCAGTCTTTCCGAGGTGCAAAAGCAGTGATAAGCATGCCCTTTTTCGAGCAAAAGGTTTACATGTTCTTTGTAGATCTCCAATCTTTTTGATTGTGTGTAGGGACCATACCCACCCTTCTCAGTAATTGTGCCATTCTCGATCACAGGGCCCTCATCATGTAAAATACCTGCCCACGCGAGAACTTCCAAAAGATTTTCCACTGAACCCTCGACTTTGCGACTTTGATCTGTGTCTTCAATACGCAAGACAAGCTTGCCGCCATTTTTTTGTGCAAACAAGGCGTCGTAAAGCACTGTTCGTAGTGTACCCACATGCACAAACCCTGTAGGTGATGGCGCCATACGGACGCGCAATTCTCTTTCGGATGTCATAGTATTAGTTTACCTCATCGATAGTTAAAATGCCGTTTTTTTTCTTAAGCGTGTATGCTGTTTTGTAATCAATTTCTACAGTAGCCCTACCGCCATTGTATGTCTCTGTTATATAAGTACGGCGTTGCTCGGAATCAAGAGATTTCCAATGCGCCAGATAATCAGCGTGGTTATTTCGATCAAATGAAACATTTTCTCCATCGATAAATTCCTTAGCCATAACTCTTTTTTCTTTAATTAAAATGGTTAATGGGAAGATAAGGACAGCGCGTACAATACGCCCAAAGCGCAGAGGATGCTGCATCAGCCGATACATCCATTCCAGACCACTTTTACGCATCCAATATGGCGCTCTTTTTATCGTTCCTACCAAAAAATCACACGCCCCTCCCACACCAATCATGAGCCGAGGCGTTGCCATAATATCATTTTTCACCTTAAAAAGAAAGTTTTCCTGGTAAGGCGCTCCAAAATTACAGATCACAATATCACCTACAATTTCACCGGCAAATAGATCGCTCTCTTCACGCGCGATCATCGCACCTGAGACACGCAAATGTGGGTACTGCTGTGCAAGCGACTCTCGCAGCTGTGACCATTGCACGAGACCGCCATAGTGGAGTATAAAATGCACATGCAGCAACTGAGCTTGCGCTTGTTCGAGAATAAACGGTAACAGATCAGCCCCGGTTATGCGGTGCTGCGATTTTACACCTCGGATTTTCAGCGCATATACCACACCAACACCATCGATCATATTAAGGTCAGCGCTGTTGAGTACATCACCATAATCCTGGTCTTTCGATGCTCCTAGTAAAATCTCAGCGTTAAGCGTCGTAACGAATAATGATCCTGACGTGCCAGAAATAGCTGATTGTACTTTTTTATAAATATCCACAGTGGGAATATTATCGATACGAACACCAAGTAAAGAAGTCATAACCTACTTAAAGATAACATCACGAAGTGAAATTCGATGCGCACGCATCAATCGCCAAAAAGCCCACGCTGAGATAACTCGCTTTTTCTGTATAAAACGCCTTTTGCGCAGTAAATTTTTACGACTACCCAAAATCTCTCGCCATGAACGCAGCACTATACGTGCTACACTTTGTCCACGATTTTTATCCAGGTTTGTTTGCAGTTTTGCAGATGCTCCCTGTTTATGAAGAACGCTCAAAATAAGCAATACATATCGTACCGCCATTACCGGTACGAGATAGATAAAAAATGGCAGCGGCGCTAACTTGATAATATTATAAAAATGATTACGGTGGATATGAAAGGCCTTAAAGGGAGAATAACTATGCCCCGTCGCACTGTGTACATGATACACAAGTGACTGTGACACAAACACGCTTCCATAGCCAGCAGTCCGTAACCGCCACAACAAATCAACATCTTCATAATAGGCAAAGTAATCACGATCAAAATACCCCTCATGCGGAAGCTTTACATCTTCCAGGGCTTTACGCGTATACATGGCAGCTGACGCGCTAGGACCCAAAATATCTGTTTGCTGATCATACTGCCCGCGATCCTCTTCCTCCCGCCCCCGATTAACAGAGCTAAATTCACAAGCTACCACAACACCCGTAGCGTCAATTTTTTCTTTTTCATAATAATTGAGGACTTTCGGCTGGACACTCCCCACACCTTTCAACTCATTATTTAGCATTGCTTGACGCAGGTGCATCACGTAATACTTATCACACTCCGTATCATTATTGAGCGTTACGATATAGCGAATATTCTTCCTAAGAAAAGCGGCGTTGATAGCAGCGTTATTAGCATGTGCAAAGCCCATATTTTCTGCAAACGAAATCCACGAAACCTCAGGATATTCCTTTTTAATAAAAGCCAACGACCCATCAGTTGAATTATTTTCTGCAATGATTACATGAAATGACTGATCATGTTGTTCGCGGAGTGATTCCAAGCACCGTTTAAGGTACTTCTTGCCATTCCAATTAGCGATAATAATAGCTGTATCAATCTCATTCCCACTATTGAGAAGCGGCTCGATATCCTCTTCTTTGATACGATCAGTCACGTGGCGTAAGAAGGTGTAGTAATCTGTGTTGCCTACAGCTGCTGTCGTCCATGTGCGCATAACCTTTTGATATGCAGCCTGCCCCATGCTTTGGCGACGCGAGGCGTCACACACAAGTGCTTCCATGTATTCAAACCATTCATCAGTACTCCCTGCCACAAAACCATCATGACCATGCTCAATCGCCGCTTGGTAGACCTCTGTCGCACTAGCCACGACAGGCACATGCATAAGACCTGCCTCCGTAAACTTTATCTCACTCTTTGCCTCACAAAAAGGATCACCAATTTCTAGTGGCGCAACAGCGATATCACAGAGACCAATATTTTTAAAATGCTCTTTCTTAGGCGCATACGATTTTCTTATGATACGCTCTTCATACAGATCAAATCGCTCATCCAATTGAAGTGGCCCTACAAGGACTAATTCTACCTGTTTATAGGTTTGCATAACCTTTAACAGCGCCTCTGTCATCACTTGAAAATCACGATCATGTGTCGCTGTTCCAGAAAAATAACCAATGCGCACAGCGCTATCATCTGATGGCAATTTCTCTTGATTGGCACTCTCAGCAAGCGCCACGAAGTCATTAGACATTTTATTAGGCACGACAAATACCTTTTTTCCTTTTGCGCGGAGAGCACGTGCCAATGTCTCCGTAGATGTCGTCGCATACATAATCTCATCATCATTTACGATGCAATGACTCTGCCCCTGAGAGTACTGACCTTTTTCTAGTGAGCTCAAATTTTGATACGCAATCGTATCATGAAAAAGCGACGGATCAAATGTTAAATCGTCCGTTTCAAAGATAACCGTTCGCCCGATTGTTTTTGCTTTCGCGATAAACTTCATGATCGACGGTGTACACATCGTTCGGTGCAACACAAACACATCAAACCGATCAATATAACGCATCAAATTACGATCATCCTGCGTAGTAATGGAGGCGTCAAAACCATGATTGCGTAATTCCTCTGCAACATGACGCCCTCGATAGAGCGCACTATCCCCTATTCCACTCGTCACAAAGAGCACCTGTCCAGACGTGACCGTTGTCTGCGCGTCACGCCACAACCACCACGCATGACGTAGCGCATGCCACAATCCATCTCGCCTAATCACACTCCACACCTTTCCAACTTTTGATAGCGTACGACTCATATCTTATAGTTTCTCAATGCTAACGGTTTGTGCTTGCGCATCATACGTGACGATAGCATCTCTATCCATAATAAACTCCTCCTGAATTTTTGGACCTTTCGACGTAATCAAAGTAAATGTGACAGGCATATCTTCGACACCAGATTGCTTCTGCAATTTAAGACTGTAACCATCTTCCACAATGGTTGACGGCAGATGATACTGTAACATCGTCGGCAACGTATCGCCGATAAAAATATCATACTTATAGCCAAAAACCTCTCGATCACGATATACAGACTGATCCGGCGCAAAAAACCATTCTCGTACCACCCACTCACTCCCACGTGGCGCGTACAGGCGGGTATATGCATGATAATCACTCGTTCGATAATTTGCTGTGGTGGCAGTGTGCTCATAAGTCATTCGCGCAGTAGCAAGCGGCCTGCTGTCTACGTATGTCTGATTAAGCGCTTGTGTACGAATTGCTGGAGTCAGGTAGCGCACCATGCGACCAGCCGCTGCATCATTGATCTCGAGGTTGCTCCCTGTAAAGTCAACTGTATACTCCAAACTTCGTTTGATATAAAAATCAGATTTGAGCGCGCCAAGGTTTGCATCGGCAAAAGCAAGATAGTCACCCTCCCAAACATCATCAAAATCGAAAGCCCAATTATTCTCAGTAATCGTCGCAGCCACATCCGCATCGCGGGACCACAGTTGCATATCACGCGATCCAAGCGCAGCTTCTGTTAATGAGATAAATGATTGTGCCAGCTGCTTACTTGTTTCCAGTCGCTCAACGATTGATCCTTGCTGTAACTTCTCGAAAAGACGATCCCTCAATGCAATAGCAAAATCTGTCAAAATAACCTTACGGTTTTCCCTATCTGCATGTGTTACCTTTTTGATCTTTTCACCAGTCTCAGGGTCGATACTGCACACTTTCTCAATGCCGAGAAGCTCTTCCTCTTTTTCACATTCTTGCCTCTGCTCATAAAGTAGAAACGGTTTTTCTACCACATCTTGTAGTAAGATAAGACCATTCTCCGCATCAAATGCGCCCCAATCCTCATGTCCAGGCACGACCACAGGCCCTGTGATTGCAAGTACGCGCTCTAAAAGACGCGCATTAACTGCGAGCATACCATCGAACTCTTGTGGTGTCTCACTGAGATTATAGAGATGTTGTATATTATCGACGTTTTCAGAAAAATCCAGCTGCCAATTAGCGTCACGTAAATTCAGTTTTTTGATGCCAAGCCACTTCTCAATCGGAGCTGGCGCTAAAATATCGGACTTAATCTCTCGATCAAGATGATTAACATCTCTAATCTCCCACGCTGTTACATGACCATCCTTAAATGAAATTGTTGCAATTTGACCCAGGAACCCTCCCCCTGGGCGAAGCTCCATATGGTTTTGAAGTAGCACCAAATAATGCCTCTCCACATCATCTTCTACAAGCAGCTTTTGCGCAAAGCCTGCCAAGTCGCGGGCCACTTGCTGCTCTTGAGGTGTGAACCCGAGATCATCAATGATTACATCAGCATTTTCAAGACCATAACGCAGCAGTTCTGCAGGGTTATTTTTAGTCCACTGGAAAACAGAAAAAAGAGCAATCCCAACAAGCAATAAAAAGATAGCAATGACGATTAAAATTTTCTTCATATTAATCATCATAGCAAGAAAAAGCCCTCATTTACAAGGCTTTTATAGAATTTACCTTGACACCTCATAACGTTTTACCGCAGATTTTTCTCTAAGTCTTCTATGCTTTTTTCCACCTCTTGATCCACAATAGCCTCATCCACGATTTTTGTGTCCACCTCCTCACGAATTGAGAGTTGCACTAAAAACACAGGAATCAAAACACCCAACAAAATTGCACACGCCACAATTGATTGTGATCGAAGATGGAGACCCCATTTTTCATATGCGCATCTCTGTATATCAGTAACAATTTTCATAAGACAAATTATTAAAAAGGTATATTCGTATAACACCCCCACGAGGTGGTCGTGTACGTGCGCCAACCAAACTTCTCGCAAAGTGCGGTACGACTAGAGGTATAAGCATACACACGAATATATCCACTGTATTTATATATAATAGTGCCGTTTGTTGCTACATGAGGATACCAAAGTCCCTCGGGAATCTCACCTACAGCTTCAAGTGGCACATTAAAAACAGGATTTGCATTATTCCAAGCACCGCTCCAACAGTCATTACTAGGATAATTACCCAGACATCCTCGCGAACCATTAGGAATTGAATCATTAAGATCTTCAGTTGCCATCGCTGCTTCAACAAGCGTGGTCACACCAGAAACATACGTAATATATTTAGCATCAAGTGCTTTCACGCGACCCTCATTGAGACTGACTAATACAATACTCGAGAGAATACCGATAATTGATATGACAATTAAAAGCTCGATAAGCGTGAAAGCTTTTTTATTTTTTTGCATTACTTATCAAAAAATATTATTGATTTTAATTATATCACACCACAAAAAAGCAAAATGTACGAATACGAGTTTTAACTCAATTTTTCCTTAAGAAGCTCCATCACTGCCTGTGGATTTGCCTTGCCACCTGAGAGCTTCATCGTTTGACCCATCAAGTATTTAATCGCGTTTTCTTTACCTGCCTTATAATCAGCCACACTCGCCTCGTTGGCAGCGAGCACCTCATCCACGATTGCCTCCAGTGCTCCTGTGTCATTCTCCTGGATAAGATCTTTTTTCTCAGCGATATGACTAGGATCACCGCCTTTAAAAACCATTTCTTCGATCAGTGCCTGTGTAGCACTTGAGTTGATCGTACCATCAATTGTCATGCTGATAACTTCAGCAAAATTCTCCGCTGTCATTTTAACCTTGTCGATTGTCATATGAGCTGCAGTGAGATGTTTTTGCACTTCGCTGACGAGATAGTTCGCTGCTAGATTGATTGCCTTAGTCGTGTCACCGCTCATTTCGCCAGATGCCTTTTTATCCGCAAGCTCACTTGCCGTTTGCTCAAAATAAGTTGCCATTAATTGATCAGAAAGAATGACCTGTGCATTCTCCGCGCGAATACCGTACTCCTGCTCAAAACGTGCAGCTTTAGCATCCGGTAGCTCGGGCAGCGCACGCTTGAGATTGTCTATGTAGTCATCACTAAATGTCATTGGCGGAATATCTGGCTCTGGGAAATAGCGGTAATCATTTGCATTTTCTTTTGAGCGCTGAGACACTGTTTTGCCCGCATCATCATCCCATCCACGCGTTTCTTGCATGATCGTACCACCCTCTTCGAGGATCTCAGTTTGTCGCGCGATCTCGTAGTTCGCTGCTCGCTCGACACTACGAAAAGATCCTATGTTCTTAACCTCTACCTTTGTACCAGAAAGCGGGTCATCCCCCTCCTCGTAAAGAGAAAGGTTTACCTCACAGCGCATCTGCCCTTTTTCAATATCAGCATCTGAAATGCCCAAGTAACGGAAAGTTTGTTGCAGTTTTTGGCAAAACGCGCGTGCTTGTGCGCCTGTAGTTAAATCAGGCTCACTCACAAGTTCCATAAGCGGTACCCCAGCGCGATTGAGATCAACAAAAGTAGACCCGTCGAGATGTGTGTTTTTGCCTGTATCTTCCTCCATGTGTATACGCGTGATGCCGATGTTTTCTCCATCCACCATCACAAAACCTTTACCACAAAGCGGTTGGTCGTACTGAGAAATTTGATAACCCTTGGGAAGGTCAGGGTAAAAGTAGTGCTTGCGATCAAATTTGGAGACACGTGCAATCTCACACTCCAGTGCAAGACCTGCCATTTGCACGTAGCGAATTGCTTTTTCATTAGGCACCGGCAAACTTCCAGGCTGTGCGGTCGTAACGGTATCAATTGAACTATTCGGCGTCCCCTCATCGCCTAGACCGTTTGTTACTACACTAAACATCTTGGAGTTCGTCTTGAGCTCACAGTGTATCTCCATCCCTATTGTTGCTTTGTATATCGCCATATTTATAATTTGTATACTATGTCACGCTTATTTTCGATCACCCTTACCGAGAGCTACGATTTTATTCCCTGGCATCTCTGCTACTGCTAAATATACCTCCGCATGAGCATTTTGACCAGTTTTCTCCACAATTCTAAAAAGTGCATTTGCACGGTGCATACCCTCTATTAGATAAACATCTCCTGCAACCCTCACCCCAGTCAGCATCGTAATCACAGGAAAATCACCCTCAATCTCTGCAATCTTATCATTATCACTAATCACCTCGTGACCTTGAATATCCTTTAACTTAAGGGACATTTCACCCTCGTAGCACTTATCAATCCAGCCGCGCGTCGGTGTGCCAAAAAAATCTCCAATAATTGCGTGATCAGTCATTTTATATAATTTCCAATCCCGCTCAATAGGTTTTAAAGGCGCAACATAAGACCCTCGCCACTCACTCCACGAATCAAAGCCTCTCTCCTCCCAGTGATCTCGCCACGACCGTTGCCATTGCTCACCCTTTTGCCACTCATGGAAAACAGCCTTCCAGCTAATATCCTGTATGTAAGATAATCCCTCCATGATAATTATCGATTATCTCCACTACCGCCAAGGACACCTCTTTCGCTTCTACTCTTGAGTTTTTCAACATTTAATCGCGCAATGTCCTCAAGATCAATGCCAAGCTCATGTGCTGTTATCGCAATATACCAAAGCACATCCCCAAGCTCTTTTGCAACATCCTCCTTTGAAAGCTTCTCAGGATCTGCGCCGTCATCCCTAATCCATTTCTTAAAAATGCTTTGCACCTCACCAGCCTCATCACAAAGACCGAGAACGATCGCTATCAGTTTCTGAAATTCATCATCGTGTGGCTTATTTGTACTGCGCGCATGATCTTGATAGGTATTAAAATCCATAGTGACTATTTAGCTGTATTGTTTATCTATGATTTCCATCATAGCACGTGTCACATCCACCCTTGGTTGACCGGCATCAACTTTATGCCACCCTTCTATTTCACCAAGCATTAAAAGGAAATTCCGACAGATCCTTATCCTTTCTTCGTCATCTTCATTGCGATGCCCCTTCTCAATAGCTGTATCAAACCTCTCTCCATCCATCAGTATCTCAACATCTGGTCGTAACAAATTTTTATTGATTTCTCGCAGAAATGTGTAAGAACCTCCCCATGTCAGACCCCAAACAATTCCTGTGCCCACATAGTCTTCAGCAATGACGCTCTCTCCTGCGCCAAGGATATCTTTGAGCGTTGACTCATAACGGGTGCGATTTTTGGCAAACTTCTCTTGCAGTGCATGTGTCGATATTTGATTTTCAGAGCGGAATCGCTCATCTCGTAAGTACTTATTGAGAAATGGCCCTTCTGGCTCGAGGTCATACACTGGATATTTCTGGTAGCGCACTGAGATACCTTTTTCTCGTAGCGCTTTTTGCAAAATATCAATCTGCGTTGATTTGCCGATTCCGTTAATTCCGTAAACTGCTATAAGCTTTCCTTTTTTCATAACACCTACTTCATCGTTACATCACGATATACCCCATCAACTTCCGCAAGAAGATCCGCAAGCGTACCATCGTTTGTGATAACATGATGCGCCTGACTTTTAAGCGGGCCAATCGTTTTTTCTGTAGTCAGGGCGTGATCTTGCTCAAACTCCTCAAAAGATTTCTGCGCATCCCCAATATTCTCTCCTCGCTCAACTAGGCGATCATAACGCTTCCTGACATCAGTCTGCATGTATAAAAGAAAAAACTCAACTCCCTCAATATTAGACAATGCATCTACCTCCGACTGTCTCCTAATTGCTTCGACCACAAAAAATTGCTCTGAGGACTTCTCGATATCACTTTTTAAAACATCCGATAGTAGCTCATCTCCAAATGCATCCCTTAAGGCAACAGAAACTTTGTTAAGCTCAGTGCGATCTTGAGGAATATGCAATCGATCCAAGATGTCACGCAATACCTTGCTGTACCGCATGTAGATGGCACCATATTTTCTTGCAAGGTAATCTGCAACTGTACCCTTGCCAGATGCCATCTCACCTGCGATACCGATAATAATTTTCTTCATAAGAATCAGTTAATCCTGCGTCTAGTATAACGGATAAACTCACTAAGAAAAAGACAGGGCTTTATTTAGCCCTGTCGTTGTTTTATCAAACTTTATTTGCATCCTCTGATCTGGCAGCATAATCGACAGCTTCTGACCTACAAAGACCTGTAAGTCCAAGTTCTCGTTCTAACACAGAAGCAACTTTATGAGCAAATGAAATCACAGTAGGATGAACGGTTTTACCAGAACGCAAGTGAAGGAAGTACAACCACCCATTAAGAGGTCCCGACATTGCATATGAAAATTTAACCGCCATCGGCATGCCATATTCACCACCATCCAATACTTCAGCCTCTTGAATAATCGCACGAACCTCCCTGGATATCTCCTCCCTCAATCCATCATCAGGTATCTCATTTAAATAAAATTCTTCTACTCCACATGATTCATAAGACAAAATTTTATTTACAGGAAAAATGCGATGCCTGTGAATATCCCGAGCTGACCTGAAGTCGATATCAGAAAAAACATTTATATTTCCAAAAACTGAGAGCGCCTTAGAAGAGAGAATATTTGACTTACTGTAGCTCATGAATTCTTTAAAACCGTTGAGATTAAAGGCGCTAAGTGACACCCCAGCTTTGACTAACCCCTTTTCACGCGTGAGAATGTTGCGCTCCTGGTTAAGCTGATCCCGCAAAGAATCAGCGTCCACTCGCCTCACGGAGTTTGGACACACATGATCAAGTACAGCCTCCATAGCCATACCTATTTCTTGATCTTCTTGATCAAGGGAAGTCAGCTCACGAATTTTATCAATATAGGTACGAATAGAGCCCACCCAATAGACATTTGTTCTCGCAGAAATTGGCAAAAAAGCACCTGCAATATCGAACGCCTTTGGCTCAGCAGCCTTCTCTTCCATCCCCTGACTAACAAAATGAGTCAAAAGATTTGCTTTAAGTCTTTGATATAGACCAAAACATTTTTGAGAAAATTGATCCACATCTTCAGAAACAGGCAAGAATCCCATGTCTTCAAAGTTGATGTATCGCGTGGAAGCCTCTTGACCATTAAAGAGCTGATGCTCCACCACATTAACTGCACCTTTCATGGAAAGCCCTTCAATTGACATGATCATGAAACCCATGTCACCAATCGAGTTGTGTCCATATTTCTTAAAAAAAACATCCATGATGCGTTTTTTCATAACATCATCACCTAAGACCTTTTTTATTCTTTCTCGTAACCCAGAGGGATCCCTGGATAAAGAAGCACCTAGCGCCGCTTGTATCTCAGGATCGAATTTTTTCACATGAAGCGCATTGATCGTAATACCTCTTTTTGTTGTCACAGTTGAGAGGGTTAAACCATCAACAACTTTTTCATCAACTACATTCATAATTCTATTCTCCAGTCTAAAAGAACCATTGGTACTCTACAAACTTTAAAATTTATTGTCAATTAAATCACTGAATTGTGCGGACAAATCCTTACTATCCTTAAAACTTATTTTCATGCATCTTACTTGCTTGCACCCCTTGATCACCATAATATTTACTGTTAAGCCCCTTTGAGCCATATGGTCGCTCACTTGGACTCGACATTTTTTCAAATGCCATTTGCCCAATCGGCATTTTATAATAAAGCTTGATCGGAAGGCGGCCTGCATTATAGAGCTCAAGTGTCATCTTGAGGCGGTTGCCCGGATCAAGATAACCTGCTGTTGTGTGGATGATCAACCCCAGACGTCCCAATGAACTCTTTCCCTCCAGTCGACCAACATGCTCAGCATCAACTCCCGTCTCTTCGAGGATCAGCCCCAGAGCAAACTCACCAGGATGAAGAACAAAAGCCTCATCATCTTTGATTGTGATTGACTTCATCAGATTTTCAACAGGTTGACGCGTATCGATGACGAAATTACGATTTACGTCAAACACCATAAACTCCCGGTCCAAGTGAATATCAACACTTGCCGGCTGCACGTCGTTTTCACTATAAGGCACGATACTGATTGCGCCCCCAGTAACTGCTTTCTTAATATCTCTGTCAGATAAAATCATAAAGTTTTTTTATACTCTCTTTATGATAGTAACACAAAGCTCTATCTTTAGGCTAAGATCTTATGGATACTGGCAGAAACCTCTCTAGGTGACTGCATCCCATCAATCACACTGACAACACCTCTTTCTTGCCATGACGTGATCATTGGCTTTGTGTGAGCGTAGTATTCACCGAGCCGACTACGGATCCCTTCTTCTGTATCGTCAGCACGACCTTCTATTTCAGCGCGCTTGAGCAGTCGCTCAATAGCTACCTCCTCAGGAATATCCAACATCAATACGATAAACGCGCGCCCGCGCGCTGCCAGCATTTCCTCAAGCCTTACTCGCTGCACCTCTGAGCGTGGTACACCATCAAAAAGTAATGGTTTAGTTTTGTCTACGCCCTCTACCATCTCCTCCACAATCTCCATAACTGTTACATCATCGATATAATCACCGCGGTTGATTGTTTCTGTAATTTTCTGCGCAAGCAGACTTGGGTTATCCTTGAGACTGCGAAAGTAATCCCCAGTTGCAATCACGTGATATCCATACTGCTCGACAAGCATTTTAGCCTGCGTCCCCTTGCCTGATCCCTGGATGCCAACTAATATTAAATCCTTCATTTTTTTCTCTTAACTACGTAGCCCATCATACCAGCCTCATTAGATTTTGTCGAACAAATATGCCTCAAATTAAAACATCAATTCAATAATCTTACAGCAAGAACTAGCCAGACTTAAGCGAGGTAAATGGGGCGTATCAACCACCCCCCCAAGACAAGGAGAAGGACCTGGAGCATAGTTGACTTTTTTAATTCGAAATGATAGCGTGCAACTAAGCGTAAACAGTGAGTAAGGCATGCACCAAACTATTCAGTTTATATCTGAAATGTTCCTATCTGTGTTCTACGGGGTATACTTCGTAAAAAAAATATACGACAATAATAGCAGCACATTCTTAAGGATAATGGAAAAAGTGAGTTTTAAAAAAAGAACGTATTATGAAATCTTTTTTTTAACATGGTTGATGATGCCCATCAGTCTTTTAGTTTTTCTCTTGCTAAACCTGCCAACATTAGCCGTAATTGCCGGCGCACTTTTCATGATACAACTTATTATATTTATACAAATACAAAAAAGACTGCTCCATTAACCGCTCCTTCTAGACGTGAACCGCATCGGCGTTTCAATATCATATAAGTCATCCAATTTTTTGGACGTAAAAAACCTGCTGATTATATAATCAGCAGGTTTTTAAATTAATACGCCTTTGCAAGATTCACGTTTGAAAACTCAGTCTCATCAGTAACTTCGCGTACAATAGGTATGAACTCAGGTAATAAAATCGGCTGATCTTCATGTAAAAGTTCTAACTCTAATAACTTCAATTTATTCCGCCTCTGAAAAAAATCTAACTCGAAGTACTGGCTCTCAGAAACAAAGCATGAACGATCTTTTACAATTGGCACATGCTCCGGTGAAATATCTAGCTGCAAACGCATGTACTCCTCTTGAAATAAGATGCGCTCTAATTCATTTCGCTTTCTACTATTCAGAAATTCTTTACGTGTATGGAAACATATATGATGACCATATTGCGAGCGTAGTCGTATACGCGACATATCAGCAAGATAAAGCTGAACAATATTAATCGTTTGATATGGCACACACATATCCTTCAATGAAAAATCTGCATGAACAAGAAATTTTCGTTCAATTTCTTGCGGTTGAGGAATTCCCACAACATGAGAAACAGCCCCCATTACTCGGTCAAGCTTTAGTTCAAAGTTAGTACTATTGTCAATCACGCACAAATGAGGACAGCCTACCCAGGCATGCATTGTTTTTCGATCTAGCTCACGCGCCAATTCCGGTGACTCGTGTCGCATCTCATTATTTGCTGTCGTATAGTAATCCCCCGCTCCATCTGCAGCGGTTACGAGATGAATTACACCGTCATAGCGACGATCTCTAAGCTCAACAACAGACAAGCCCATCCCCTTTATGCACGCATGAAAGCTATCCTCGCCAACATATGCCTCACCATCTTTGACACCACGATCACACAAAAGTATCCGTGGCTTATCAGACGGAATTTTCAGGAGCGCTTCACATAAAAGATCTTCTTCTTGTATGATTTTTCTTAATATAATTTCCTGAAAATAGGACGTCGACCCATACTCAGCTGGACTCATCCCCGCATCACCGAGTGCGGTAGCAGCTTCACAGCAGACTAACACTACGTAGCCAAGTTTTGTAAAACGTTTTTGAACTTCCGCAATTGCCGTACTCTTGCCCCCGCAAGGACCTCCAGTAAAAACAATTTTTATTACCTTGTCAGACATTTTTCCACCCTTTATAAAAGAACTGCCTCCAGCGTATCAGATTACACCTCAATGTCAACAAAGACTCCCATTTCGGGAGTCTTTGTTATACTAAATCCACCAATGACCTAGAACTAGATCTTGATCCGCACTGACGGCCCCATCGTAGAACACGTCGTCGCACTGATCAAAAGATTACCTTTGTGTGCTTCATTTTTTTGTGAGCGAAGTGACTCGATAAATGCAGACGCATTCTCCGTAAGTTTATCAGCATCAAATGATACTTTACCAACTACCTGATGGATATTAGCTGAGTTATCATTTTTGTAGTTCTCACGTCCTTTTTTCAGCTCTGCAATTGCATTTGCAATATCAGGTGTGACTGTATCGTTTTTAGGGCTTGGCATAAGACCTCGTGGTCCGAGCACCTTTGCCGCAGCAGCAAGCTTTGGCATCATGTCTGGCGTTGTTACGATGACATCAGCCTCTGGCAACTTACCAGCCTTGATCTCATCGATCATTTCTTGGCCACCTATAAGGTCTGCACCAGCAGCTTTTGCTTCATCAGCTTTAGACTCGGTAATGGCAGCGATACGTGCTGTCTTGCCAGTACCATGCGGAAGTGAAACAGAGCCACGGATTGCTTGATCACCCTTCTTTGGGTCAATGTTAAGTCGCACATGAATCTCAACTGACTCATCAAATTTTGCCTTAGATTGCTCCTTAACTAGCTCAAAAGCTTCTCTTAGCTCGTAAACTTTATTTTTATCAATCGCCTCTTGAGAAGCTGTATAGTTTTTTCCTCTTTTCATAAAATGTTGTGGTCTAGCGGAGATGAACCCCTCCCACGATTAATATTATTTTACCTCAATACCCATTGATCGCGCTGTCCCCTCGACGATCTTCATCGCAGCTTCTACATTTGCTGCATTGAGATCTTGCATCTTAGTTTCTGCGATTTCCTGGACCTGTGCTTTGGTGACGCTACCTACCTTGTCGGTAAGTGGGTTACCTGCACCTTTTTTGACACCAGCTGCCTTTTTAAGAAGCTCCGCTGCTGGCGGCGTCTTCATGATAAAGCTGAATGAGCGATCCTCATAGACTGAGATCTCTACTGGCACGACTGACCCCCCCTTATCTGCTGTTGCTGCATTAAATTGGGTACAGAAATCTTGGATATTGATACCGTGCTGACCAAGTGCAGGACCAACTGGTGGTGCTGGATTTGCTTTACCAGCCTGGATTTGCAGCTTGATGATAGTTGTTACTTTCTTATCTGACATAGTAATTAAATACGAGTTTAAACCTCTGGCCTTAGCATAGAAGCGAAACTAAAACCCCGATTATTCCGAGCGAGAATTGCGTGTTCCTCTGCAGTTCGAGGCACGGATACATCTTTTTTAGGACAAGATTGATCTCCTGTACTACAAAGGATATATCCGGCGACGAACGACCTGAGTGTCACCAATAAACGATCTACATTTTTTTAATTTGGATAAAGTCGAGCTCCACTGGTGTTTCACGACCAAATACGAGCACAAGCACCTTAATCTTTCCACGTGCCTCATCGACGTCTTGCACTTCTCCATCAAAGTCTTTGAACGGTCCATCGATAATCTGCACTTGCTCTCCCTCTTTGACATCGATACGATATTTCGGCTCTTCTTGCCCCATCTTTTTCTGCAGAGACATGATCTCTTGTGGATTGACAGGAGTTGGTGTTGTCCCAAGTCCGATAAAACCAGTTACATTTGGTGTGTTGCGGACAACATACCATGACGCATCAGTCACAATCATCTCTACGAGCACGTAACCTGGGTAGATTTTCTCTTCAACTGTAACGCGCTTACCTGCCTTGATCTTGATCTTTTTCTCTGTTGGAATCATAACATCGAAGATGTAGTCATGCATATCCATCGAATCGATACGCTGCATGAGATTGCGCTTTACGTTATCTTCATAGCCAGAATACGTATGGAGCACGTACCACGCTTTTCCATGATGTTGGGTTTGCTTTGCCATATATTGTGGTTACTTGTATATGTTAGTTTTGATCTTCTTGCGCATTCTCTCCTACCTCTTCAGCTGCATCCGTATCCTCTGCAGTTTCAGTGTCGCTTCCACTCCCTTCGACAACATCTGCCTCGACGGTGATATCCTCAACATTTGCCTCCACCTGGATCGGCTCAGCTGTTACCGTTGGCGCCTCGACACCAGACTCTGGCGTAGGGTTGATATAGTTAGAGATTCCTGTACCAAAGAGGAAATCCAACACACCAAGGAAAATCGCCGTAGCGATACTGATGATAACCACCAAGATTGTGTAGTGGAGGGTTTGCTGCCGTGTCGGCCAGACAACACGCGATAATTCTGCCCATGCCTCGCGTAAAAACTGTGTTATTTTTTGCATAAAATTGAGGTTTTTTAAAAGCCCTTCCCGGGCTTTTTACTTGCGTATAGTCTACTACATGTTTTGCGCACTGTCAAATCGGCTAGCTGAGCACTGCAGTGTGAATCGGTAAAAAAAGCTTTTTACCATCCTCTTCTGTCTGCACAAACAGTGCAATCTCCATTACATCCATATCACACGAGAAAGAAAGAGGTTCAAATTTGCCACATCTCTCCTCCTCCCAGCGCTTTGCTCTGACCTGTGCCAAATTAATAATGGGCGCAAACGTTTGTACATCAGCATGTCCGTCAAAACTCTCTGCAGCTAGTACGTTATAGAGATCACGCAACTCTTCACTTGGAGCCCCCTGCACACGAATATTCTGTGAGAACGCATCATCTCCCCGGTGAACACCTTGGATCTGCTCCCAAGACAGCACAAAAGAATCGACATCTTGTACCACGTCATCTATCATCGCAATGATATCGTTGATCGCATCTTCATGCACCCACCCCAATTGCACAAGCGGCACATGATATGTTTCTTTATCGTGTACACGAAGAGGTAGATGCTTAAATCCTTGCACCTGCTTATGGAGAAGTTTTATGATGTGCGGCTCCACTGGGATACCGATGGTTGCTTTTTGATTCATAATTTTGTGGGTTAAGTATAGCCTGAGTTTGTGATAATAGCAATAACCACCATTTCTTAATGATCTCCCATTTCTGCTACAATAACCTACATGCATACAGAAACGCAGAGATACATCTTGGTAGCCCCATTGACACGCGTCACTCTCACACGCGATCAGTCTTTTTTTTACATTCTCCCTGAAAGCATGGAGGTTACAATCGGATCGCTCGTCGACATCCCCTTTGGACGGCGAAGTGTGATGGGCATCGTAACTGATAGTATGCCTGATACCCGCCCACCACGCAGCATGAAAATTAAATCGATCTCCAACCTACAGGAATATCAGGCGCTAACCTCAAGGCAGATCACGCTCGCACAGTCCATATCAAACACCTATCTCTGCCCACTTGGACCTATCCTCACACTCTGCGTCCAAAAAAAAATCAAAGAGCGAGCAAAAACAACACCACCCCAATCCCTCAACCTCACCCCATTCTCTCTACCCACATCAGAATCACAGCTACTGACAGATATCCTCAAGGCACAAAACTCATCTATCCTGCTTAACGCAGCAGGCAGTCAACACACCAGCACATTTCTCACCGCACTGATCGAGCAAGTCCTCGTGCAAAACTCAAGTAGTCAGATCACCATCATCGCACCTGAGCGCACGCAAACTGTCGCCCTCATCAAACATCTCGAAAACATCTTTCCAACAGAGCATATCGCCATGGTCAGCGACCTTCTTTCTGGCGGTGCCCAGAGTAGCGCCTGGCAGCGAATCAAAGACGGTAGTGCCCGCATCATCATCGGGACCAAACGTGCACTTTTTGCACCTTACCAGGAACTATCTCACATCCTCTTTCTCCAGTGTCATGATATGGCCTATAAACAGTGGCAAACACAACCCCTTTACGATGCGCGTGATGTAGTGACAACATTGCAAGAAATCCATAATGCCACCTTGATTCGCGTCTCTGACTCTCCACGGGTCACAGACCGCTTTCTCGCAGAACAGAGTAAGAGCTACCACACCCTCGCACCTGACAAAAAAAGAGTACTCACGATCAATATGCGCGAAGCCTACTGGAAACACAACGAAAAACGCACTAAAAAAGTACGCCCCTTGATCAGTGAGGATCTTTACGCACAAATCTCGAACACAATACGCGCCGGTCAAAAAACACTTCTCTTTGTCAACCGGCAAGGTAAGAATAGTTTTTCAGTTTGTGCCAAATGTAAAGAAGTGGTGCGCTGCCCCACGTGCGAGTATGCACTCACCGAGCGCAGCAAAGGAAACTTTACGTGTCTCCATTGTAATCATCAAACAGATGTCTTCCCAAGTTGCACGTCCTGTGGCAACCTCACTTTTACATCTGTCGGTATGGGCACAGAAGCTATCGAAGAAGAGCTCTCACGTCGCATCCCTGGTAGTGTCATCGTCCGTATCGACCAGTCCCTCATCAAAACCAGTAAAGACGCACAAAAAATCTATGATAAAATCCAAGACCCTAAATGCAACATCATCATCGGCACTCAGATGATGACCAAATCTACCTGGTCTCAAAATGTGGGACTTGCCGCTGTACTCGATATGGACACACTTCTTTCAAGCGTGGATTATGACGCACATGAAAAAGCACTTGCTCATATACTCCAACTCTCAGCCCGCCTTCGCCCTGGTGGTACATTACTTGTACAGAGCTACGATCTTCTCCATCCCATCATGGACACCGTACACACCCTCCAGAAGTCAGGACCACAAATCGCATATGATACTTTTTACGAAGACGAGTCCAGCATGCGCCAGATCCTTCAATTCCCTCCTTATCAAAACCTCATCTCCCTAACTGGTAGCCACAAAGACCTCGCGACGCTCGAGAAAAATGCGGACACGCTCTACAATCAACTCGCTGACATACCAGACATCATCGTCACGGAGCCGCACGCACCACGCGTAAGCACACGCCGCGGCAGTCACTATATAAGGATCATCATCAAATACAAACAAGAACTCCCCGCTTCAGCGCGACGCGTCCTCCTTGGTTGTGACCGCTCATGGAGCGTCGATGTTCATCCTGAGTCAATTAGTTAACAGCATCCCTTATAGGGTTCGAGTCGATCGGTATAACCGGCGTGAAACTATCACCCTCATACTTCTCTAACTCCTTCTGATCAATACTAATCTGACCTACTCCCCCAAAGCTCGTGAGACTTTTTTCGTACCATTTTTTATTTTTTTCAACTTGTTCGTAAATGCTGAAATCAAAATAGTATATATTATTTCTATTGTCAGCATTTTCCGCGTACCATTGATACCACCTTTTCTTTACGTACCATAAATCCTCCTCCGAAATATCTGTAACAGCATTTCGTGCTTTTTTTAATTTATAGTCTTCTACTGACAATGCCAGTAGCTGCTCAAATTTTTCTCCCACCAAAGGAAGTGTGTCAGAGCTCAACATACGCGCTTCATTTATATCGATACGACTATCTTCTTTTTGTGTGCCAGTAAAATTATAACTAAAGATCATTCTTTCAATCGGCAGCATAATCACGAGCGCATACATCCAAAGCGCTGCAAATGCCACGTTTTTAAAAAGTGGTCGTCGCTCACGCACCATAACGATAAGATACAGAAACCACACAAAGACCGCACAGCTAAAGATCGTTGTGTAGAGCGCAAAAAACTTCTCGTAACTTAGGCCATACGTCGCAACGTACAAGTATACCTTGTGCGTAGCTGAAACGATTAACAAAAATGACGCTGCTGTAAAAATACCGAGAATGCATTGCACCCATGACCGTGTCCGCGCAAAAAACAAGACGTAGAAAAACCCATTGATAAGCGTCAACGCAAACAACTGCCAAAATCCTGTCTTTACAAATTGCTCTGTCGTCGCAAAGTCAGCCGGTAACATCGACAGAAAAAGTGTGCGTATCTGAAGTACCAAAAAGACGATATACAAAACGAGATTACCCACGAGAAAAGTGCCGATTGCCACAGCATTGTCATCATAGTTTTTCTCAGGCAGATTCTGCACATCTTGCAGGGCACGCCCTCGATGCCAATAATACGCAAAAGCCAGAAACGCAAAGAATCCCATGACAGCTGCGATCGTACGGATCATCTGCGCAGGCGAAAGTAATGCGCTTAACCATCGCGTCAGATTTGCAAAAAAATCTTCAAAAATATCAGCAAACGCTGCGTCCGCCGATGACAAGAGAGGAATGATCACAAACGACCCAATCACCGCAAAAAATAATCCTCCCACGATGACCTGACCGGCAATATTTTTATGCGTGTCATTGAGTCGCATTTCCTCCTTTCGAAATTCGCGAGAAAATCCAACAGACTCAGCAAACGAAGCTAGCCATCGTGCCAATGATTCAATCAAGCTAAAAATAAAATGTCCACTCCATAGCTTTTTCTTTTCACGCCAGTACGAACTATGCGTTGTAAAAATCAGAAACAGTAGCGGCAGCACAATAATATTAATAATCGCCACAAAAGGATTGTAGTAGATCCCTGTACTGAGAAAGATCAGACCAATTGGCACAATCCACAATGCATCACGCCGCGATACATACTGTTGATTAGCAAGATAAAAATAACCCAGTAATACAAGCCCAAACAAAATAACATTTAACCCAAGAACATGGTACCCATGTGACCAGAATCCCCACAGGAGAAAGATGTGTATCGCACTCAAAGTTAGAGCACCACCCACGATTAATAATTTCCTTTTTGCACTTTGTTCCATTAACATAAATGTCTGTTACAAATTAGCCCTCCCAGGCTAACACACCTGAAAATCCTGTAAAGACAAGGCGATTTGACATTGACAGACACTAAAAAACAGGCTTTTAGCCTGTTTTTTAGAATGCTCTTTTTTCTAGCAAGCAGGAAGACTCTGACAGGCCACACCATCTTTATTACCATCCAGTCGGTGTACGTCATTACCGCGTCCACCACACTCTTCCATTACAGCTTGTGCCTCTCCCTGACATGAAAAGCTGTTACAGTTGTAGTCAAAGTCTGGATTATCGCAGATTGCCCCGACGAGTAGGTTACCATCACCGTCACGTGGGATCTTGGACTCCGCAAAACTGCCGGTCTCTACGACTTTTCCTAGATCCCAGTCATTGTTGGTTACTTCGAGACCGAGCGCAACGAGCAGCGTCACAATAGCAATCCCAACTGCGATCCGCCCTTTTTCCCAGAAGTAAAAGAGAAGACCAGCAACAATCAACAGTCCGATGATGATTGAGAGGCGTACTTTTTTACTCCGACGCCACGCCGCGATTTCATACTCTGCCTTTTTACCCTTACCTTCGACGCTGCCGTCTTCGTATACTTTTGGATTCTTTTTTGGTGACATAATTTTAGTTGATCATTAATATATTCAATGGTAGCGCTGAACTACCCCTTTTGCAAGTGAATTGTTTGTGTCGGATAAGCCATATCAATTTTTTCTTTTTCAAATTTTTCTCTAATTGCGAACAAAATTTCTTCATGAATACGCAGATACAAATCATACTCAGAAGATTCAATGTAATAGAGAAATGAAAACCGTAGTGCGCTATCATCAAAACTTCGAAAGTGAGCACGACTAAATCGAGTCTCATCATGCGCGGTAATAACATCCTCGACAATCTGCGGAATCATCTTGAGCTTCTTCGTCGGCGTCTCATATGTAACACCAAGATCAAATGACACTCGCCGATCAGTCATTTTTTTGAAGTTATGGATCTTTTGCGTCGTCAGATCGGTATTTGCCATTACAATCTCCTCCCCTGTCGCCAGAGACTTCATGCGCGTAGTCTTGATCCCAATTTTTTTAACAATGCCTTTTTCCGCACCCACAGACACAGTATCACCCACTGTAAATGGCTTATCGAGATAAATTGAAAAACTACTAAAAAGATCTTCCAAAATTCCTTTTACCGCAAACGCAATCGCAATACCACCAATACCCATACTCGCAACAAGCGCGGTAATATTTACACCAAGATTAGAAAGAATCAAAAGAATTGCCGTTACCCACAAAGCAACCTTCACAATCACTAATAGAATACCCAGAATGTTCTCGAGGTTTGCTGCATCCTCACTTTCTTCTAAGTATTTTCTGAGTCCGAGAGCAATCACGACATCCACAATTCGCACAACCTGCCACACCGTAATGATAATCATTGCAATAACCATCAAGCGGCTTATCATATCAGAAACTGTAAGGAGCGTACTGCACACAAAAGCTAAGATCGTAATATAAAAGAGTGGTGAAACAGCATCGAAAACCTTCACGATAATATCATCAACTTCTGTGCTCGTTTTTTGCGCTAAGCGCGCTACATGATTTTTGATAATTGCGTGCAAAAAAGACACCACAAAAAAAGTGAGGCAAAAGTAGAGAATGACATCGAAGTAAAGGTAAAGGGAATTACCCCACAGCACGCGCTCGAGCAGTGGATTCTCAATGAGCAAACGGGTCATAGACTATATCTTAACGTTAAGTAATTAATTTAAGTATATCAAAAATGTAAAACAAAAACACACTCGAGAGTGTGTTTTTGGAAGAATTGATCTTGTTGACTATTCGCGAGGTTGCATTGGTCGTGCCTCGTTTACAGTAACTGGGCGACCATCGAGATCTTTCTCGTTCATCTCAGCGATCGCTGTGTCTGCAGCTGCATCATCTGTAAATGTTACGAAACCGAACCCTTTTGAGCGACCAGTTGTACGCTCTGTGATTACCACAGCCTCTTCGATTGCACCATACTGTGCAAATGCCTCCTCAAGTCCAGCGTTATCTACGCCCCAACTGAGGTTGCCGACAAACAATTTCTTTGCCATGCGTTTACTATCTAACCTAATTAACCGCACGTTTTTCTTCTTTCTGCAAAGAAACTTTTGTCGAAAACCTAAAAAAGGTATTCTTCCTACTATCTCTCGCGGACGAACTGAAAAACCTACTGAGCGCATTATAGCATTTTCCAACAACAAAGTCAATCTAGATCAGTCAGCTAAGGCGTGTTATAACTCATCCCCTCCTTACCCACAATTGTCTGTGGGTAATATTGTGTGAGGTGTGTATAATAGAAAGACATTAGATTTAGATTTATGAGCACACCTGAACTCTCCGACCTCCGCATGCCACCCCACTCTGTAGAAGCAGAACGCTCCGTCCTCGGTGCGATCATGCTCGACAAAGAAGCCATCATTAAAGTTGCAGACTTACTTTCTGTGGGTGATTTTTATAATGACACCCACAATCTCATTTACGAAGCAATTCAAGACCTCTTCACCAACTCAGACCCGATCGATGTACTCAGCATCTCCAGCAAACTCGAAGACAGTAAAAACCTGGACCGTATTGGTGGATCTACCTATCTCGCAGATCTCGTAGCGGGTGTCCCTAGCGCCTCCAATATCACATACTACGCAAAAATCGTTCAAAAGAAAGCCGTCCTGCGTCGTGTCATTTCAGTTGCTGGCGAGATCGCCGAACTGGGCTACAACGAAGCTGATGAGCTTGATGCTACACTCGACGCAGCCGAACAGAAACTCTTTGGTATTTCTCAGAAATCCCTCAAGCAAGAATTCACCTCTATCAAGACAATTCTTGGCGAAGCTTTTGACCGCCTCGATCAACTCCATAAAAGTAAAGGTGAGCTCCGCGGCGTACCAACTGGCTTTATCGATCTCGACAAAGTTCTCTCTGGACTCCAAAAATCTGACCTGATCATCCTCGCGGCGCGTCCTTCTGTCGGTAAGACATCTTTTGCACTTGATATCGCACGCCAGGCTGCAGCTCATTACAACTTCCCTGTTGGCATCTTTTCTTTGGAGATGTCATCTGACCAGCTCGTTGATCGTATGATCGCCGCCGAAGGTAATCTCGATCTCTGGCGTCTGCGTACTGGAAACCTCAAAGAAAGTGATTTTACGGATATCAATGAAACCATGGGCAAACTCTCTGAGGCGCCTATCTTTATCGACGATACATCAAGCGCTAATATTATGACGATGCGAACGATGGCACGCCGCCTCCAGGCAGAGCATGATCTTGGCCTGATTATCATCGACTACCTTCAGCTGATGGAAGGTCGCGGTAAAGAAAGCCGTGTTCAGGAAATTTCAGAAATCTCGCGTGGACTGAAGACGCTTGCTAAAGAGCTCAATATACCAATCATCGCCCTCTCTCAGCTCTCTCGTGCTATCGAGCAGCGCCCCGACCAACGACCAAAACTGAGCGACCTTCGTGAGTCAGGATCGATCGAGCAGGATGCGGATGTCGTGATGTTTATACATCGTGAACACCGCGTCAACCCAACCGAAGACAATGAACATGCTGCTGAGGTCATCGTCGCTAAACACCGTAACGGACCAGTTGGCTCGGTTAATCTCTACTGGCACGGAGAATCTGCCTCCTACAAAAACTTAGAGCATGTTCGCGAAGAAGAGGAACAATAAAAAAACGAGATCATGTACCCAAAAAAATTTCAAAACTTAATTGATCAATTTTCTAGTCTACCGAGCATTGGCCCCAAGTTAGCTGAGCGACTTGTATTATCTCTCTACAAAAAAGAATCTGAGGTCAGTGTGCAATTTGCACGTGCATTGAGCGAGCTTCACAATATCACTACATGTTCACGCTGCTACAATATCGCTGAAGATGAGTTATGTGCGATTTGTAGAGATGATAGCCGTGATCGCACTACTCTCTGTATCGTCGAAGAGCCGCTCGACATTATCCCAATTGAGCGCTCACGTTCCTATACAGGCAATTACCATGTTCTCCTCGGTACTCTTAAAGGCACCGACGCGGGACACCTCACAATCCCAGCCCTCCTGACACGCATAGATACAGACAACGTCCAAGAGGTCATCCTTGCTACCAACTTTACAACAGAAGGTGATGTGACCGCACTCTATATCAAAAATCTACTCACAGATAAAAACGTACGCATCACACGCCTTGTGCGCGGTCTCGCTACGGGATCTGACATCGAATACGCTGATGACCTTACCCTCCAAAGCGCGCTAACCAATCGCACCCAGATGTAATTAAACAGCACAAAGAAAAAAGCAGCTTCTCTATGAGCTGCTTTTGAGTACATGAAAATAATAAAATAGATCGAAGTTACTGCAATGTAACCTTATCTGCAAATTCTACCAACCCGATAACCTCAATATCATCACCGCACAGCCACCCAAACTCTGACGCAGAGTCTTGAGACACGCGTAGCACACCTTGCTCATCATACCACTGATCTCGTCGCCCTTCTATCCAATAACAACCATCGCGATAGTCAACAAGCTCTTTAATATAATTGCCCTCACACAGTGAAAGACTACATGTAAAAGCGATGAGGTCACCGATTCTTGGTGTTGTGCCAAATTGTACGACGACATTATCTCCACTGCTAATACCATAAGGCGCCATTGAATCACCAACAACCTCAAACATATGACGCTCCCCAATTGCAAATACCTTTTCTTCCGGTGACCAAAAAAGCGTAAGTGCAATCAAAAACAAAACTCCAATCAATACCACCGATGGCCGCATAAACATCACAATACAAATAACATTTGACGATAGCACGCAGACGTACGACAGTCAATGTTTAAATCGTGATGTTAAGTGCCTTGAGACGTTTATAGAATTGTTCATACACCTCAGGTCCGTGCGGCTTTGGCAAAAACACGAGATGTGCATCTGTCGCGATAATGCACGCACCTGGTTTTTTTGTATTTGGATTACGCGTGATTTTATTTTTTTGCACACGGCGAAGACGATCTTCGATACCACGAAACCCAAAAATGAACTCCCCCACTCGACGTGAAAGCTGCGCACCGCGATGGTCAGAAACTGTCCACTCACTTGGCATCACCTCTGTCATAAAATGCGGCTTATAGGTTTTCATCCACACACTATTTGCCTGTACAAATTTCTCAAAGACCTCAAAACCAAACAGCGGCACGATCACGCTATACTCATGTGCTGCAAATAAATCCTGCGTCGGTACTGTGAGGTGGCGATCAGAAAGATAGTAATTAAGACAGACGCGATTCGTCTGTTTGCGGCCATGGCGACGCATGCCGATAATCTGCATCACCGCAGTAACCAGAAAGCGACCTGTCCAAATATGCCCATCCTTAAGCGCAATCAACACATCCAGATCACTTTCTTCGGTGCCATTTTTATAGGACAGTCGCCCTGTTAGCGCTACCATGCGCACATAGGGTACCCACCGCAAGACACGTACCGCATGCATCAGTAAGCGTATTTTTTTAGTACTGATATGATCACGCCGATGTCTACTCTCAAGCAATTCTTCACGCCCTGGTAAAAAATAAAAACCCTTTTCATGCGTGATATAAGAAGTCAACTCAGGGCGCTCGAGGACATCATATATATCCGCCAGGGACCACAAGCATTGTTCTGACTCTTCCTCTGCTCGATGGATCAGATGGCGCCATAATTCAAAAGCAGTCAGCGGATACGATAAAACATCATAATATACGATTGTTGCAATCACAGCATGCACAAGAGTCCGATCAAATTCTTTTTGTTCTTTCATAATCCTACCTTAGACCTTCATCTGATCGCTTATAGATAGCGTGCAGTAGCTGTTTTTGCCTTTTTCTTTAAATCTTTCACGAGACCTTCAAACACCACCCGCCCTCCATCTGCACCACCGACTGGTCCGAGCTCTACCACCCAATCAGCGTGAGCGATCACATCTGTGTTATGCTCGATCACGATCACAGTGTTTCCCTTATCTACCAAGCGGTCGAGAATCCCAAGTAAGCGCTTCGCATCAGAAAAATGCAAACCAGCAGTAGGCTCGTCTAAAATATACATCGTATTACCTGTTTGTTTGCGCGCAAGCTCTGTCGCTAGTTTGATACGCTGCGCCTCACCACCAGAAAGATGGGTCGCACTCTGCCCAAGGCGGAGATAACCAAGACCGACTTCTTCCATGGCATTTAATTTTTCATAGATCAGTTTATGGTTCTTAAAGAAAACTTTAGCATACGCCACACTCATATCGAGAACGTCTGCGATCGAGACACCGTTGTAGAGCACGCTTCGAATCTTGTCGTTATAGCGTGTTCCATGACATGCCTCACAATCTATGTAAGCATCTGGCAGAAGGTGCATCTCTACCTTTAGCGCACCGTCACCCTGACACGTAGCACAGCGCCCACCGCGCATATTAAAACTAAAATGAGATGGTGTTAACTTTTTTTCTTGTGCCATTTCTGTTGCCGTAAAGACATCTCTGATATGCGTAAATACACCAGTGTATGTTGCTGCATTAGATCGCGGCGTACGACCGATTGGCGCCTGGTCGACCATGATTACCTTCTTAAGATTTTGCATGCCAGTGATTTTTTCATGCTCACCTGAGGGTTGTCGTGAGCGATGAAATTTTCGCGCAAGTTCCGGCGCTAGTATATCGTGCATGAGAGTACTTTTGCCGCTCCCACTAACACCACATACAGCGATCATCAGCCCTAGCGGAAAAGACACTGTTACATCCTTGAGGTTGTTATGCGTCGCACCCTTTATCGTCAGGTTTTTACCATTACCAGGTCGCACTTTCTTTTTGTCACTAACTCTCTCTTTGCCATCTAAAAATAGTGCTGTACTCGTACCAGCAGCAAGCATCGCTTCATATGTGCCAGCGTAGACGACCTCACCACCCAATTCTCCAGCACCAGGCCCCATGTCGACAATCCATGATGATCGTCGCATCACTTCTGCATCATGCTCTACCACGATGAGCGTGTTACCCACATCACGCAGCGCCTGCATCGTGGTGATAAGTTTTTCTGTGTCAGCACTATGAAGCCCTGTCGTCGGCTCATCGAGTACATAAACGACACCGGTGAGATCTGATTTAATCTGTACAGCCAATCTGATACGCTGCGCCTCACCACCGCTAATCGTATCGGATCCACGCGCAAGCGTTAGATAACCAACCCCTACATCTACAAGCGCTTGGGCGCGCAGACGCATCTCATTTACCAGTGGTGCAACCAGTGTTTGCTGCGCCTTACTCAAAGCATCTGTTGCCATAAGTGCATCAAGTCGCTCAATCAACACTGCAAAAGGTGCTTCCGTAAAGTAGTCAATAGTTTCCCCCGCTACAGCGACAAGTAAAAATACCCTTGCAAGGCGACGCCCTTCACAGGTCGGACAGGTCCGACTAATCATGTATTTCTCAATATCACTACGCGCCGTATCTGAGCGCGCTTCACGGTAACGTTTTTCGATACGCGCGATCACTCCATCAAAAGCTGGCAAGGTCTCTTTGGCACGTTTTTCCTCGGGCGCACCGTACAAAATAATTGCAAGATGAACAGGTGAAAGCTTTTCCACTGGTGTCGCGAGAGAAAACCGATATCGCTCTGCAAGTTGTGCTAATTCTTTCATGCTGGCATCCATCTTGCCATCGGAACCGATCGCGCGGCCCCATAAGTGAACTGCCCCTTCTTGCAGTGAGAGACTCTTGTTTGGAATCAATAATTCAGGATCAATCTCATTAGCAATACCAAGACCGTCACATGCTGGACACGCCCCGTCAGGGTTATTAAAAGAAAAATGTCGCGGTGTGCACTCCGCCAGTCGAAATCCCGACTCTGGACAGTAATAGTCACGCGTGTAACGCTCCTCACGCTCGTCGATAACGATGATGACGCTACCACCCGAGACTTTCATCGCACTCTCTACAGAATCCATCAGCCGCTCTGGATCTGGATCTTCCTCTTCAAACGTTAAGCTATCAATGATGATATCTGGATAGATCTGCACATCTTTGTCAGCGATCAACACCGCCTCTGATGTAGGAATAATTTTTTGATTAAACCGTACTCGTGCATAACCTTCACTCTGGATGCGCGTCGTAATAACAGGCGTACCCCCATCCCATTCATCCGTCGGTGCGAGAATCATCACCTTCGCACCATCTTTGAGTGTCGTGATCTCATCCACGATCTGGCGCGCACTTTTACGGTTCAGCGGCCTCCCCGTCTCCGGACAGTGTGGCACACCCACAGAGGCATAGAGCACGCGCAGGTGATCATAGATCTCTGTCATCGTCCCGACAGTAGAGCGCACTGAGCGTCCGACGCTTTTCTGATCGATAGCAATCGCTGGCGAAAGATTACTGATTTTGTCGACATCAGGCTTGGTTGCTCCGCCAGTGAGCATACGCGCATGCATGCTCATACTTTCCATAAACCGCCGATTACTCTCGGCGTAGATCACATCAAAAGCAAGTGAACTTTTTCCAGAGCCTGAAAGGCCCGTGATGACACTCATCTCACCTCGCGGAATCTGTACGTTAATATTTTTGAGGTTGTGCTCTCTAGCACCCTCGACGATGATCATATTGTTTTCGTCTGCGCACTGTGGGCGACGAGTTGATTGTTTTTTTTGCTGCGGCGATGCTTTTTTTGATGGCATGCGATAAGATCATGTAATTAAAATCTGCGCAGTCGGAGCGTCATCGGTAGTAATTTAGCATTATACAGCAATAATTACCCCCTGCCAAGATAAACTCTAGACCTTGAACTCAATCACATCACCATCCTGGACGATGTAATCTTTACCAACTGTCAAGATCGTACCAGCATCACGCGCCGCACTGCGGGAGCCGTGATCAAGGAGAGCTTTCCACGCGATCACATCAGCACGGATAAAACGGTCCTTAAAATCTGTATGGATTGCAGCTCCAGCCTCCGGTGCGGTCGAGTTTTTCTTGATCGTCCAGGCACGCGACTCCGTCTCACCTGTCGTGAAGTAGGTCTCGAGCCCTAATAAGTCATACGCCCGCGTGATGAGCTCTGGTAAGTGTGATGTCATTCCCATCTCAGCTGCTTCTTCTGCGGTCATTTCAATGAGCTCTTCTTCGATTTTGATATCTAGTTTTACATGCGGCTTTTCTTCGAGCTCGGGTAACACTGCCTCATCCACGTCGCTGACGTTATATGCATACATAATCGGCTTCATCGTCAAAAGTGCCATCTCGCGGACGATGATACGTGTCGGCTCGTGCTCCATATCCAGCTCTACGGTCTGTGCGAGCTGACCATCTTCCAATGCTTTTTGGATCTTTTCAACGACGGTGAGCTGTGCGAGCGCATCCTTGTCATTTCCGCGAGAAGCTTTAGTCAGTCTCGCGTGGGTCTTTTCAATCGTAGCGAGATCAGCGAGCATGAGCTCCGTCTCGATCACTTCGATGTCCCTAAGTGGATCCACACTGTTACTCACGTGCGTGATCGCTCCGTTTTCAAAGACGCGCACGACATGGACGATCGCATCTACCTCACGAATGTTTGCGAGAAATTTATTCCCAAGACCCTCACCTTTACTCGCACCTTCGACAAGCCCTGCGATATCAACAAACTCTACTGTAGCTGGGACTGTTTTTTGTGACGCTGAAAATACACTTAACTTTGTGAGTCGCTCGTCTGGCACCTCAACAATGCCAACGTTTGGCTCAATCGTACAAAAAGGATAATTATTAATATCAACTGGATTTTTGGTCAGCGCCTTAAAGAGTGTAGACTTACCCACATTTGGTAAGCCAACGATACCGATATGTAGTGACATAGTATTGCGTTTAATATATGATGAAGTATGCCTGAGTAATGCACCTCCGTCAATTCTATGCTTTACTACAGGTACTAAGCTGTAATACTACTTTATGAACAAATCAATCTTTAAGGCCTACGATATTCGCGGCGCGTACCCAGACGATCTCGATGCAGATACTGCATATCGGATCGGTAATGCTCTCGTACGATTTACAGACGCTAAAACACTGACGGTCGGTCGAGACGCACGCCCTTCTGGGCCAGAGCTACACCAAGCCGTTATAGATGGGATCACCGATGCTGGCTGCGACGTGATTGATATCGAAATGATCACGACACCGATGCTTTACTTCTCATCACACCACCTCGATGTTGACGGTGCTGTCGGTGTAACTGCATCACACAACCCGCTCCCTGATAACGGCATCAAAATGTGTGGTAAAAACGCGACACCAATAGGCGGTGACATGATCCAAGAAATCGCTACACTCGCAGAACAAGACCCTGTCGTTGTTGGGAGCAAAGGCTCTGTTTCTACTTATGACATCAAAGAAGAATATCGCGCTAACCTCCTTCTTCCGCATATCACTGATGCGCTCAAGAGCACATCTTTTCACATTGCCTTTGACTGCGCTAACACGATGGGTGTCATGGAGCTTCCTTTCTACAAAGAGCATCTCTCGCACAATACCTACACAGAACTCTACTGTGATCTCGATCACCCTTACACCGCCCATGAAGCCAACCCGCTTAACACAGACACGCTAAAAGAACTACAGGAACTGATCAAAAATGATTCCACTATTGATATCGGTGTCGCTTACGATGGCGATGCAGATCGCGTCGGATTTATCGATGAAAAAGGTGAGATCGTACCGATGGATTTCGTCACAGCACTCATTGCACGCGTTTTTCTCAAGGACAACCCAGGCGCGACAATTCTCTATGATCTACGCTCTTCCCGTGCTGTCAAAGAAGCGATCGAAGAAGCGGGTGGCGTTGCACATGAGTGTCGTGTCGGTCATTCATTTATCAAAGCGCAGATGTGCGAGCAAGACGCTCTCTTTGCTGGCGAGCTGTCTGGTCATTATTACTTTCAGCAAAATCATAACGGTGAAATCTCTACACTCGCTGTCCTCACTCTCCTTAATTGGATGGCGGAAACAGGACAGCCACTTTCAGAGATTGTCGCAGACCTGAGGCGCTACGCCCACTCCGGTGAGATCAACTCACACGTCGCTGATAAAGACGCCGTCATCGCAGCGATCAAAGAAAAATACAGTGATGGCGCCATGACTGAGCTAGATGGCCTCAAAGTGGATTACTCTGACTGGTGGTTTAACGTCCGACCAAGCAACACAGAGCCAGTTCTACGACTCAACCTCGAAGCTAAAACAGAGGAAGACATGATCGCTAAAAGAGATGAACTTCTCGCGATGATCACAGCATAA
>JAHDCW010000006.1 GCA_020629675.1 Minisyncoccota bacterium | reverse complement strand
ACAGAATGTCTTCTTGCTGAGACAGGGGCTAATATGATGTGTAGGGAGTAGAGCTGGGGATATCCGTGAGGATGGTCTTCCATTGCAGTGTGCTATAATTAAAATAGTCAAAATAGAAATAAAATTCTAGATAGAAACCTAATATGTTGTTTGGATCAAAAAGTGACAACTACGCTGTTGGTATCGATTTTGGTACCCGCACGATCAAAGCAGTAGAGCTTAACTTCAAAAAGGATAAGCCAGAACTTGTCAACTATGGCTGGGTAATGCTTGATGAGGTGCGTGAAGCCCTTGATGAATCACATAGTGATTATGCGGAAGTGCTACATCAAGCTCTGGTAACATTGTTAGATCGTATGGATTTGCATACCAAGAAAGTAAACGTTGCAATTCCTGCCTTTAATGGCCTTGTTATGATGATTGATTTTCCACTTATGGAAGATGCTGATTTAGCACAGGCTATTCAATACGAAGCGCGGAAGTATGTTCCGATTTCTCTCGATGATGTCAATATCAGCTATGATCGCGCAGTTGTTGATGAAAAAAATAAGACCATGAAGGTCATCTTGGTGGCTGCACCTAAGAGTGAGGTGCAATACTATGATAACCTATTTGAGGGAACTGGATATGAGGTTGAGTCACTTGAGCTGGAAACTTTTTCATTGGTTCGATCGCTTGTTGGTAGTGATCAGGGATCATATATTCTTCTTGATATCGGTGCTAAAACTACAAATCTCGTTTATGCTGATAATGGTATTGTCTATGTGAATAGAAATATTGATGTTGGAGGTGTTGATATCACATCTTCCATTGCAGATGCGATGAATATCGCACCAGAAAAAGCACGCACAATGAAGGAGGGGGAGAGAAATTTCTTTGTCGGGCCTGCGTCCCTAAAGTTTCCACCTCTTGATTATATTTTTTCTGAAATTGACCGTATTGTGAAGTCACAGGGAGGCAAGAAAACGGATGCGATTATTTTATCAGGAGGTACATCGCAAATGGCTGGTCTAACTGACTATATCGCTCAAGCGACCGGACAAACGGTAATCGTGGGTAATCCTTGTAGCCGTCTCTTGGTAGATCCAGAAGTGGAGGATATAGTTAAAGCTCCTGTAGGCTCGACACTTTCAGTGGCTGTGGGACTTGCCTTGAGGGGTATGCCTGAAGAAAATAAAAAATAAAAATTTTGTATGGTTTCCGGAGTTAGTTTTAAAAACAACGTTAGTAGGGAGCGTCAGATTATAAAAAAAGGATCTTCTATTGCGGTGTTGGTCATTTTTGGTCTTATTCTTTTAACATTACTTCTTTTTGGTGCTGTCTACTATTTTAATGGGCAAGCTCTCTTGGAGAAGGATGCTCTTGATGCTGAAAAAGTACAGCAAGAGAAAGCGCTTGAAAATGCTCTTGATGATCAGAATGCACGAGCGATCCTTCAATATTCTTGGGTTGATCAGCTTGTGTATCAGGGTACAACTACACAAAAAGTGTTTCAACAGCTAGAGTCAAAACTTGTAAATGGTGTTTTCTTTACGCGCGTAACTCATACATATGACGATGGGTTAGAGCTACTTGAAATCTCTGGAATTGTAGAAAACCTAGATAAAATGGCACTCCAACTTTTGGAGTGGGAAGATGATCCTTTCTTTGATGACGTTAATATTATTTCCACAGAGCGAGACTTAGAGACTGGTGAGGTTGTTTTTGCGGCAACAGCGACAGTGGCGCCTGATGCTGATTTTACGTCAATTAGCGATTTGTGGCGGGGAGAAATAGATGATTCCAACACTAATCAATTTTAAAGTTTTATGAAAACATTATTACTTGTTCCAGTTGGGCTTTTGATCATTATTTACTTGGTAATTGCTCAGATTCTTCCCCTCAATCGTGATCGTATCGCTACAATCGAAGAAAATAAGATAATTGCTCAGGAGGTAAAGGCTGTACGTATTAAAGTTACAGAAGTAGGTAATTTCTTACAAAGTGCTTCAGAAAATCAGGATGTTGTCGATTTTCTTGATGAATACGTCCCTGTCGGAGATACTGAAGAAGGGCTTGTAAATTTTCTTTCGCGCACAACACGTAATCGTGGGTTGGATGTTCTCAGTCTTGATTTCGGAGAGGGAGTCTCATCAATAGAGGAGAGGGGAACATTTGAGGCGCCGGGTAGCTCAGAGCTTAAGGCGGTAAGTGTTGATATGCAGATGATAGGAAATTACAGTTCATTTTTTGATTTTTCACGTGATATTTATGTGCTCAAAAGACTATTTCGCATGGATAGCATAGACATATCTAGGGTTGATGATGGTGGTGGCGAATCAGATCTTTTGGAGATTAATGTAGCGATGACCTATTACTATATGGACAGTGTCAATGTATCGTCTGATGATCGTTTTGGTAATTTATCATTTGATCGCGTACGTGAATTTGCATCGCAACTTACTTCCGTGGATTCAATTGCTCGAGAACAACTGGGACGTAGAGATCCTTTTGGGCGCTAATCTATAATTTATTTTGATCCATGGAGGAGAGTCAAAAAAAATCAAAGAAAACAGAAGATCTTCAGAAACGAGCCGAAGAAATGGGAATACCCATCTTGCAGCATATACCGAAAAAAATTGATCAAGGCGTGGTGACACTTATTGCTGAGGAGGTGTCACGCAAGTACGGTATTGTCGTTTTTGAGAGAGATGATAGCAAGCAGAGGATCTCCATAGCGATGCAAGATCCGCATGATATTGACGCGCTTAATATTCTTCGGTTTCTCGCACAAAAAGAAAAGTACGAGATTGATATATTTCTCGCCTCTGAGGAAACGCTTGAACGTCTAGCTTCTTTTTATCGTAGTGCAGAGCAGGCTGTGGAAAGTGCTATTAGTGCATTAGATGAAGATGAAGAGGTTGTAAAAAAGAAAAAGAAGGATGGGTTAGGGATAAATGACGAGAATTTACAAGATGCGCCTGTAGCAAAGTTGGTTCAAGTAATTTTGCGTCATGCGATTGATGGGGGAGCTTCTGATATTCACATTGAGCCAATTGATAAAACATATCGTGTACGTTTTCGAGTGGATGGAGTGCTACATGCCTCTCTTACGTTTCCGCTTGAAGTGGGACGTGCGGTAGTTTCTCGCATTAAGATACTATCCTCTCTAAAGATTGACGAGAAGCGTAAACCACAGGATGGTCGGTTCCGTATCATGGAAAAGGGCAACGCTGTAGATTTTCGCGTTTCTTCGTTGCCGGTTGTGGAGGGTGAAAAGGTGGTTATGCGTGTCCTAGAAAAAGACAAGCAGAATTTTGACTTGAAGGCTCTTGGTCTTATGGGCTCTCAGAAAGAAGTATTTCTAGAGCACATCAGAGATCCTTTTGGGATGATTTTGATGACCGGACCAACGGGATCGGGTAAGTCAACTACTCTTTATGCTTTTCTTAAAATCCTTAATGATGAATTTGGGAACATTGTAACATTGGAAGATCCAGTGGAGTATTTTATTCCCGGTATCAATCAGTCGCAGATAAAACCAGAGATTGGTTATAATTTTGCGAGTGGGCTTCGTAGCATCCTCCGTCAAGATCCTGATATTATAATGGTGGGAGAGATTCGTGATGCAGAAACTGCAGAGCTAGCGATTCATGCAGCATTGACAGGTCATCTTGTTTTCTCAACAGTACATACCAATAGTTCGATTGGCGCACTGCCACGTCTTAGAGATATGGGTGTAGAGCCTTTCTTAATTGGCTCGTCCGTCCGTGTAATCGCTGCGCAACGCTTGTTGCGGCGAATCTGCGAAGACTGTAAAGAGGTGCATGAAATGCCGTCGGAGATTGTGACGCGCGTCAACGAATTTCTGAAAGATATAGATCCTGAAGAGGTAAAAAAGTATGGAATTGATTTATCTAATGGGCCAGTTTTTTATAAGGGTCGTGGATGTGAACAATGTGGGAATCTAGGACTCAAGGGTCGGATCGCGATTTACGAAGTAGTTGCTATTGACAGTGAGCTAGAAGAGTTGATTGTCAACACAAAAGGTGATGTAATAGCGCTGGAAAAGCGAATCAAGGAAAAGGGTTATCTTAATTTGAAGCAGGACGGATTACTGAAGGTTTTACTTGGTTTGACGACAATGTCAGAACTAGAGCGTATGACAGAAGGTATGGCGCTAATCGGTGGTAATATCGAGGAGCTTGACGAGAGGGATTTTGAGGAAGCGGCTGCAGATGCAGGGGAATCATCGTGAGGTGCTGTGATATAATTATAAGAGAATTAATTTTAAAACGATGCAAGATTTAGTACAGAATTCTGAAGATGGAATCGACAGCAATGAGAAGTCTTTCTCACCTTATTCAATCGATCAAGAGTTGGAGTTTGCAGATAATTCAACAATCTCGCAGTCCTCAGAATCAGCCTCAGTAGAATCTCTTATGACCGCTGCCTCAGCAGTAACACCGACTGAGGAAGCGTTGGGTGTTGATCAAAATAACAATCACATTCTTGTAGCTGAGGATGATATTTTTATCAGTGATATATACGATGTAAAACTGACTTCAGCAGGTTATCGAGTCGAGATTGCGCATAATGGAAAAGAAGCAATTGAAAAACTGCAAGCGGGTGTGCGCCCAAATTTGATGTTGCTTGATATTGTGATGCCCTATGTGGATGGTTTCGGAGTGTTGGAGGAGTTTTCAAAACACCCCGAGTGGAGTGATATACCAATAGTTCTGTTAACGAACTTATCTCAAAAAGAGGATATCGATCGAGCGATCAGTCTCGGTGCGCGGGATTATTTGATCAAATCACATTTTACACCATCGGAGGTGCTCTCAAAAGTAGAGAAATATATCCGTAAGGACTAGGGAATCTGACAAAAATAAAACTAAATATGGCTAACGGAGAAAAAATAAAAGACTATTTGGCGGTTGCAGCGCAGCAGGGTGCATCTGATTTACATGTTGCAGTCGGTAGACATCCTACCATCCGAATTGATGGCAAGCTTATTCCGTTGTCGCAAGAGCCTATGCTTACACCTGATGACACAGCAGCTATGGGTGATTTCTTGATGGATGATGTACGCAAAAAAGAGTTTGAGTCAGATGGGCAGGTAGACTTTGCGTATAACTTTGAAGATAGGGTTCGGTTTCGCGTGAATGTGTTCTATCAGCAGGGCCACACAGGTATAGTTATGCGTGTGATCAATAGCAAGATTCGCACATTGGAGGAGTTGGATATTTCTCCGATCGTATATGAGTTTTCTAATTTCTCACAAGGTCTCTTTTTGGTTACGGGACCAGTAGGTCATGGAAAATCAACAACGTTGGCAGCACTTATTGAGCACATCAATCAAACAAAGGAGCATCATATTGTAACAATTGAAGATCCGATTGAGTATATTTACACACCCAACCGCTGCATCATCAATCAGCGAGAAATCGGGGAGGATACGCACGACTTTCCCGCTGCATTGCGCGCAGCATTACGTGAGGACACAAATGTTATCTTGCTGGGAGAGTTACGTGACCTGGAGACAATTTCCACTGCTATTACTGCAGCTGAAACGGGTCATCTTATTTTTGCAACGCTGCATACAAACGATAGCGCACAGACTATTGATCGTATTGTGGACTCCTTTCCTGCACATCAGCAAAATCAAGTACGTTCGCAGTTGGCGAGTGTTCTTATTGGTGTTCTGTCACAACGACTTTTGCCGCGGACAGATGGAGGGCGCGTGCCTGTAGTAGAGATTATGATAAAAAATCATGCGATTGAAAACCTTATTCGAGAAAACAAAACATATCAAATTGATACAGTTATCGATACAAGTCAAAAAGATGGGATGATTTCATTGGATAAGTCACTTGCTAATCTTGTTAAGAGGGGTGTGGTACGGGTGGATTATGCGATGACTTATGCTAAAAATCGAGATTATTTACGCATGCTGATCGGTCAAGATAACAACTCACCTCAGAACTAAACGTTATGCGATTTACATTTAAAGCAAAAGATGAAAATGGTGTTCTTAAGAGGGGGACGATTGATGCAAATGATCAAGAGTCAGCTATCACGTTACTCCAAAAGAATAATCTAATCCCAATCTCTGTAGAAAACGCTGATGGCAATAAATCACTTAGTCAAAAAGTAGAGGAGCTAACATCAAAGGTAAAGATGAAAGATATTCTCCTCTTTTATCGAGAGTTTTCTACACTTGTTAATGCAAAGGTGCCTGTATCTAACGCTCTTCAAACGATTTATGAGCAAGCAGAAAATCCTGTTCTAAGGCCGGTAATCAAGGAACTGATCGCAGATATTGAGGATGGTGCATCTATTTCAGATGCTTTTAGTAAGCATCCTAAAATATTTTCTGAGCTTTCTGTAAATATGATCCGCTCAGGAGAGGTGTCTGGTAATTTGCAAGGTGCAATCGATTATGTAACAACAACGACAGAACAAAATTACCTTCTCATTAGCAAGGTGCGCGGTGCGCTTCTGTATCCAGCATTTGTGATTGGTGTAGCGTTTATAGTAGGTCTTATCATGACGATTGTCATATTGCCAAAGCTCTCTGATGTGATCCGTGACCTTGGTGTGGAGACGCCATGGTACACAGACATGATGATGGCATTTGGTGATTTTATGAAGTCGTATTGGTGGATCGTGATTGGCGCACTGGTCTTTTTGGTGGGCGGGTTGGTTTATTACCTTCGTACAGATGAAGGTAAAAAAGAATGGGATCGTATACAGCTTAAGATTCCTGTTATCGGAGACTTGATGAAGTATGTGTACTTGACGCGATTTTCAGAAAACCTTTCAGTTTTGATTGCTGGAGGCATCCCAATTGTAAAAGCTCTTGAGATTATTGCTGACGTTGTAAATAATAGTGTCTATAAAAAAATCATCCTTGACTCAGCTGAAGATGTAAAAGTTGGTGGAGATATACACTCTGGTTTTTTTGGTAAAGAAGAGATTCCGCCAATGGTGGCGCGTATGTTAAAGGTGGGTGAGGAAACAGGGCGTATGAGTGAGATATTAGATGATTTGGCACGGTTTTATCGTGGTGAGGTAGATCAAATTACGCGCAATCTATCAACGCTTATCGAGCCAATTCTTATTGTGGTACTGGGTGTTGGTGTGGGGTTTCTTGTTGTCTCTGTGCTTTTGCCGATTTATAATATTGCAGGACAAATCTAATTCTGTGGATAAGTTAACAGAAATTTTTGTAAAAGATGGTGTATACTTAATAAGGATAGAAAAATAAAAAACTGAAAGAAAGGAGGTGACGATAGCATGAAAGAAACACAAAAAGGTTTTACGCTGATTGAGCTTTTGATTGTTATTTCAATCATTGGTATTCTCGCTTCTATTGTATTAGTATCTCTCAATAGCGCGCGTGATAAGGCTCGTGTTGCTGAATTTAAAGCACAAGCTTCAAGTTTGGCGGCTGCACTCGTGATTGAGTGTGACAATCCATCAACGTTCTCAGCTCCTAGTTTGCCATCTGGTGTAACTGCAGCTGACTCACAAGCGGTAGGAACAGCATGTGAGACAAACGGAGGTGTTGCTTCAGGAGGTATTACAGCTACTAGCTCAAATGCATCTGGATGTACAGCGACAATTTCTGACACAGGTGCCACATTTGCAGGTTGCTAGTTAGGAAGTGTTATGAAAACAAAAAAGATGTTGTTAGAGCATCTTTTTTGTTTTTTATGAGAAATTTTTAATTAGTATATGCTATAATAGAAAAAAATAATTTGATACTACTATGACAAAAAATAAAGGTTTTACATTAATTGAACTATTAATTGTTATTTCAATTATTGGTATCTTGGCTGCGGTAATTTTAGTTTCCCTCAACAGTGCGCGCACTAAAGCTGAAGTTGCAGATTTCAAAACGGCATCGGCCAACTTTGTTGCACGAGCAACAGTAGAATGTGAGGGGGAGGATGGTGTCGCTTCGATCCAGGATATCGACATCTCAACCACAGAATCTATGAATGCTGGTTCATTGCGACTTAGTGGTAACTCTGCAGTAAGCTCAGGATTTATTCTTTCTGATTGTACTGATGGAGATTTTTCTATGGAGATTTCAGCGCAAAATGTGGATTGTACAGTGCATGCTATTCGCGAGGGTGTAGTCGCATGGGCAGGTGCTGATTGCAATTAATCCATAGAATTGATTGAGGGATGGGATTTCTGGTACTGATTTTAGGCTTTCTTGGACTTTTTGTAGGTAGTTTTTTAAATGTCGTTGTGCATCGCATCCGCACTGCTGAGGGTGGTATCGTAATGGGATCATCTCATTGTCCTCAGTGCAGGCATTCACTTGCATGGTATGAAAACATGCCACTATTTGGTTTTCTATTTGTGCGAGGAAAATGTCGCTACTGCAGTGTCTCTATTGCAAAGAGGTATGTGTTGATGGAGTTAGGAACAGGTCTTGTTTTTGTTCTTATTTCCTCTGTTTTCTTTGGGCGATTTACGCTCATTGATCTGTCGGTGCTTTCTTGGTCACTTCTAGGATTGTCATTGATTGTCGCATCTTCTCTCATTATCATTTTTTTGTATGACCTTTTGTACATGGAAGTGCCGATGGTTGCCGCCTGGTCAGGGATAATTGCTGGCATAGGAATTGTCATATGCGAAGCACTGTTCATTGAAGATATGACGTATTTTGTTATGCATTTGCTAGCTGCTGCTATCGGTGCGGGGATTTTTTATGGAATTAGTGTTTATTCGCGAGAGGTATGGATGGGTTATGGTGATGCTTATATTGTTTTTGTAATGGGCCTTTTACTGGGTCCGATCGGACTTCTTTTAGGGATATCTATCGCAGCTTTTATTGGTGCGATCGTGGGTTTTATGATGATTGTATTCAGAGGTGATAGCCGAGACGCGCATATTCCATTTGGGCCATATCTAACCATGGCAACACTTGTGATGTATGTGGTTATACATGTTTTTCCACAATTCATGACATACTTTTCTTACGCCGTGGTATAATGAATTTATTAAAAGTGGAGGAGAATTATGCATCAAACGCGTAGGGGCTTTACGCTTATTGAATTAATGGTCGTCATCGCAATTATTGGTATTGTGATGTCTATTTTGCTTGTTTCTTTTTCCCGTGAGCGCGACCAGCGTGCTGTGCGCGTAACAGCGCATCTTGTCGTATCCGCTATTCGCGATACACAAAACAATGCTCTTATCGGTCGTAAGATTGACGACAGGCGTCCTTGTACTTTTTATGTTAATGTTGGTGCTAATAGTTCAGATCGAACAGCGGATGTATATGATCCGAGTGATGCATCTGCTAGCTGCCTTTCTGGATTTGATAGCGGTGTTTTGATTTCACGTACTGATTTTGAGGGTGGTGCTGTTGTGTCGACACCACCCGGTGTGATCAGTTTTAGCGTGCCGCACGGTGTCGTGACGCATTCTATTTTTTCGAGTAATGGGACGGTGGTGAGGATTCCTATTACACAAGGGTCAGCGCAAGGTGTTGTCTGTTTGTATAAATCAGGTCGTGTTGATTCATTTGTAAACACGTTAGCGTGTCCGACATAATCTATATATGACTATGAAACAACCTGTAAAAAAAGGATTTTCGCTTATTGAGATTATGATCGCACTTTTTGTGTTGATTATAGGTATTATCGCTACAATCACCCTTGTTACAGAAAGCGTTCAGCAGACACGCTTGAGTCGTGATGCTTTGATTGCAGCGTCGTTGGCGCAGGAAGGTACTGAGCTTGTACGTAACGTCCGCGATGCTAATGCATCGAGTGTCTTTTTTAATAATAAATTTGGCAACACGCCTGTTGGAGAAATTTTTGGCACACCGTTTCCTAATGGCGCTGGAGATTGTCGTGTAGAGCCACGAATCGGTTCTGGTAACTTGGATTTGCCAGAGTTTCAATGTGGAAGCGTCAATAATAATAACGCCCGCCTACGTCTTAATAGTATCTCCGGAAATGCTATTTACCAGCATTCTGGTTCTGGTGCGTATTCCGGCTATAGTCGTAAGATTGTTCTTGGTAATCCGCGCACTTCAGGAGGAGAGCTAAAAAGTATTGATGTTACAAGTATTGTGACATGGGGAAACGCTAGTATTAGCGGGATGGACAAGGATGATTGTTCAATTGATGCATTTTGCGTGCAAGACTCGACAACGCTTACAACGTGGATTATTCGTGACTAAGACTTATGAAAAAAAGATCACATTTAAAAGGTTTTACGCTGATTGAGTTACTTATCTCATTCTTTATTTTTTCGCTTCTGATGATCGTCGTGCTGTATGTTTTTGCACAACAAACCAAAAACTTTCGTTTTTCAGAGGAACAGCAGCGAAATGTAGAAAATGCACAGTTTGCGATGAATGTCATGGGCAAGATTCTGCGAACGTCGGCACTGGCTGATGACGTTTCTGATTCTGAAATTATGGGCTATGATTTTTCACAAGGTTCATGTGTACGGTTTCTCTTTAACCAAGCGCCAGATCCTGTTACGGGAGAGAGTAAGGGTGTACTTCGGATGCAGACGGAGCTCGCGTCAAATCCAAGTCCGTGTGATGATGTCTCTTATTACTCACAAGCTCCTGAGATTTTAACGACAGGAAATGTGGACGGTCAGTTTGTTGCGACGTCTACCAAGCGAGATGATATCGATACAGCAGCTAATGAGATGGAAGTTGGGCGTGTTATGATTTTGATGACGGTAGGTGATGTGGGTGAAAATGAATCATACATGCAAACCTCTGTTTCTCTGAGGGATTATCCTGTTGAACTTTCTTTTTAAATAGATTGATTTTAAGTTATGAGCAAATATACTATCACAACGCAACGAGGATCAGCTCTTATTTTTACATTGTTGATTTTGACCTTGGTTACGATGTCTGCGCTTGCGATCGCATCAACAACGACAGTACAGAGGAGTGGTTCCATTGCAGCGAGTAATTCTACAGCCGCCTTTCAAAATGCTGATCGCGGCATGGAGATATTACTGCAAGAAATCTATAACGAGCTTTCACCGCTGAATACGCTTGATGATCTGGTCGATCAGTTGAATAGCAACTATGGTTCTGGTTGGTCCTGTGATGATGATACACTCACGAAGTCAGGAGAATCTTTTAGTATTGAAGCAAGTCCCCGAATAGGTGTGACGATTGACTGTTCTACTGCACTTGCTGATATTGTATCTTTTAAAATTGTAGGTGAGTTTAGACAAGCTGCGCGCGCTCTAAGGGTAACACTTCAGGAGTCACTGCGAAGGGGGCTGGTTGCACATTGGACATTTGAGGATAATGCAGAGGTAGAGCGTAATGGTGGGTTTGGTGCACCAGTTGCGCGCGATTACACTCTTCGATATAACCATATACTGACACTGTGTCCACACGATGAAGATAATCATCAGCGAGCAGGCTTTGACTCACAAGAATTTGAAACATGCCCGCGCATAAATGACGAGAATGATATTGATCCGCCTGATCCTAATTTCCGAGATGTGTATATGGACCATGGTAGCAGTCCAAATTCTCGTGGTAGCGCGTGGGCAGATGGTGTTGTTGAGGAGTTTCGTGATGAAAATATTTTTGGGCCCCAAAATGAAAGTTTGGAATTCAATGGTACAAGCAATTACCTCACCATGAACATGGTTAATGCACAAAACAATCAAGAAAATCATGTAGTTGAAGGTAGTGCAGGTCTGGAAGTGAATAATGCTTTCGCTGTCTCAATGTGGGTCTATCCAACTGAGACGACGCCCTCAGGTGAACAGCAGATCCTGATCGACAACAAGGGGGATGGTGATGACGAAAATGAATATCGCTACCGTATTTATATCGATGATGATCAAAAGCCTGTTCTTTCACTTGACCGTTCAGGAGGCTCAAGTCGTGACTTGGAGCATGGTGACTCTCTTAATCCTGGACGCTGGTATCATATCGTCGCGATGTGGGACCGCGAAAACGACAACCAACGAATGCGACTATATGTAAATGGTCAGGGTGAGAATAGATCTTACAGTGGTCGCATAGATGAGGACTTTCAAAATGTATTCCTTGGGGGGCTGTATTGGGGTGATGATGAGGGCGAGTTTGCAGTAGATCGATTTGCAAATGGTTTTGGAGGGCGGATTGATAACGTGCGCGTTTATGATCGAGGTCTCACAGAAGCAGAAATGCTTCTACTTTGCGAAGAAGCAGATGACGATGTCTGGAGCCACAGTAACTGCGGTAATTTTAGCAGGTAGTCAAATTCCTCTTTTTATGTTAGGATAATTGGTATTTTAAACGGGCATATTTTATGGAATTATTACATACAATTATTGACTTCCTGGTAGAAATTACAGCGTCGATGGGTTATCTAGGAATCTTTCTCCTGATGGCGCTTGAGAGCTCTTTTTTTCCATTTCCGTCAGAGGTGGTGATGATTCCAGGGGGTTATCTAGCATCACTGGGGGAGATGAATCTCGTGCTTGTGATTTTTGCTGGCATTTTAGGGTCACTTGTAGGGGCTCTTTTTAACTATTGGCTCGCATATCGTTTTGGACGTACATTGCTTCTCACAATGCCCGGTGTGCGCTATTTTGTGACGGAGGAGAGAATGAAACGTGTCGAGGAATTCTTTGAAAAGCATGGTCCGATTTCTACGTTCAATGGACGACTGGTACCTCTGATTCGTCAATATATTTCTTTCCCTGCGGGTCTGGCTAAGATGAATCTCTTCCAGTTTTCACTTTACACGAGCCTTGGTGCTGGTATTTGGGTGGCAATTCTTGCTTTTATCGGATACATCCTTGGTGAAAACGAAGATGTGATTCATGAGTATGTGAGTTACTTCACGGTCGGCGCACTCTTTTTTGTGCTTTGCTTGAGTTTGGGTTACATGATCTATAAGAGACGTAAGTAGTCTAAAACCTTGCAATGTCATTTTTTGAAATCTTTATCATCAGCGTCGTCGAGGGTTTGACGGAGCTACTGCCAATTTCTTCGACGGGGCATATGATCATCGTCTCTTATTTCTTGGGAATTGAGCAAACGACTGTGGTGAAAAGTTTTGAGGTGATTATACAGGTAGGTGCGATCGCAGCAATTACATATTTCTATAGAGCGCGACTGCGGCATGTAGTGCGACTGTGGCCTCAGCTGCTCATTGCATTTGTGCCGGTCGGTGCTGTAGGCTTTTTAATGGCAGACTATATTAAAGCGCTTTTTGATAAGCCGGTGGTGATTGCGTGGGCATTTATAGTAGGTGGGATTATCCTCATTTTTACAGAGCGCGTTTTAGGACCACGTGATGCATCTGTGGGCACAGATCTCCAAGATGTGACACGTAAGCAGGCTCTTGGTGTAGGTTTGGCGCAGATTTGTGCGCTTATCCCTGGTACATCCCGGTCTGCTGCGACGATTGTGGGTGGTATGGCGTGTCGACTATCACGACAAAGTGCAATAGAGTTTTCATTTTTGCTAGCAGTGCCGGTGATGCTTGCGACGACAGTATTTGATCTTTTTGCGCTAGGGAGTGTGATGGATCAGGGTGTTGCGCTGATGATTGTGGTTGGTGTTATCGTGGCTTTTGTGGTTACATATGCATCGATCATTTTTTTACTCGCGTTTATACAAAGATTTGATTTGTCGTGGTTTGGATATTACCGCGTGTTACTTGGCCTTTTCCTTCTTATTAGTTTAACGTAGTTTATGCAGGTAGAATTTATCCGAGGTGTCGTAGGGTCACATAATGTAATCGCTGATGAAAAGCGACAGTTTGCCTTTGTGGGGCGATCCAACGTGGGGAAGTCGAGTGTGATCAATATGTTACTCGAAAAAAATGACATGGTGCGCACATCCAGCACTCCTGGAAAAACGCAGCAGATAAATTATTTTCTCGTTGAGGATGATTATTATTTTGTAGATCTACCTGGGTATGGGTATGCTAAGGTTGGTCAGAAATACCGTGAAAAATTGCGCCGTTTGATCTTATGGTATCTCATCAGCGGCGAGGCGCCAGTGACGAAGGTGGTTTTGATTATCGATGCAAAAGCCGGTTTGCGTGAGTTTGATTTGGAAATGATTGGTGTGCTTACAGAGCAGGAACATCCATTTGTGGTCGTAGCAAATAAAATGGACAAGCTAAATCAAAAGGATCGCCATCATATGAAGAATCACTTAGATCAGATTATCGGTGACCGTGCTGAGCTTGTTATGGCAAGTGCTGCCAAAAAAAGAGGACGCAATGAAATATTTCGCGCACTTGGAATAGAGGTCTAATTAACTTGTCACTGGAGGCTGCTTTACTCTTTCGCGATGACGATTGACCAGACACGTGCAGCGCCTGCTTTTTTTAGTGCTACGGCGCATTCATTGAGAGTGGCGCCAGTCGTTGTTATATCGTCAATAAGGAGGATATTTTTGTTTGTTACATTTGCGACCTCTTTAGGGTCAACTTTAAAAGCACCTTTTATGCTCGTGATACGGGCATTTCTTTTTTTGATATGTGCTTGCGGTGGAGTATAGCGCACACGTATAAGAGTGTCTGAGGTGTGAGGTATCTTGAGGTCCAAATCAGTGACAATCTTTTCTGCATGGTTAAAACCGCGCCAACGCAAGCGTCTTTTATGGAGTGGCACGGGAACAATAATGTCAGGTGTGGGCAAATGGGAGTGTATTAATGATTGCGCTAATACCTGTGCGAGCGGTAGGGAGAGTCCGCTAACAAAGCGATACTTGTAAAAGTGAATCATCTTGCGCAAGAGTGGGTCGCTGTATGTGGATGCAACGAGCGTACCATCAAGGGCATTTTCTTTGTCGCCGCTGCACTTGAAACATGTTGCGCCGTCGGGTGTGGTAGATGTGTCACATAGCGGACATTTCTGCTCTGTGATGAGGGGAAGCTGATTGAAGCAGTGACTACAAAGCCATGTGTTAAATTCCTGACATCCTAGACAGCGTTCAGGAAAAAACACATTGACAAGAGTATGTGAAAATGTGCGAAAAGAGACCATGCTAACGTGCTGTAAGAGCAAGTACGTTTTTTTTGATTTTGAGTATTATTTTCTTTTTGTTGGTAATGAGGGCGTCTGTGATCAATGGCTCCACCTCTTCTTGGATGAGTGTGTCCATGCTGCGCGCATTAAAATCAGCTGCCTCCGCGCGCGTAGCGAGGTATTTGTAAACAGGAGTTTCGACTTTAAGTGCGACCTGTTTCTGTGCGAGGCGATCTGTTAGCGCGCTCAAAGATAGTCGTGCAATCTTGGTGAGATCTACAGCAGTGAGTTTGTGATATGTGATGATGTGGTCGAGGCGTCCAAGGAGTTCCGGAGGAAAAACCTCTGACAAGGCATCTTGGAGTTCTGCTGAAGCTTTGTTGTGATCATCTTCAAAACCGAGGTTGCTCATATGGGCTGCGCGGATACCGGCATTTGACGTGAGGATGATAATACTGTTACGAAAGCTGACAGAACGACCTTCGCCATCTGTTAGCGTACCATCATCAAGAATCTGCAACAAAAGCGTGATGACGTCAGGGTGTGCTTTTTCTATTTCATCAAAAAGTACGATGCTATACGGTTTGCGTCTCATTTTTTCGGTGAGTGTGCCACCTTCGCCATATCCGATATACCCCGCTGGAGCACCGATGAGCTTAGAGGTTGTGTGACGTTCGCTGAGTTCGCTCATGTCGATACGAATGAGTGCATCTTCACTTCCAAAAATGTCGTTTGCAAGAATTCTTGCTGTCTCTGTTTTACCTACACCGGAAGGGCCGGCGAGTAAAAATGATCCTTGAGGGCGTCGTGGACTCTGAATGCCGTAGGCAGACTTGAGAAGTGTGCGTGCGATCGTATCCATCGCATGGTCTTGGCCAATAATTTTTTTCTTGAGGTTTTTAGCTGCGGTCGTGATGCGTGATTGTGGATTTTCGAGAATGAGGTCGAGAGGGATGCCTGTTGTAAGTGCGACTGTCTGCGCGATATCAGCTTTTTTTACCGTCGGTGTGAGTATTCGTCTTTTGTCTCGCATCTTTTTCTCAAGAAGTGCAATCTTTTCTTTGAGGAGAGATTCTTTTTTTTGGATATTACTTGCGAGGTCATAGCTATGGTCTAAGAGGTATTCCTTCTTTTGATTTTCCAATGTGCGACTTTCATCGCGTAAACCAAAAAGCTCTTCTTCTAATTTTACAGCGGTGCGCTTATTGCGTAGTCGTGCAGCGGTCTCATCGATTACATCAAAAGCCTTGTCAGGGAAAAATCTTTCGGTAAGGTAGCGCTCAGCATAGGTAATCGTCGCGTCGATACTTTCTGGTGAAAATACTATATGGTGGTGCTGTTCAAGTTGAGGGAGGCTGGCTGTAATAATTTCCTTAACCTCACTGAGAGTTGGTTCTGTGAGAGTGATTGTTTGAAAGCGTCGTGAAAGCGCAGCATCTTTTTCGATGTGTTTTTTGTATTCTTCATGAGTTGTGGCACCAATAATCGTGACATCTCCACGGGCAAGTGCTGGTTTGAGTATGTTGGCAACGTCGAGGCTACCGTTGGCGTTACCAGTGCCGATGATGGTATGTATTTCATCTATAAAAAGGATGATATTTGAGTCTTGCTGTGCCTCGAGGATAATATCCTTGAGGCGCTGCTCAAACTCACCTCGAAAACTCGTCCCCGCAATAAGAAGAGCAAGATCGAGTGTGAGAATTTTTTTGCCTCTTAGATGGTGCGGCGCATCAGGCGTACGAGCGAGATGTGCAAGGTGTTCAATTAGTGCCGTTTTACCGACGCCAGGATCGCCTACGAGGAGAGGGTTATTTTTAGTGCGTCGACCTAAAACAGTAGCTACGCGATCACATACTTCCTGGTAACCATAAAATGATTGTTGTTCTCCGCGTGCTGCCGTATCATCTGTATAGCTTTCAAAAATCGAAGACTCTTCATGGTCTCCTCGCAGGAAGGAGAGACCCTCGTGGCCAAGGATGTGTCCGATTTGTGATAAAGCATCATTGGAAGACGTTCCTTTTTTGCTTTGAGGGTTTTTAGAGTCGTCTTTTTGCGCTGTTGCAATGTGAAGCATCTTGGAAATCATGGGTGTGGGTGTTTGCAATATTGCATGTGTGATGTGCTCTGTGCCGACATATGGATAGCCAAATTGTGATGCAGTCGCAAATGCATCTGTGATACTCTTTGCTGAAGCTTTCGTAAGAGGAGATGAGGATTTTTTAGCTGTGTCTTCTACCTCCTTATTTTTGAGGGGTCCATTGGGAAAAAGAATGCTTTCAAATGTTTTCTTAGTGAAGCCGGTGTTTTTTAGGATCATAGCACCAACACATCCTTTGGTGAGAAAGATACCGTAGAGAATGTGTTCAGGTGTAACAGCTTTTGATCCCGTGAGGGCGCTAATTTTCTGAGCGCGCATGAGGCCAGTACGTGCATTTTCCGTAAAGCGGTGTGTGATAGATTTTTTGAGAGTTGGCATAATGATATACTTTTGTAGTCGTTAATTATACTAAAAAATGATGAGTTTGTACAGTTAATGCCAGCGTGCGCCTCAAATGCTTTTTTTTATTTTTTATGCTACTATTGAGGTACTAAAATTACACAATTATGAATCAAAAACGTATAGCAATCATCGTCTCCATTATTGTCATTTTACTCGTCATCTTTTTCGTCGTGCGCGGTGGCGGAGATGAGACACAGATAAAAGATGCTGGTGAAGAGTTAGCGGGAGCATTGGAGTATGATGAAGATGGCGAGTTGGAAAAAGATGATGTGAAGATCATCAATGAGGATGAAGAAGAGGAGGAGGAAGAATTTGATCTTACAAATCACAACTTCATACTTGGAATCAAGACAGATACGGTTGATATTCAGGCACCAGTATTTGATGGTGTAACTAAAAATGTCCTCGATAAGGGCGTCGGACGACACTATACGACAGCTATTCCAAATCCTGAGACAGGAAACGTGGTTCTCTCTGGACACCAGTTTTACCCAGGAGGTAAACCGGGGCACACCGTTTTTGAAAATCTAGATGAGCTAGAGATTGGAGATGAAGTCTCTATTGATTATTTTGGTAAGTCATATACCTACAAAATCAATGATTCCAAGGTAGTAGAGCCGACAGAGGTAAGCATCCTCGAGCAGACAGAAAAACCACAGCTTACACTCTACACATGCTATCCTCGCTATACAACGGAAAAGCGACTTGTCTACACTGCGGATCTTATTAGTGTAGAATAACGCACAATCAGAATATGTATTTGCAGAAATACTTATACGGTGTTCATTTTTTAGCTGTCCTATCCGCAATTATTTTGCTGGGCACTATATTTATGTATAGTCCAGCACGTGGGGGTATGTGGTCGTATGTGCTCTTGTATGGATCACTCTTTGTTTGCGCTTCTTCATTGAGTATGATGAGCCTGCTGACACTGTGGCAGAGGCTTGCCCAGACACAGGCATCGCACGAAGATTTCGTTATTATCGAGCGGCAGGGTGTCCTCGTGGGTGTTTTGATTACTGCGCTGGTACTTCTTCAGCAATTTAGCATCCTTTTTTGGTGGAATACAATTATTTTGACGTGTTCTATTTTGGTATTTGAACTGTATTTTATTACCAGAGACAAAGATTGAGAGTAAGGCATTGTGTGGTTCTGAGGAGCTTAAGCCTTTCTGTACCAAAGCCCTGATGCCTGTTATAATATAGTAATAGATGAAATATTCAGGATAAAATAATATTATGGCAGCTAAGAAAACATCAAAAAAAGCAGTAAAAAAAGATTACGGCGCGAGTTCGATTCAGGTCTTGGAGGGATTGGATCCGGTGCGAAAACGTCCTGGGATGTATATTGGTGGTACAGGTCTTACAGGACTGCATCACATGATCTGGGAGGTCGTCGATAATGCGATCGATGAGGCGATGGCTGGGCATGCGACGTCATGCCGTGTGCGTATTTTGCCGGATAATATTATAGAGGTAACTGATAACGGTCGCGGAATCCCTGTAGACAAGCACCCAACAACCAAAAAATCAACCTTGGAAACGGTACTTACTGTGCTTCATGCTGGTGGTAAGTTTGGCGGTGAAGATTCTGGATATAAAGTTTCTGGAGGTCTCCATGGTGTGGGTGTATCTGTGGTAAATGCACTTTCAGAGTGGACACGTGCTGAAGTGCGTCGTGATGGTAAGGTTTGGATGCAGGAATACAAGCAAGGCAAGCCGCAAAAAGATGTAAAAGCAATTGGTAAAGTACCAAAAGGAGAGACGGGTACGACAATTACCTTTAAGCCTGATGCTACAATTTTTGAGGATGTGCGCTTTAATTTTGATACAATTGTCAAGCATTTGCGCAACCAGGCATATCTTACCAAGGGCTTCAAAATCATGATCGAGGATGCGCGTGAGGTACTCGACGAAAAAACTGATGCCTACAAGGCAAAGCACTACGGATTTTATTTTGATGCGGGTATCATTTCCTTTGTAAAATTTTTGAACCGTGGAAAAAATGTAAAAAATACAACTCCATTTTACGTCGAGCGGACAGAGGAGGGTGTAGAGGTGGCTGTGTCGCTGCAGTATACAGATGGCTACAATGAGCGTCTGCATGCATTTGCGAATAACGTCGCCAACCCAGAGGGCGGTACACATGTCGCAGGATTTCGTGCAGCTCTGACACGCACACTTAACACTTACGCACGTAAAAACAATATCCTCAAAGAAAAAGATGATAATCTCTCACAGGAGGACATGCGTGAGGGGCTTACCTGTGTTATCAATGTGAAACTTGGTGATCCGCAGTTTGAGGGTCAGACAAAAGGAAAGCTAAACAACGTCGAGGTGCGCGGTGCGGTCAATACGGCGGTGTCAGAGGCGCTTACGGAGTATCTCGAGCAACACCCAAAAGACGCGAAAGCGATCATCGAAAAGTGTGTTTTGACCGCTAAAGCGCGAACAGCAGCGCGCGCCGCAAAGGATGCGGTACTACGTAAAGGTGCATTGGAGGGTATGACGCTACCAGGTAAGCTTGCAGACTGTAGCTCTCGCAAAGCAGAGGATAGTGAGCTCTACATCGTAGAGGGTGACTCTGCGGGTGGAAGTGCTAAACAGGGACGTGATCGACATTTCCAGGCTATCTTGCCGATGCGTGGTAAGCTCGTGAACGTCGAAAAGACAACTCTTGATAAGATCGTAAAGTCAGACTCGCTTAAGCCTATTATTATCGCCCTTGGTGTGGGTATCGGCGAGGCGCTCAACATGGATAAGCTGCGCTACCACAAAATCATCATCATGGCAGATGCTGATGTTGATGGTAGTCACATCCGTACACTGCTTTTGACCTTTTTCTACCGCCAATTCCGTGAGTTGGTAGAACGAGGACATATTTATATTGCGCAGCCACCTCTCTACCAGATCAAAAAAGGAAAAAAAGTAGAGTATGCCTATGTTGAAGCTGATAAGGTAAGAATTCTTAAGGAATTTGGTGTCACAGAGGATGTAGATGTTGAGGAGAGTGAGGATGGAGAAGAGGCACCGGAGAAAAAGGTTGGTGGAGTCAGTATTCAGCGATACAAGGGACTGGGTGAGATGAATCCAGAACAGTTGTGGGATACAACTATGGATCCAGAGCATCGCAAGATGCTTCAGGTGACGATTGAGGACGCTGAAGCTGCTGATAATGTTTTTGATCTCTTGATGGGGTCAGATGTGGCACCACGCAAACACTTTATCCAGACACATGCGAAAAGTGTAGAGAATATTGATGTCTAGGATTGCAGTGTAGAAGGTGAAAAAGAATCAGTGATCACTATTGACAATATTTATTTTTCCCTTATCCTGAACACAAGCTGAAACAGGAGTGATGCATGTACAAATTACCAGTGGTTTGTGTGAGCTTTGCTCACAAGAGAAGTATTGCTGTGACGCAAGAATTTGCCAGGGAGCATGCAATTAACTGGCGCAAAGCCTTCGCTGAAGGGGTGAGTCCAATTAATAAAGCTGCATCTTCTGCTCTTGTAATGTTGGGAGGGGAATTTGGAATAGAAATTTACCATCGTAGAGCTGTTTTGGGGTGCAGTGATTATCATTGTTTTCAGAATGTAAATCCAGACAGGATTCGAGAAATTTCATGGAGCTCTTTATGCGAGCCGTGGATTAGGCTTGAGCATAAAGTTCTTAATCTTAGAGAGAGGCACCAAAGAGGCGACTGCCGACGTGTCCGCTGTACCGACGGTGAGTATATATTTGTGATAGATAGCGTACTTGATGTTAGTGATTGGCAGATTGAAACTGGTCTCTAATTTTAGTTTGGTGTGTACTTGTAGGCTGACGAGATGTAGTTTTATCTCGTCAGTTTTATTTTGCTTAAGCAAGGTTAATGCGTTAGAGTGATAGTAAAGTCTAAAAGAATTTATGGTAAACAAAAGTGGTATGAGCCGAGAGGATGTATATAATAGAATTAAAAAATTGTCCCGTGAGATTGATCGTCTGCGACATCTTTATCATGTCAAAGATGATCCTCAGGCTGATGATGTTGTCTACACATCACTAATGGAAGAACTAGTGCAGCTTGAAGAAGCATTTCCAGATTTGCGCGATCCGCATAGCCCATCACAACGCATTGCTTCCACGCCACTTGATAAATTTAAAAAAGTAGAACATGCAGTTAGACAGTGGTCCCTCGGAGATCTTTTTGTGTACAAAGAACTGATAGCTTGGGATGAGCGTATACGTCGCTACGCAGATAAAAATGAGATTACGTGGCAGGAGGACGGATACATGGCAGAGGTGAAGATTGATGGTCTTAAAGTCGTTCTAACATATCAAAACGGACTGCTTGTAACTGCAGCAACGCGAGGAGATGGAGTGATCGGTGAGGATGTCACACATAACGTAAGGACGATCAAAAGTGTTCCGTTAAAACTAGAGCAGCCTATCGATATCGTCGTTGTGGGTGAGATTTGGATGCCGCAAGAGGAATTTGAACGTATCAATGAAGAGCGTCAAAAATCGAGTGAAGCGCTCTTTGCGAATCCGCGTAATGCCGCAGCAGGGACGGTGCGACAGCTCGATGCGCGTGTCGCAGCTGATCGTAACCTGTCGACATTTGTTTATGCGATTGATCAGATAGATGTGGGTAATACTAAAATTGAGCGACCACGTACGCAGATAGAAACTCTTTCACTTTTGGGTGTGCTGGGATTTAAAGTGAATCAGGATTATCTCCACTGCCAGACCTTGAGTGATGTCGAAGCTTTTTATAAAAAATGGGTAGACCAGAAAGATGAGCAAAATTATGGTATTGATGGACTTGTCGTAAAAGTAAATAACCGCGCGACTGCACAAGCGCTTGGCTACACCGGCAAAACACCGCGAGCTGCGGTCGCTTATAAATTTCCTGCAGAGCGAGCAACAACAGTTGTGGAGGATGTTATTGTGCAGATTGGTCGGACTGGCGCCGTGACGCCAGTAGCGGTGTTGCGCCCAGTGATGGTGGCTGGATCTCAGGTGTCACGCGCTACGCTTCACAATGCGGATGAGATTGAGCGTTTGGGTCTCTTGATTGGTGATAGTGTGGTCATCCAAAAAGCAGGAGACATCATCCCGGAGATTGTGGAGGTGCTTGTAAACTTGCGTACTGGCTCAGAACACGCGTTTGATTTCATAGCTACTGCGCAGGCAGCATGTGAAGGTGAGGTGGCTAAAGAGGTGATCGGTAGCAAGGGACAGGAGAGTGCTGCGTATTACTGTGTAAATCGCAATATCGGTGCAGTACTCAAAGAAGAAATTACACATTTTGTTTCCAAAAAAGGGATGAATATCGATGGAGCAGGAGAAAAAATTATCGAGCAACTCATCGAAGAAGGTTTGATTGGTCATGCCGCTGACCTCTATACGTTAACGGTTGCAGATTTGGTTCCGCTCGAGCGCTTTGAGCAAAAGTCAGCGCAAAACTTAGTTGAGGCTATTGCGAACTCCAAAGAAGTTAAGATGTCGAAGTTTATCTTTGCGCTGGGTATTAGGTATGTGGGTGAGGAAACGGCAGTGCTGCTTGAAGATATTATGCGTGCCAAAGTAAAAACGGTGGGGGAGCTTGTCGATTTTCTGCGTGCACAAAAAGCAGAGGCGCTAGAGCAAATTGATGGTGTAGGTACCAAGGTGGCAGAAAGTATCGTCAGTTACTTTGGTGATCAGCAACGTTTAGATGTACTAGGGCAGCTGGATCAATCGGGTATAACCTTTGCTATGTCAGATGCTCCGGCAGCCAAGGCATCAAGTGTACTCAGCGGTAAGACGTGTGTCGTAACTGGGACACTTGCATCAGTTTCGCGTGATGATGCTAAGGAGTTGATTCGCAGTGTCGGCGGTAAGGTGTCAGGGAGTGTGAGTGCCAAAACTGACTATCTCATCGCCGGAGAAAAAGCTGGATCCAAAAAAGAAAAAGCACTTGCGCTCGGTGTGACGATACTTTCTGAGGAAGAATTTTTAGAGATGATTCATTGATTTTTGCGGGTACCTAGAATATACTAAAAAATATGAATATTACAGATAAAGACATCCTTGATACCGCCAAATTAGCGCAGCTCTCTCTGACAGAAGAGGAGGTAACGACGTACCGTTCCCATGTCGGTGGAGTGCTTGATTATTTTAAGGCGCTCGACGCTGTCGATGTGAGTCATGTGGATGAGATGGGTCATATTACTGGCCGTGAAAATGTATTGCGTGCTGATGAGGAATCAGCTACGTCTGCAGAAGACCGTGAAAAGCTCTTGGGTGAGTTTCCAAGCGGTGAGTCCGGTTATATCAAGGTTAAAAATGTACTGTAGACATGATTAGAGAATTACACGAGAAATTACGTGCTGGCGAGGAGACAGCAGAAAACCTGACGCAAACCTATCTTGATCGTATCGATGAACAGGTCAATGCGTATATCGCAGTAGATGCAGAAGGAGCTCTTGCAGGGGCGCGAAGGGTGGATGAAAAAATTGTTAAAGGAGAAAGTATCTCCCTCTTGGCTGGTATCCCTGGTGGAATCAAAGATCTGATTGCACTGAATGGTGTGCGCATGACAGCTGGATCTAAGATCTTGGAGAATTACACAGCACCTTATGATGCGACAGTTACTGAGCGTCTCAAAAGTGAGGATGCAATCATTATCGGGAAGCAAAACCTGGATGAGTTTGCATGTGGTAGTAGTACTGAGTCCAGTGCGTATGGGATGACGCGCAATCCTCACAATCTTGAGTATGTTCCTGGTGGATCAAGTGGGGGAAGTGCAGCTGCTGTAGCGGCAGGTGAGGCGGTGTGGTCTTTGGGAACTGATACTGGTGGATCGATCCGCCAGCCAGCTGCGTTTTGCGGTGTGGTGGGGCTTAAGCCGACCTATGGTCGTGTGTCTCGCTATGGTGTGAGTGCATATGGATCGAGTCTTGATCAGGTCGGTCCGATCGCTCAGACTGTCGAGGATGTGGCGATTGTGCTCTCAGCTATTGCTGGACATGATCCGCGCGATGCGACGAGTGCTCAAAGTCATGACAAAGACTATCATGAAATGATTGGTGGTAGTATCGCAGGTGCCAAGATCGGTGTACCGCGGGAGTACCTCGGGGAAGGTCTAGATGATGGTATGAGAACAGCCTACTTTAATGCGCTTGATGTGTTTAAGGCGCAAGGCGCAGAGATTGTCGATATTTCACTTCCGCAAACGAGTAATGCGCTCGCGACGTATTATGTGATTGCGCTCGCGGAACTTAGTTCTAATTTGGCGCGCTTTGATGGTGTGCGTTATGGCTACAGTGGAGATGCTGCGACTGCGCATGATTCCATCGCGGACTTTTACGAGCATGTACGTAGTACAGGATTTGGTGCGGAAATTAAGCGTCGTTTGATCCTGGGGACCTATGTGCTTAGCGCTGGATATTATGATGCGTACTATAAAAAGGCAGGTAAAGTGCGCTCACTCATTCATGATGACTTTAAAAAAGCGCTTGATCAGGTGGACTTTATCTTTACGCCGACGACGCCTTCACCTGCGTTTAAGATCGGGGAAAAAACAGATGATCCGCTCTCGATGTATCTAGAGGATGTTTATACGGTACCAGTAAACCTGGCTGGAGTGCCAGCGATGTCAATTCCTATCGGAACAGTTGATACGGGAGATGCTGTACTACCTGTTGGTGGACAAATTATTGGTAAGTGGTTTGATGAGGAGGGTGTGCTTGGTCTCGGGTATGCGTACGAAAATAGTGTAAAGTAGGGTATGGAGATTTTTTTTGGCTTACTTGATTTTATAGGTCAGACATACAATACCATCATCGATAGTTGGGTTTTTTTGGTTGTAAAGATCTTTCTTTTCTTTTACATAGTACTCCTGATTGTAGATATAGCGCTTTTGATTTATGTAGGTGGTGGGATCAGTAAAAAACTACGAGAGATGAAATATGGCTCATCGACAGTTGTGGAGCGATCGAAATACGCCAAAGACTGGGCTGTGGTCCGTAAAAGATTTGAGAGTGACTTTGAGAGACACTGGAAAATCGCTATCCTCGAGTCTGATCATCTCATTTCTCGCGCGCTCAGAGATATAGACATCAGTGGAGTCAATCTTAGTGAGCAGCTTGCTCAAATGCCAACTGATATCTACCCATCGGTGCCTGATGTTCGCGCAGCGCATGAGATACGTAATGCTATCGTCCATGACGAGGATTATCAGATTGAGAAAAATGAAGCGAAGCGCATCGTAAATATTTATTATGGTTTCCTTGATGTTTTAGGAGCTGTTCCGCGAAAGCGTTGACATCAAGTTATAAGTTGTAGTATACTCAGTATTATCTGTTTAGAAATATAGCGGGGTAGAGCAGTCCGGCAGCTCGTCTGGCTCATAACCAGGAGGTCGTAGGTTCAAATCCTACCCCCGCAACAAGATTGATTGTATTGGCCAGGGTAGCTCAGTTGGTTAGAGCACAGGACTCATAAGCCTGAGGTCGTGAGTTCAATTCTCACCCCTGGTACGGTTAGGAATAAAATGGGGGCGTAGCTCAGTTTGGTTAGAGCGTCTGCCTGTCACGCAGAAGGCCGCCGGTTCGAGCCCGGTCGTCCCCGCAAAATAAAAACCGCTTTGTTAAGCGGTTTTTTTATACAAAAATGATGGGCGACCGACACGGCTAGAACTTCTGCAGATTGATTAAAAATGCTGTTTATGTAATTATTGCAGCGAACCCAAAAGAAGGAATAGTACATTGAAAATATTTACAGCAATAATTTCTGCGATAGTCGGATTCTTTGCACCTGTAAAGCCTGCTCGTGATAGTGACATCGATAACGCTCAACAATCAAAAGATGTTGAACATGACACTGACTGTGTGCACTATACTAACAGCGGAAGGGTGGTAACGAGTGACGGCATCCCTCGAACAAGTAGACATTCACACGCAAGAGGTTCTAGTGGTGCAAGTAGGTGGGGTTGAGCTTCCACTAGCACAATGCCAGTCCATAAATTTTTTTGGGCTGGTTTTATTATTGAGTAACATTATATTAATTGACGATATGTAAATTACATGGTATATTATTCATGAATTTTGTTAATTTAACATTTAGGTCACTGGAGAAAGATAGTGAATATTAATGAAAAATATATTTTACCCTACCCTTGTAGGTCAGTTAATGGAGTGATTCAGTTTCAATTACCTCACGAAATAGTCGAGATTGCCATTGAGGATGATCTTTTTAACGAGGTGGTGCGTTTAAGTGATGGATTTACAGTATGGGGAGATGTTCTGAAGTCTGCTACTTTGTGGTCTCAGGATATTCTTGATGATTTTGGTGCTCATCTGTACGAGACTGGCATTTTGGTTTCCGTAAAGAAAGCGCTTGCTGCCCTTATGAGCTATGGAGACAATCCTACGCACTATATTGAGACCGTAACTGATGAGCAAGCTGACCAATATGCTGCCCAGTCGGTCCAGATGAATGTAAATATGAGTGATGAGGGTATAACGCTTGAAGTGGAGTGTGAGCGAAGTAGCTTACAAAAACGAAGGTCAGTGCGATTATTTGGCGATGATTCTATCTTTGTTGATGAACTTTCTTTTATGCTGTGGGAATGTTATGGTGTTATATCGGAGCATGATGGATTTAATCGTCGCACAATCCCCTCTGCGGGAGCTTTGTATCCATTAAGGATCCACCTCTGTCTCTTGCAAGATATTCAGAAATCAACTGACAACAATGAGATAATTCTTCATAAGGGCATATATGACATTGTCTATTGTGGTATTGGAAAGGTTTCATTTATCTGGAAAAGTGAGGTTAGTAGTAAAGTTTTACGAAGCTTTGTTTCTCCGACAGATGTGCATAATGCAAGTGGATTTATAGTAATATCGGATACAATGTTCTCAACTGAGAAGTATGGAGCACGAGGTACTCGTTATGCATTGATTGAGTCTGGTCATGTCGCACAAAACTTTCTGCGATCCGCGCAGGATATTGGCGTCGGAGCGGTAGAGATCGGTGGTTTCTTTGAGCATAAGTTAAGGGAGGTTTTTCAGACAGAAAATAATCCATTGATTAGTGTCGTCTTCGGTAAAGAAGGTGATGTTGACAGTCTCTATGACAGAAAATCAGTAAACTCAAAGTGGGTCAGCATGCTTCCGCATTTATCCTATGAGCCTCCGTTTTCACTAGCAGTTGCACGGGTGGAAACGCCAAATTATGTAGCATCATCATGGTCATCAGGTCGATCTGCTGATCCTGCTCTAGCTCAGCTCAAGGCGGTTGTCGAGGCTCAAGAATGGTATGCCTACGAGCTTACTGAAGGCATGGGTATGATTCATGGTAGATCTTTTCAAGATCTCGATCATGTAATACATCCAACTTCCGTGATGAGCTTTCATGATATTCAGTTTTCTGAGAATTTTCCTTATCGAGAATTTAAAGAAGATGAATTATATGATTGGGTAAGCGTCAAGGAGTATGCAAGCGATCGGGAGGTATTTATGTTGGCTGACCTTATTTTCTTTGGATATCGCTCTCAGTCACAGAGTTTTGATTGCTACAAGGCTAACTCATCTGGTGGGGCAGCTCACTTTGATGTTAACTTAGCACAGCAGGGAGCGGCTTTGGAGTTGGTTGAAAGAGATGCCTTTATGATTATATGGCTGAATCAACTAGTAATGCCAACAGTTCTTCATGAATGTATCCCTGAAGAGTTAATGAAGCGCATCACAGCGATGAGTCAAGTCGGATTTGATATCACGATAAAAGACATTTCAATTGGTTTGGCTCCTGTGGTGATGGTTTGTGCTCAGTCACAGGATCTGCACTATACAACAGTTGCAGCTGCTTCAGATTTCAGTCCCGAAAAAGCTCTGGACCATGCTTTGATGGAGGTGGAGTCTTCAGTATATTTCCGTCTCTCGATGGGGGTTGGAGATATAATTCAGCCAACTGAAGTCGATTCACCAGATGATCATGGTCGTCTGTACGAAAGCTTAGAGCATTTTCAGAAAGCTGATGTTTTAATCGAAAAAGGAGATGAGATAACGGATATGCATGATATTGGGAAAGGTTCAGCAAGGACTTGGGATGATTTTGTTAGAATGCTTGAAAGTGAAGATTTAAAAATGTATTTTTTTAATCATTCACAAAAATCTAACAAAATAGTGGATCCCAATCTTCATATAACTAGATGCTTCATTCCAGGTCTTGTGCCTATAAATTTTGGCTATAATGAAGAGCCGCTGGGGATGGATAGAATATATTCGGTTCCTGTAAATCGTGGCCTGAGAAGTGAGATGGTAGCATATCAGGACATTCCAAAGTATCCACATCCATTTAACTAAGCTTGACATAAATTACATCATTTGATATTTTGACGATGTGGAGAGTTAGAGCTCGTCACTAAATCAACGCCAACGCAGGAGAAATCTCATGGCGCAACCGAAAGAAGACAAGCCGCAGTCTCAAACATGGCAAATTACGCGGACAGCCCGCACATTGACGGCTGATACATCGATGACTCGATGTTCGTGTGGGAAATGTGGCTGCAGATCAAAAAAATCTGCATAGATCTTTAGTTTCCCACAGTGCGAGTCCGGCATCATTTGGTGTCGGACTCTTTTTAATTAGAATTGACATAAATTACATCATTTGATATTTTGACGATGTGGAGAGTTAGAGCTCGTCACTAAATCAACGCCAACGCAGGAGAAATCTCATGGCGCAACCGAAAGAAGACAAGCCGCAGTCTCAAACATGGCAAATTACGCGGACAGCCCGCACATTGAAATCTAAAAATTCAGTGACGCAGTGCTCGAATGGAAATTGCAGCTGCAGCTGTAAATCAAGAAAGTCTGCCTAGCTTGGCAGATCAACAAAGTACGAGTCTGACACGATGCGGTGTCAGGCTCTTTTAAGATAAAAGCAAAAACCCTTAGAGAGCTTCTTTGTAAATAAGTGAGGGATCCATTTTCATTAGTTCAATCCATGTGATTGTCCTACGGTGATTCAAGAAGCTCTTAACTAATACGTAGCCTATTTTGTATCCAAGCCATTGAGGATATTTCTTACTACCGTAAATGATGTCTAGATTGACATTGAAGTTTTTGGATTTGTGAATCTTATTGACTTGAGGAAGCCATGATAACACCTCGCTATCTGAGAGTATGGATTTGACTAGTAGCGTCTTACGATCAAGAATCTGTGATGTGAAGTATTCAGCCAAGCCTTCAAAGATAATCCAGTTATCAAGTCTAGTAAAATGGTGATCTTGCTCGAGATGGACACTGTGAAAAAATTCATGTGCAATTGTTTCTTTGAGAGAATTTTGCCACCCTTTAGGAAATGTTGGGTGGATAAATATATGAATAGTATTACAGTACTCATAAGGTGAAAATCCTGAAATTCCTCGCATTTCTTTTTGTATAAAGTCTGAGAAAGTTGGAAAGAGGTAGATGCGAGTAACTTTCGATTGTAAGTGGGATTTGGCTGAGATTAATGTGGATGCAACAATCGATTCAATTTCATCAATGTGCCTATCAAAACTATCATTTATTGTACTGATATTTGATATCCTACATAGCTCAGGAGAGACGTTGAGAGAGATGCTTTCCTGTAACTTAAATACACTTGTGAACCCAGCAGCTTTATTAGACTTAAGTGTGGGAATACGTTGAGCTAAGGATGGAGTAATAGATTTAGTTGAAGTGACGATTTCTGGTATGTACAGTGCAGAATATAGAACACCAAGTTGCTTTTTATTTTCTTTGATTACCATATAACAGTGAGGTAAGATAATATATATGCTTACGATTAAAAATATTTGTATAAGTTTCGATGATCACGCTCTATTTGGTGGTGTTGATTTTAGTATATCAAAAAATGAGAAAATTGGTCTCGTAGGCAAGAATGGATCTGGAAAATCTACTCTGCTAAATATTATTAGAGGTGAAATTCAGGTTGACTCTGGTGATGTTTATACATCTGGCTCTGTAGGGTTTCAGCCTCAAGTATTGGATTTTCATGATGATGAGGTTGTGGGAGAGTTTCTGATGAAAAATCTAGAACAGTGGCAAGGTTATCGCGTTGATGAAGCCTTAAATGAGTTTGAGGTTGAGCACCTCAAAGAAAGAAAAATGCAAACTCTCTCTAGTGGTCAGAAATCAAAAATATATCTAGCAAACATATATCTCCAAGAGTGTGATATTCTTCTTCTAGATGAACCAACGAATCATCTTGATGTGGATGGCATTCTGTGGCTCGAGTGCTTTATTAAAGATTTTGATGGAGCTGTGATAATTGTGTCTCATGATCGAAAGTTGCTAAATACTGTTACTGCTAAAATCATTGAATTGGAGAAAGGTGGTGTCACTATTTATGGGGGTAATTATGATTTTTACAAAAAACAGAAAGAAGATATTATGGCGGCGCAGATGCGAATGCACGAAAGCGATCAAAAGATAAAGAAGAAGCTTGAAAAAGAGGTCCGTGATTTGAGGCAAAAGGCAGATAAAGAAGAGGCTGGTAAAAAACGAAGAAAAGATGGAGATAAAATAGGAGCTTACTTTCTAGCAGAAAAGGCAGCTCGCAAAAATTATCGTCAAGCAAAGTCGCTTGAAAGTCGCATCGCAAGAACAGATTTCACGGAAAAACCAGAAATTGATAATGAAATCAAAATGATCTTTAAGGATTTTGACTTCGGTCCCCAGAAGGTTGCAGAATTATCAGATGTCTCAGTGGAGATCGACGGAAGACTTCTTTATGAGGGATTGAATTTAGCTATCCAAAAAGGAGATCGTATGCAGCTTAGTGGTAAAAATGGAGCGGGGAAGACGGTGCTTATTAAGACGCTACTAGGAGGCGTTGAGACCAAGGAGGGATCTGTTTTTTTAGCGGAAAATATAAAGGTGGGATATCTTTCTCAGGAGCATGGAGAGTTGGATATAGATCTATCTCCACTGAAGCACATATCTGATAAAACAAAAGCTAATTCAACATTTATTTTTCAGGTCTTAGCGTGTTTACAAATTTCGCGAGAGGATATACAAAAACCTCTTAACATTCTAAGTAAAGGACAGCAATCAAAAGTTCTTTTAGCAGAGATGATGGTTTCTAGCGCCAATTTTTTGATTCTCGATGAGCCGACAAACCATCTGGATCTTGATACGCGGGAAGCTCTGGAAAATCTCCTCAAGGAATATCCAGGCACAATTCTTTGTGTTTCTCATGATCGATATTTTGTAGAGAAGATTGGTTTAGACAAGGAGATTAAACTATGAGCAGCTTTGGCTATTCTCGATATTTAGTATCAACTTAGTCTCACTCAGGGACGTGAATAAGACAATCCTAAGTGTTTGGTAGGGCAGAGCGTTCGAACACTGTCCACGATGTCCCTCAAAAAAGAATCCCTTCAGAGAGGGATTTTTTGATGCTCAAAAATGAATGTGTGAACGTTGTTCGAATTTTTTGCTTTGTTCAATGAGATGGTTTTCTGTATAATAGTAAAATTCATATTTGAGATTAATTGATGAATAAAGACGATGTCGCACTACTATTTATAGATGAATCAGGAGGTAGTGAAATGCTTACGAATACTGAGCCTTTTTTTATTTTTGCAGGAGTTTCCGTTATCAAGAAGGATTTCATCCAGATGAGGGATCTGTGGTTGGTATGGAAGGAAACATACCTAAAGGAAGGCGCTGATTTTCACGGTGCTCATTTTTTTGAAAAGAATGAGAGTGTTCTTTTGGAAGGAAGTAGCTACGAAGAGGCTTTGGCAGGGCTAGAAAAAATTGTTATAAAATCAGTGAATTGCTGTATGCAAGTGTCGATTACATATTGTAATACTGACGATTTAAAGAAGTATCTAAATTTCCCAGAGGATAATTCAAGGTTATTGACCAAGGGTAAGCAAGGCACAAAAGGAAACATGAGCGCTTCAGCGCTCAAGGCAAGTCTGTACGAGGAGATAAGCGTGCATCCAAACGCAAATCTCAAAGAGGCGCTTTATAATCTCTTCGGGTGGCATTGCAGTAATATCGCCCGTAAATACTACAGAGCTGAAATCTACGCTGAAACAACTGATGCTAAAGATGCCGATTTTCTCAAGACATATTATGGAATCAACCACTCGTGTGATGAAATGACATATCAAAAGAAAATTCAAGCAATTCACTTGATCTCAAAAAATGCAGGTAATATCGGTATTGAATTTGCAGACTGTATTGCATATTGCTATCAAAAGCATCTACAACTTCAAATTGGCACTTTAGAAAAGGCGCTAGAGCGAGAATGGCATAAAGAGCTTAGGTCATCTGCATATGATAAGGTGATCTTGGATAGGATGAAAAATGCTGGTGATTTGATAGAGAAATTGAATATGTGCCCCGAGGAAACTACTGGTGCTGATGTTGGTTGTGTAACGATAGTTGATTATACTGATGCTATGCTTAAAAAGCTAAAAACCAGCAAGAAAGGCGTGGAAAGATGGGGACTCAGGTACAAAGCACACATCGAAGGCTTAAAATTGAAAGACTAAAAAACACTTCACATAGAAGTGCATTTTAGTAGGCTTAGGCGTGTTTACTGCCTTTATTCACGTGAGTGAAAAGGGAAACAGCAACCCCTAACAGCCTATGTCCAGAATATTATATTTTTATATATCAGTCAAATATCTTGCGCACAAGGCGCAAAATACATTCAGATTAAATATATAGATGATTAAACTCTCCTAAAATGTTCAGAAGTAGTAAAGCTTGGTATATATAATGTTCGAACACTGTCCGCGAGGTCCCGCAGCGAAAATTCCTCATGGTTATGCGGTTTTTTTTATGCCCAAAAAAGAGGTAGTGGAAGTTGTTCGAATATTTCATGATATACTGAGCGTATGAGAAAATATGCGCCAAAATTTGCACTCTATATCATAGCTCTTTTAGTTAGCTTCCTTGGTATGGCATTTTAGCTAATAAATGTTGAGAAAGAATTTGGTGATAAAAAAGTAGATCAAATTCAAGTTGTAGAAAAAAGTAATAGGACTGCTGAAGCGCTGCAGAAAGTTGATGATTCTAAATTTATCGAGGAGGATGGGTGGAAGCGAGTAGAGAATGAAGTATATGGATATTCGGTCAGTATTCCAGAGAATTGGTATTCACGTAACAGTATTTCAGATGAGTTTACTGTATTTAGCGTATCTTCAAAGAGTGGAAACATTTATGCCACAGAGAATGATGAGAAGCGAATAGAGATAAGCTTTTGGATTCGTGATCGTGCAAAATTTGAAAAGACTAGTGATTTAAAGAGTGACGATTACTCGACGGCTCTAGACTATTTTGATCGTGTGATCTCATTCCATGGATCAAATGGTGGAGATGCCATACCTGGGATTCCTGGTATGAATAACGAAGATCTTGATGCGAAGGGAAAGTTCATTGATGTATCCCTTGAGAAACCTTATGATGATGAGTCTCTAAATTTCATCAAGAAAATTATCAGCTCATTTCGGTTGATTGAAAGTACTTCAAATCAGTCAAAAGTCTATCAAAACGAAAGATATGGATATAGTTTTAACTACCCTGTAGATCTCTATATTGACGGAAAAAAGTCTCTGAGCATTTTAGATGGAGGGCAGACAATCATAAAAGGTGAAATTTTGAATTCAGAGAATATCGAAACTGAAATAGAACGATACCGAGATCAAGAAATTATAGTAGAAGAAGATATTGCGGATGGTCTACAGCATGTTGAATTATGCAGGAAACTGTCAAGAGATCGAGATGGTGCACGTACAGACGGGTGTGTTCCAGTGTATATTTATTACATTAAGCTCAAGCATGATGCATACCTAAAGCTTAACACCAATATCTACTATGCTAATGAAGGCGATGCAACTACTCTCAGTGAAATCGTGGAAACAATTAGTCTTACTGATGGACAGATAACTGACAAGAGTCCAAAAGAGTATGTGAGTAAAAAATATGGATTTAGTATCACCATTCCCAGGAATTGGGAAGTGCACATTGAGGAAGAGGCTGAATTCAGAGGTTTATCCGCTCGGTTCGATGATGGCAGTCAATTTTCTATTTACCCAGAGGGTTCTCCTGACTTATATGGACAGGCATTTAGTGGAAGGGGCTGGAAGGACTATGACCTAGGAGAAAACAAGGCTGAGCGATTTCAATATGGTGAGGCTGACGGCCTGTTTTTCGAGAATCGCATAAGGTTAAAAAAGACTCCGAAGGAATGGAGGAAAGATCACTACATTGATTACAATAATGTGAACGAGGGTGCAGTGGAG
>JAHDCW010000005.1:25900-37368 GCA_020629675.1 Minisyncoccota bacterium | reverse complement strand
GATTTATTGTGGTTTATTTTATACAAATAAAACGAGGTAGACGTAAACGTCTACCTCGTAGGTCGATGAGCATGAGAGCTCGTTGGAATTGTAATCACTCTTTTCTTCGAGCTTTAGATGACGCTAGTCCGGTCATTGACTAGAGTTTCGTTAGCGCAATTGCCTGCTGGGCGTTTGCAGTGGTGACGCGTAACAGCCGTGCTGTGAATTCGGCGCTTACCACAACCTAATCCTTCGTGGATGTTCACGTGATATCTCCTGTGGGTGAAAAGAAAATGTACTTCTAAAGCGATCATGGTCCTCGCTGCAACCTGGCTCACGTTGCTTTGTGAGCCGTATAGAAACCGAGTAAAATGATGGCCTTATGTATAGGTTACACGACTGCTATTTAGCATGTCAAGCTAGGAGGTGATGAGTTGATTAAGAGATTGTGCGAATTCTATTAGGTGCGTCCCTACTAAAACGGCATCCGCCTTAGTGTGAACATCATCTATGGAGGTGATATTACTTGCCTGGCAGAGCCAACCGGGAAATTCCTCTCTCGCTTTTGTGAAAGTATCTTTTTTGAAGCTGCCATCTGATAAATCGCGGCTATTCCATACAGCTTTTGTTGAGGGGTCTAGGGCTGATAACTCAGAGAATGTGTAGGGCTCAATGAGGCACTTTTCTGCGTGTATGCGTGGAGTGCGCCCTACAACAAGAACCATGTCTGCGCCCATAGATAGCGCCTTGGTAATATCATCATCTGAATTGTGTATACCTTTGGCGAGAATTGGCTTGTTGGTTCGTGACCGCGCTTTTTTTAGTAGGTCAAAGGAGCCGTTCCATCGCTTGTCTGTGTGGATCGAGAGGATATCTCCGACATTATTTGCAGTCTCGAAGAGCTCATCCCATGATTGTGTGGATGTCCAGCCAAAGGGTGAAGAGGTTTTCACCTCAGCGATGATGGTCGTATTTTTATACATAAAAGTAGTATAGCAAGTATTGGGCATGAGCTACTAATTGTGGATACATCGGAAATCTTTGGCGCAAAATAAAAGGAGGTAGATGAGTATCTACCTCCGGTACAGTCAGGATTTAACCTGACGACTGCTCACTAAGAGTGCTTCTTCTGACCCTTAGTGTAAACTTGCAGTAGCGTTTAGTGAATTGCTACCAATTGTTTTAGTGGCTGTTGTACCACTTTGTAATTTCAAAAAAGGAACGTGTGACTTCATAGGCTAGTCCTCAAAAAATGGGAAAGTGGATCTAGCGCGGAAAAAACCTTGCTAATCCGTGTAAATTATATAACGTATCCTTGTTTAAGACAAGATTCCTTATCGTGACGTAGTATGTTGAGTAATTTGAGGCATTAATATGTGTTCATTTAAATCAATATTTGATACGATTAAAATGTTTAACTTTTACAAATGACTAAAATGTCAGATAAAAAAACGATTTTCATAACCGGCAGTACTGATGGTATCGGTAAAGCGGCTGCGTTGCAGCTGATCCAGGACGGTCATGATGTGATCATTCATGGTCGCTCGCAGGCCAAGGTGGATGCGTTAATAGAGGAATGTCGAAGAAACTACGGTGTAGAGATAAAAGGATTTGTGGCAGACTTTTCTGACTTGCAGTCTGTAGCAGCTATCGCAAAGGAGATATGTGACTCAGTGGAAAAGATTGATGTGCTCGTCAATAACGCTGGCGTTTTTAAGGTATCAGAGACAAAGACTGATACTGGTCATGATGTGCGATTTGTCGTAAATGCACTTGCGCCTAAGGTATTTACAGATGAGGTTATGTCGCTACTGGAGAAGTCTGATGATCCGCGTATTATCAATCTAAGCTCAGCCGCACAAGCGCCTATTTCACTGGCTGCGTTGCGAGGTGAGGAGGGTCTTGAGGATTTTGCGGCGTATGCGCAAAGTAAGTTAGCGCTGACGATGTGGAGCTTTGATCTCGCGCGTCAGTATCCTGATATGGCGATTACTGCTCTCAATCCTGGATCACTGCTACAAACAAATATGGTGATGGAGGTTTTTGGGCAGGCGCGCGCGTCTGTCGATGTGGGCGCAGGGATCATCGCACGACTAGCGACAGAGGCTGAGTTCAGGAGTGAGACAGGAAAATACTTCGATAACGATCGTGGTGCATTTGGACCTGCACATGCTGACGCTTATGATGAAGAAAAGGTTGGTGCATGTCTTAGGAGTCTAAAGGGGGAGATTGATAAGATTATTGGTTGATAAGTTATGTTCGGAAATATGATTATCTAAATTAGTATCTATGAGTCATACAGTTAGGGATCTGGAGAGTCGCATCCAAAGCTCACCCCAGTATCGTGAGGGTAAATTTCATAATGTAACAGCGAGATCGCCAAAGTTTTCGACGAAGGATTTTTTTGTGCTTTTATGGAAGGTGTTTTTTCAAACCAAGGGACGTGAACCAAAGAAGAAGTTACCATCGCAGACGCTGCGCGTAAATGAGGGTCAGGTGGGGGCGTATCTCACATGGTTTGGTCACTCTACTTTTTTCTATCAGGTGGATGGTAAAAAAATATTGTTTGATCCGATGCTTAGTCGGTGTGCGTCACCAATTCCGGGTATGGTAAAACGTTATCATTATGATTTGCCAGCAACAGCAGAGTCTCTCCCAGAGTTAGATGCAGTCGTCGTGACACATGATCATTATGACCACCTGGATAAAAAAACGGTAAAGCAATTGGTATCAAAGACGAAGCTTTTTATCGTGCCACTTGGTGTAGGTAAGCATTTGCGCGCGTGGGGTGTGGATGATCAAAAAATTGTGGAGCTAGATTGGTGGGAAAGTGCGAAAGTGGATGGTGTTAGTATTATCTCGGTACCATCACAGCATTTTTCCGGACGAGGCCTCAGGGATAGTCAGCAGACATTGTGGTCTGCGTATGTTGTGGAGAGTTCTACGAGGAAAGTATTTTTTGGAGGTGATTCAGGGTATTGGGATGGCTTTAAGGAGATCAGTGAACGATGCGGTCCGTTTGACTTAACGCTACTCGATAGTGGTCAGTATAACGAGATGTGGGAAGTAGTACATATGCGCCCTGAGCAGTCTGTGCAGGCGCATCTGGAACTCGGCGGAAAGACATTTATGCCGATTCATTGGTCCGCGTTTACGCTTGCACTTCATACTTGGACTGATCCGGTGGAGCGCGCGCTCTTAGCTGCGCGAGAGGGAGATATTGAGATGATTACGCCGATGATCGGAGAATGTTTTGAGGTGGGTGTCGATAAGCCGCAGAAAAAATGGTGGCGAGATTAGCTGCTATTTTCTTTTTGGAGTTTCCTTGTTAAGGTAGTGAGGTGTCTGTTATTTGGAGAAATATCGTGGTTGGTTCGTGTAGTATTCAAGAACAAAAGTTGGAGATCTTTTCGCACAATGCCAAATTGGAGCAAAGGGCGCATATGGATGGGGAGGATGCAGAGGTTTTGGAGGAAAGTATCACTGATTTATTGGATACGGTTTTTCAATTCGTACAAGCTACTAAATCAAAAAATGCAGAAATTTCGAGAATTTTTCGCGTTTGGAAGCAGTACCTCGGAGCGCACCTCGGGATAGAATACGAAAAAGAATTGCCTCATTGAGGTTTGCATAATAAAACGTCTGACGCGGAAGTGTGAGACGTTTTTACATGCTAACAGCTATGGGCTGCAATCCAGGCGGTGGTCCAAGCAAGCTGAAGAGAGTACCCGCCAGACGGACGGTTGATCGAGATCATATCGCCAGTGCAGTAAAGATTGCTATAGCGACGTGAGCGCATCGTCGTCCAGTCAATTTCTGATGGATCGAGACCGCCATCAGCGATAACTGCTTTATCAAAACCTTGGATGTCAGTGACATTCAAGGTTATTTTTTTTAAAGTTGATACAATTATTTTCCGGTCATCGCGACTGAGTTCCGTCGCTATTATTTCAGTGTCAGGAAAATCTTTTGCCTGAGGTAATTCTCGTGCTAGCGAGCGCGGGATGAGGAGGGGGAGGAGATTGCTTATTTTTTTTCGGGGGTTTTCTGATAAAAGTGTGACCAGTTTGTGATCAAGCTCCTTCTCATTAAGGAAGGGAAAAAGATCGATCGTCGTGTGTACGGGACCATCTTTGAGAAGGGTGTTCACCTCTTTGGATGTGTTGAGGATGAGTGGGCCCGAGAGGCCAAAATGCGTGAGAAGGATATTGCCATCCTTTTTAATTTTCTTTTCCTTGCTGGTAAATGTGATGCGAATGTCGGTAAGGGTGGTACCGGAGCAGCGCTTGAGCCAGGCGCTATCTGTGATCAGTGGGACGATGTTTGGGTTTGGTTGGTGGACCTTGTGACCGCATTTTCTGAGCCACTGAAAACCATCTCCAGTCGATCCTGTCTGCGGGGCGGCGAGACCTCCAGTGGCGATGATATATGATGACGCATGATAGTCGCTACCGTTTGTTTTGATATGTGAGATCGTGCCTTCAGTGGCATTGATCGCGGTAACAGAGGTACTTTTTTTAATAGTGACACCGTGTGCGCGAGCATAGTCGACCAGCGCATCTCTCACATCTGCAGCTTTCTCACTGCGGGGAAACATGCGCCCACCGGCTTGGGTGGTGAGCGGGAGCTTAAGTGTTTCTTGGAAAAAGTGGATTGTATCTGTCACTGAAAAACGTGAAAAGGCACTGTAGAGATACTTTTTGCCTTCGGGGAATTTTTCGAGAAATGTGTTTATGTCGGGTGTGTTGTTGGTGATATTGCAGCGGCTACCTCCGGTAATAGAGAGTTTTTTGCCGAGCGTATCATTTTTCTCTAGGAGGAGTACCTGCTTACCCAGAGCAGCTGCCACACCTGCGGCCATGAGTCCCGAGGCGCCACCACCGATAATGATCAAGTCATATTTATCCATAGTTATCGTAATAGTTTTCTTAGTTCAGCTGCGACAAGAGACAGGTAAAAAAGTGCAGAAACCCAAGTAACTCCAAAGATGCCCCACCAGAGAGCGTTGATATCGTATTTGAGATAGGTAATCAAAAAGCTAAAAAGAGTGAGGGGGATAATGATCTGGCGGGCAATACTCATCCACAGCGGAATCATCGGTTTTTGCATCCCACGTAAGATCGCATCAGACATAAAGTGGATGACATAAGCGATCGTCGCAAAAGCTGCAATGGTGAGATACTGTGCACCACTTTCTATGACCTCGACATCATCGGTAAAGATACCCATGAGTTGCTCTCGCAAAAGGAAGACGATGATCGTCGCGCCGATCATAATCAGGGAGCCGTATGTGTAACAGGTAACGATCGTTTCTTTGGCGCGGTTGATATGGCCAGCGCTTATATTTTGTGAGATGAGGCTCATCGCGGCGATATTGATCCCTACCATCGGGAGGAGAAAGATCTGCTCGATCCTTGTTGCGATGCCATACGCTGCAACCGGTGCTTGTCCAAAGAGTGCAATAAAATAAGTGATGATAAAAATACCGAGGCCGATCGCCATCATACTGAGACTACTCGGAACACCTTGCGTCAGGATATTTTTAAAGTAGTACCACTGCGGCATGAGGTGGGAGAATGTAATGTGTCCAAATAAGTTTTTTTTGCAGGCTTGAATATAGAGATAGAGTGCGCTCAATGCCTCGATGAGGACAGTTGCGATCGCGATGCCCTGGAGTCCAAATTCAGGAAAAGGACCAAGGCCAAACATGAGAACAGGTGAGAGAATGATGTTGGCGAGAAAGCCGGCAATGAGGATATTGCGAAAAGATGTGGTATCGCCGACAGCATTGAGAATGCCATTGATGGCAAAGTTGAGTACAAAAAAGAGAGCGCCCCAGTAAATGGTATTCATGTAGAGTAGGGACTGATCGAGGTAGGCACCACTCGCGCCGAGGAGTCCAAAGAGAAGTGGGGAGAGGCTGATGCCGAGTATGGTCAGGAGCATACCGCAGCCAATTGAGAAGGTGATGATTTGTTGAGCGTAGAGTGCGGCTGTGTCATCGTTACCCTTGCCTTTTTCTGCAGCGATGAGGACGGTGGCTGCTGTCGCGACGCCAGAGGCAAAAGCGATAATGGCAAAAAAAATCGGAAAAGAGATGGAGAGAGCGGAGAGTGACTGCACTGACAGAAGACCTGCAAAATATGTATCAACGACGTTGTACATCGTCTTAAAAAACATGCCGATGCTCGCTGGGATCGCGATCGTGCGAATTAAAAAAGGGATTGAGTCTGTTGTAAGTGAGTAATTACTCATGCTTGTGCAGTATTATGAATACATCTAGTTTACTGGAAACTGCAGCGCCTGGGTAGTGTAGAAAAAACTTAAAAGAGGTTTTCTGCTGTAGGTAGATTCTATATGTATAAGACTTTCATGATGGCTAATGTGCAGAATTGCTATCTTGGATGATTTGTTGTTGATTTTAAAAATTTCTATTAGTGCTACTTGAGCGGAGCGTCTATTTTGTTTTTTGGAGGATATTAGGTATTATTTATATATGAATAAAAAAGGTTTTACCCTCATAGAGGTCATGATCGTACTTTCGATCATTGGAATATTATTTTCTATTGTGCTTGTGGCCGTAGACTCCTCTCAAGAAAAAGCAAAAGAAGCTAAGGTGCTTCAGGAAATTGCAAACATCGAAGCGGCGATTACTCTGATGGCAGATGATACGGGAGAATGGCCTGGTCACCAAACAATCGATGAGATTAATGAGACATCGTCACCACCTAATGAGATCGCAGATATCTCAGCTGCAAGCGCAGGTCTATCTTCCAATCCAGGGGGTGATCCGTATGACAGTTGGAATGGTCCGTATGTACCGCCTAATATGATTGATCCTTGGGGTAATCCTTATTTCTTTGATACCGATTACGATCTTAGTGGTGGTGCAGGTACGAGTTGGGGTGCTGTCATCGGATCATATGGTCCCAATGGGCTAGGGGAAAATATCTACGATGCTGATGATGTGATTCGTGTGATCTTTGAGGAATAAGAGAGGTGAAAGACTTTTCTTTTTTTGTGCGTACTACTGTAAAACATTAAAGATAAAAGCATGAGAAACGTTGTTTTGGGTATTGTGCCACTGATTTTGCTTGGTGGCTGTGGCTTACTTGGGTATGAGGTTCGAGAGGAAGTTGATGGTATGAGGGATGTGGTGCCGCGTGTGGAAGTAGAAAGCGGGCAGAATCAAGAGGTGGTAGAGAAGGGTGGGGTATCTGAGAGTGCAAGCGTAAATGCAGGCAATTATCAAAAGAACATCCAGCTCCTTACATCTTCAGATTACCTTGGTGACTATGCCATTGAGGATGATGTGACAGGAACAGAGGTGCGTGTAACGATAAGTGGTGGTGAGAGAGTGATTACCTCCAATGCATTGCCAAATCACGAGACGGGAGCTTTTCCAAATCCTGGGAATCCTAATGAGATTACAGCGCAAGAAAAAACGTGGACGCTTCCACTTGATCCTACATACACAGGAGCAGCAAACTGGGTGCGCGAACTGGGTGTGGCGATCAATGGTGTAAAGCTTGAGCCTGAGACGGCAGAGCGTGTACGTTGTGCTTCTGGTGAGGAGTATAAGGTAGAGGCAATACAAAACTTTGTAGACCTGGGTCTCGATCAAAACAATGCGCATGTCCAACCAACAGGAGAGTACCACTATCACGGTGTTTCTGATAATGTAATCGCGTTTGCTGATAAGGGTCAGGACTTGGTGCATGTCGGATTTGCGCAGGATGGATTTGCGATTGCGTACTCTCAAAGCGGTGCATATTCAACGAGCTATCAACTAGTGGAGGAGTCACGATCAGGGACTGACTGTGTATATGAAAACCCCCAAGAGACACGTGATGTGGAAATTGCAGGAACGCTACCAGACGGTACGTATGTCACCGACCATGTCTATGTGGAGGGCAGTGGAGCACTCGATGCATGTAATGGTGTGATGATTGACGGTGTATACGTCTACATTATTTCTGAAGAGTATCCGTTTATCGGTAGATGTCTCAATGGTGAATATGAAGGGTCGGGAGGTGGTGCCGCTGGTACACCTCGTGGTGCACGTCCAGAGGGACCGCCACCTCGCGGTACGCGCTAGGGGATAACTTTTATTTAGGGAGAAAAATTAAAAACCTTATCAGCTGATAAGGTTTTTTGGTGTGCCTAAGTTTTACACTATTTTCAAGAGTTTGAGTTCTGTTTTGGTGTCACGAGTGCGAGATGGTTCTGGAGAAATTCGAGTACGCCATCTGCGATGCCTCGTGCTGATCGCTCAGGCTGGTCGACGATGATTGTGCGGTCGGTAGCATTAGTGAGAAAGCCAGTTTCGACAATGGCGCTCACAGACATTGGGTGAGCTGAATGGTTAAAGCGATACCAGTTAAATGCGTAGTAACCTTTCATATTAGCGGAGGTATTATCATCTTGGATAAGACCGGTGGCAGCTTCATAGTTTTTCTCCAGGATGCGTGCAAGCGTAGCGCCTTTTTGAGTAACGTCATACCAGGAGGATGCGACTTTGTAGCCATTTAGATCTGCGCTATGGCTGCCGTCAGCATGTAGTGAGAGAAAAACGTCAGCATAAAAATTTGGCGGGATCGTCACAGGGAGGAGGGTGACTGTGATGCCTTGGGCTTCTAAGTAATCTTTTGTTAGATTGGCGATGCGCTCCATCGCTGCCGTCTCTGTGATGTGGGCATGCTGTGCGCCTGTGTTGCGACGGATGCGGTGGAGTTCATCGGGGGCGTCAGCTGTATGCAAGTGTCCAATTTGGATTGCGACATGTGGTGGTCCAGATGGTCTCTCCCAAATATCAAGTCCGCGCAGGCGTGGATGCACCGTGGGGTCATGTAGAGTGCGGCTCGTCGGAGTTGTGTCACGGACAATTGTATCGTTGGATTGTGTGCTGGATGGGTTATTAAAAATAAAAAAACCAGCGCTCAACACGATTATAAAAATAAATAAGATACGATAGTTCATATTTTTGTATTAGAGGTAATTACTATTATAAGAGAATAAAAATGTAATGCAAACTTTACATTCATACACAGGCTGGTTGTCTGTTGCTGGTACTAACGGCGGTTGACTTGGTTATGATAAAATAGCCTTAATGCTTGATCTTTTGCGTGATCCTGCTACACTACTGTGACTGGGTTTTACTATATCTCTACGCGATTTTTTATTTATTTTATACATCATAGCTATGCGACAACACAAAGAACAAAAAGGCTTTACGATTTATGGTCGTAATGCCGTCCACGAGACACTTGCGCATACACCTGACCGTTTGTCAGAGCTATTTGTGATCGAGGGTAGCGAGAGTGATAAAAATGAACCGTTGATCACCATGGCGCGCGCAGCTGGGATACAGGTTACACGTGTTGATAAAAACAAAGCGGAAAAGCTTTTTGGTTTTCACCGTACGCAGGGAATTGGCGCGTATCACCGTGGGTTTCAGTATCGCCAAATTGCAGATCTCGATGCGATGGTACCTGAGGGAAAAAATGCTGTAGTGTTGATGCTCGATCATGTGGAGGATGTGCAGAACTTTGGTGCGATGGTCCGCACGGCGATGGCTGTAGGAGCGCTCGCAGTCATCGTCGCTGAGCATGAGCAGGCGCCTGTGACGGGTGCGGTCTTTGCGGCATCAGCGGGAACTGCAGCGCGCATGCCGATCATTCAGGTCTCTAGCATCGCACAGGTAATCGCCAAGCTCAAGGAAAAAGAATTCTGGACATATGCAATCGATATGGAGGATGACACAAAAGAGTATCCAGCGGGAAGTCTGTGGCAGCAGAAATTTGATGCACATACCGCAATTGTTGTGGGAGCCGAAGGCAAGGGTCTCTCCAAAAAAGCCAAAGAAAACTGCGACTTTGTATCGCCGATTCCGATGGAGGATGGTGTGGAGTCCCTTAATGTCTCTGTTGCAGCAGCAGTGGCGCTTTACGAGTGGAAACGACAGCAGGGATAGTCCTGCAATCGGGGTTATAGCTCAGCTGGTAGAGCGCTTCCATGGCATGGAAGAGGTCAGGAGTTCGACTCTCCTTAACTCCACACATATCACAACTTTTGTTGTATAATAAAAAGCACATTAGAACTATTACTATGAATGTGCGATTACTTTCTCTCTTTCTTATATTCGTTTTCATTACCTCGGCTGGTATCGGGTGTCGGCAAGAATTAACGACATATGGGACCAATTTGAGTGTCTGGGGTGTTTTTGATAATGAGTCATATTATGGTGGGGGCAATCGTGCATATGCAGAGGCAACGCCGTTTGTGAATGGTATCTCGTATCGCAAGATGAGCATCGAGAATTATAAGCAGGATTTGATCGAATCTCTAGCTTCAGGGCAGGCACCTGACATCTTTATGATTCAGAACTCATGGTTGCCTGATTTTGTCGACAAAGTAGTCCCAGCACCTGCAAATATCATCACCGCGCAAGAAGTGCGAGATAATTTTGTTGATGTAGTCGCTACGGATGCTGTGGTGGGGGATCAAGTGTATGGACTTCCGCTTAGTGTGGATTCTCTTGGGCTTTACTACAATAAGGATATATTTAATGCTGCCGGTATTACGACACCGCCGGAGACATGGGAAGAGTTTGGTTCAGTCGTGCGTCAATTGACACGTATCGGTGAAGAAGGTGAGATATTGCAGAGTGGTGCAGCATTTGGCACAAGCGAAAACGTCAACCGCGCAGAAGACTTGCTTACCGTACTTATGATGCAGGGTGGTTCTCAAATCTTTGCTAATGGTCGGGCTGTATTTCAAGAGCCACAAACGATCGGTAATGAAGTGATCAATCCCGGTAGAAATGCCCTTCTTTTTTATACGTCTTTTGCGGATGGTGCAGCACCTAATTACACATGGAATAAACAACAAGATTATTCAATTGATGCGTTCTTTGAGGGTACGGCCGCGATGACAATCAACTATAGTTATCATTACGATACGATCAAGGCAAAGAACGCCAAGCTAAACTTTGGGGTGGCGCCGCTGCCACAGATTGATACGACTATAGGTACGCAGGTCAATTATCCTAATTATTGGATGTTTGTCGTAGCTAAGAATCCGTCATTTCAGACGGTCGTTAGCCCTGAAGGCGCCCCTGTCACAGCACAGGTGCAGGCGTGGGAGGCGTGGCAATACCTGCGCACGATGGCTATGCATAAGGGTGGTCCTGCGCAAGTAACTAGTTATTTTGGTCAATCGATCGCGACAGCATATCCACATTTCGTTGCAGACTATCTTGAGCGTTCTGGTAAGCCAGCTGCGCGACGTGATCTTATTGATATACAGATCTCAGATGGACGCCTTGGTGCTTTTGCGCGAGGTAATCTGATCGCGCGTAACTACGTACGACAAAACGCAGACGAAGCCGGTGCACTGTTTCGCAAGATGATTGATGAGGTAAACCTGGGTGCCAGTATTACAAATGCACTGGAGCAAACAGCGAGCCGTATAACGCAACTTAATCG
>JAHDCW010000005.1:9648-25800 GCA_020629675.1 Minisyncoccota bacterium | reverse complement strand
CGTAGTGCACCGCGACTGGCTGAGATCATGGTGCGGATCCTACAATTTTTTCTTGGGTTTGTCGGCGTGCTTGCGATGGTGGTGATTGTCTTTGCGGGTATTACCTATATGACGGCCGGGGGGGATCCGGAGCGTGTGACAAGAGCAAAGATGATTCTGCTGGGAGGTATTGTCGGTCTTGTGATTGCTTTGACGTCTCTGCTTTTTACAAATGTGTGGATGAGTACGTTTAGCTAACTGTCATATTAATGGTATAATTAATATACAATTTTTTAGAAGAAAGGAGGTGAGTATAGAATGCTAAAAAACATACAAATGGGATTGCTGACACTTGCTGTTGTAGCAATGGTTGCACCAGCTGCAGCTTCTGCCCAAAATAATCAGTTTGGTGTTCCAGCTAATGAGTGGAATCTAGCTGAAGGAACAGAGGGTGGACTTGTAGGAGCAATTTCAGAAATCATTGGCTTCATCGCGTCACTTCTCGCTGTACTTGCAATTCTTGTGATCATCATTGCTGGTATTATTTATATCACCTCCGGTGGTGACGAGGGACGTATCGCGACTGCAAAGTCATGGATCACGTATGCAATTGTCGGTCTCGTGATCGCATTGCTCGCGTGGGTCATCGTCAATGCTGTAAGTGCTGGCCTCGGTGTCGGTGCAGGTGGTGGAGGCGACGGAGGCGTAGGAGGCGGGTAGTCTTCATGCCACACGACTTTTGTGCAAAACCTTCTCTTTGTGAGAAGGTTTTGTGTTATAATAAAATCATTCTTTTGTAAAACGATTTATAAAAATACATGCGTTTTTTATCACTTTTTCTTTTGCTGCTCGGTGCACTTATGACATTTGGGGTTGGTGAGACTCTTGCTGCTTGCCCTGCGGGGATGCAGGAGGCTCCTGGGAGTTCTCTCTGCGTACCAACGACAGAACAGGTGGGTCTTACTGATGGGGAGGGAGCGGATAACGGTATCGCATGGGCACTGCTTCAGGTGCTACTTTTTATTACTGAGATTATTAGTGTTCTGGCGATTATCGTAATTGTTTGGGCTGGTCTCTCATATATCACTTCAGGGGGAGACAGTGGTCGGGTGGATCGTGCCAAGGGATGGCTCTTGTATGGCATTATCGGTCTGACTGTCGCGCTGCTGGCATTTGTGATTGTTACGTCGATCAGCACGGCTCTGCAGGCGGGTTAAGGTGAGAGCTATAAGGGAGCTATGAGTGTGGATAGCTTATTTTATACCATGGTATAATAAGCATAAATAATTCTAAAATATTCTTATGTCCTCACGACTAATGACTATGAAATATGCGATCATCATACCGATGCTGATGCTCATCCCGATGATGGCAAGTGCGCAGTTTGCAAAACCGACAGACGATCAGAGAGCGGGGCTGGCTCAAGAGGCGTCGCTTTCAGGTGCATTTATTAGAGTGCTAGAGTTTCTCACAGGACTCCTCGCAATCCTCGCAATCCTCGCAATCGTCATCTCAGGTATCTACTACATCACCTCAGGTGGTGATGGTGGACGTGTCGATACAGCCAAAGGATGGCTCACATACGCTATTATCGGCCTCGTCGTCGCACTCCTCGCGTGGGTGATCGTGACTGCGGTCAGTGAAGGTCTTGGTGCGGGTGATGGTGGAGGCGGTGATGGTGCAAACTGGCCGGATTTTGTAGGTCCCTAAAGCAGGTAGAGCTCTAGTGTAAAAAAAGAAATTTAGTAAAAATTTATAACAATAGTATGTCCTCACGACTAATGACTATGAAATATGCGATCATCATACCGATGCTCATGATCATCCCGATGATGGCGAGCGCACAGTTTGTTAAGCCAACTGAAAATGAGCGAGCAGGACTAGCTCAAGAGACATCGCTTGCAGGTGCCTTCCTTGAGATTTTGAAGTTTCTCACAGGACTCCTCGCAATCCTCGCAATCCTCGCAATCGTCATCTCAGGTATCTACTACATCACCTCAGGTGGTGATGGTGGACGTGTCGATACAGCCAAAGGATGGCTCACATACGCTATTATCGGCCTCGTCGTCGCACTCCTCGCGTGGGTGATCGTGACTGCGGTCTCTGTTGCCCTAGTACCTGAAGGTTAGTCTTATGATGACTTCTACACGTCATATCTCATATATCTCAACACTGCTCGTGGGTACGCTCGCGTCAGCAGTGTTGATTTTTTTGTTTTTGTTTAGTTCTGTCTTAGCGCAAGACGGTGGACCGAATGATGGTTCTGGAGTAACTACGAAATCAGTAAATGTGCAATTTGAGAATCCGCTAGCTGAAAACACTGTGGAGGGTATCCTCCTGCGTGTGCTTGAGGTGATCCGTGGGATCGTCGGTGTGCTCGCGGTGCTGTTTATCGTGATCGGAGGTATTCTCTACATCACTTCTGGAGGAAATAGCTCTCGGACAGAGCTTGCCAAAGCAGCGATCTGGGCAGCTGTGATCGGACTCGCAATCGCTGTGGCTGCACCGACATTTCTCAGAGAGATCTACGAAGCGCTTGGTGGCACAGCACCAGGTGAGGGAGCGACAGCGCCGACGCTGGCAGAGATCATCCTCAATGTGCTCCAGGTACTTCTCGCGATTATCGGTACACTGGCGATCACGATGCTCGTAGTAGGAGGTATCCTCTACATGAGTGCAGGCGGCGATAGCAATAGGATCGATACCGCTAAACGCACAGTGATCTATGCGATCATCGGTCTTACGGTAGCACTTATCTCTCTCGTCGTGGTGACGCAGATTGGACAGATATTTTCTTAGCGGTGTGGATCTTGAAATGAAAAACCGAGTCACGTGTTACGTGTCTCGGTTTTATTGTTTACTGGGATACTTCCCAGACTCTTATGCCTATAAATCCTTTTCCTTTATCATATTCTCTTTTTTGAGAATTCGTCGTGATTTTAAAACGACCTGGCTGATTTGAGGTAAAAGATGATAGCATTTCTCCTTCTTGGATGATCATGTCACCATTTGTAGTGAGGATGACTGGTTGGTGGACGGATAACTTTTCCGGCCAGCGAGCACCTCTTTCTTTACTAAGATAATATTTTCCGCCATGTGTGTATGACTCACCATTTGCACAGACAGTGTAGAATCCAGGATTCATTTCTTTGTCAAAATTTCGCGCGGTATATTCACACCCATGAATTTTAATCTTATACAAAGTACCAGCTTTGTAATCAAAAAAATGGACACCTTGGTAAGAGGGTCTTACTTTTTGATCAAAGACTAGTTTATGATCACTTCTTAACTCTTCCCAGCCATACTTAGACAAAAGGTCATCCGCTAAACCCAGGTTGTAGCCCATAAACAATGCGACTAATATACCAATGGTTATCATAGGCTTTAGAATCTTTCCAGTTAAACCACCTATGCTAGTTGTGATTTTTTGGATGATACTTTTGGTGCCACTGCCACTTCCTTGTGCGTTATTGCTACTCCGCGTCTTTGATGCTCGTATTCTAAATAGTACAAACATTGCAAAAAGCAAAAAGATCAGAGGTAGTATTATAAAGACCTCAGTCATTTGAATCTTCTCCATTATTTGATCTGGATGAATTACTAGCTATACCAGAAAGTAATCCGATAGATGCAGCGTTGTTTGTATCTCCAACGATGCGATTAATAGTAATACCTTCTTTGCCTTGACTAATAAGTACCCGGTCAAGTAATGCATCAAAGTCAAAGCCTTCTGGTAATTCTCCACCATTTTGAGCTTTTTTCTCTGCGATTATTTTTTGAACGAGACTTATTGCTGTTTCGGTATCTTGAGTTTCTTTGTGTCTTTCAATTGGCTCCCGTAAGGCATCGTTAATAGCATCATTGATTGCATCGGGTAATCTCGAAGAAGCAATATTTACTTCTATCAAGTTTATCCCAACATCATAAGCAGCTTCTTCAATTCCGGTTTCAGGTACTTGTTCAAGTGCATAGCCATTTTTTACAAGCGCCTGAACATTAGCCTTTTCAAGGGTGAATATACTATAATCAATATCTTCTAATGGGTCATCAGGGTTTGGTGCAAATACGCAACCTTTCTTAATGACGCCATTTTTGATCACACTCTTCCACTTAATAAGGGATCCGTTAAGGATGACTGCATCGATATTGTTATACTCTTTCTTCTTAACTTCTTCAGGGATTGACTTCACAGTGATGATGCTACCAGTTCTGACTCTATCCTCTGCGATTACCTTGAGATAATTAAAAGGGGATTCGCCTAGCTCTGATAGTTGAAATAGACGACCATCTTGTGGCATGAAAGCAAGATCGATATCTACCCGCTTTAGTGTAGACCCATCAGGAAGGGAAATGACTTTATCGCCTTCATAACATAGACTTCCGACACTTCTGATGAAATCGTAATCATCAACGCTTCCAATAACAGGAAACCACCAGTACACACCTTCACCAACCTCCAGTTTGATACGTCGTCCCAAAATAGTTAGGAGCCCTTTCTTGTTTTGACTGATTGCTTCAGGATCACCCTCTAGACGAAGACCATTATAAAACAAAAACATCCAAAAGATTGCATCTCCCAATAATAAGAAATTTGCTATCAGGTCTTGAAGCCAATCAGGTAGTATGCTTTTGCCCTGTGTCTCTTGACTTTCTGCTATATCAGAATTTTGATTCAGTACATTTTCCGTCAAGGCAATTTCTTTGAGAGAAAGAATCTCTAAAAATATGCCATGGAAGATGCAAGTTAAGAGCGTTGTAAATATCGCGCCTATTGTCAAAGATGCGGTCAGTGACAATGTTTTTGCATTCTTTTTTGGGTCCTCTGCTTGAATATCGAGATAGACAATAAAAGCAATTATTGCTAAAAAAGAAATACCCAAAGACCATATAAAATAGTTATTATACCCAGCATACATGCTGGCAGATATAATAAGTATTGATATTATCAGTATTACTGGATGCTTTAAAAAAATGATTTTCATCAAGTTTTTAAACCTTTGACTAAAACCTGGTGTGTTGCTCATTTTATCTCCAAATTGTAAATGTGCAAGGAGTCTCCCTGCAGTGAATAATAACTGAATATACCTCCCAAAAGCAGGGAATAGGTACGATCAGGGATAAATACACATTATCATATTTTTAATATTTTGTCAATTAAAAAAGTCGCTACGATAAGACTTTAGCGACCTTTGGCTTACTGTAAACCTACTCCGAAAAATCTGCAGATCAGCTCACCTATAATGGGTGTGCCAAATATAGCAAATAGGATCACTGCAAGAGCGATGCGATCATCAGATCGGATTAGGTGTATAATTTCTTCAAGGAACATACTTTTCTCCAGTTTCTCACCCACTGGAAGATTATCATTATGGTATTATATTAACATATATTATTTAAATTGTCAATATCTAAGACTATTGCGCTCATGCATGATGGCCTAACTGTGATGTGTTATCTGTTTTTAATCTTATGTAATATTGACTTTTACCTATTTTCTGCTATAATAACAGCAGTTAAGGAGTTCGAGGGATCGGGATTTCAGTAGGGAATCGCGATTTTTTATTCAGATTAATCATCATTTAAAGAGTTTTTATGACTGAAGAACCAACATTTTCACTAGGTGATTTCACTAGTGCGATCTCTGCTTTGGCGGAGGAAAAGGGAATCGAAAAAGATGCAGTACACTCAACTGTCGAGGCTGCGATCGCCGCTGCGTATAAGAAAGAATATGGTAAGCGAGGGCAGAATATCCGCGCTGAAATGGATCAGATTTCTGGTGCGATGAAGTTTTTTCTTGTAAAAGAAGTCGTTGATGAGACGGTGCGTGAGTTTATTACTGAGGAGGAAGAAGAAGCGCGTGCAGCAGCAGCTGCAGAGGCAGCAGAGTCTGAGAGCGAAGTTGTAGTAGAGGATGGTGATACAGACGAAGAGGGTGAAATCCGTAACCCTCGCTATAATGAAGAGCGAGATATTTTACTCGAGGAAGCTGTTAAGCGTGACCCGGAAGTGCAGATCGGTGATACGATCGAAGAAGAGCTACCGACAGAGACAGACTTTGGTCGTGTGGCAGCACAAACTGCAAAACAGGTAATCATCCAGCGCATCCGTGAGGTGGAGCGTGATGCGATGTATGCTGAGTACAAAGAAAAAGAGGGTGAGCTTGTCACTGGTACTGTACAACGCGTCGAGGGCCGCACGGTATTTGTCGACCTCGGTAAATCTGTAGCAGCGCTATTTCCACGTGAGCAGATCCGTGGTGAACACTACTCGATCGGACAGCGACTTAAGGTATACATCGAAAGTGTAGAGCTTGATACCCGTGGACCTGGCATCAAGATTTCACGTGTGCATCCAGAGATGGTGCGTCATCTCTTTGAGATGGAGGTGCCAGAGATTTTTGCTGGTACAGTAGAGCTCAAGTCAATTGCACGTGAGGCTGGTTCTCGCTCTAAGATCGCAGTGTGGACAGAGGATGATGATATTGATCCAGTAGGATCATGTGTCGGTCAAAAAGGTATGCGTGTAAATACAGTGATTGATGCGCTTGGTGGTGAGAAAATCGACATTATCGAGTGGAGTGATGATCCAGAAGAATTTATCGCAGCAGCATTGGCACCAGCAAATGTGATCCGCGTTGATGCAGATGAGGAAAACAAACATGCAGCGGTACTCGTCCCAGATGATCAGCTCTCACTCGCGATCGGGAAGTATGGACAAAACGTACGTCTCGCTGTAAAGCTTACAGGTTGGGATCTCGACGTAGAGAGTGAGGAAAGTAAGGCGCGTAAAGCAGAAGAGGCATCACAAAAAGAGGAGGTAGAAAAGTCAACTGACGAAGCTTCAGCAGAAGAAAGTGAAGAGGTCGAAGAGTCTGCGCAAGAAGAGGTTTCTGAAGAAGCACCAGCTGAGGCAGATGCGGAGACAGTCGAAGAAGACGTCAAAAAAGACTAAAAAATCCTAATACACCTAAAGAAAAAAATATGAGCTTGTGGCATGATGTGAGTCGTGGGGAAAACACTCCCGAGGAAATCAATGTAGTTATTGAGATCCCAAAAAACTCACCAAACAAATACGAGATTGATAAAAAGACAGGTCTGATCGCGCTAGACCGCGCTAATTATAGTGCGCACCCGTACCCATTTGATTATGGGTTTGTGCCGCAGACGCTGTGGGATGATGACGACGCGCTTGATGTGATCGTGCTGACGACCTATCCACTGGCGGTGGGAATCCTCGTACGTGTCCGTCCAGTCGCGGTGATGGAGATGATTGACGGAGGTGAGTCTGACTACAAAGTAATCGCAGTGCCAGTTGATGATAAGCGTTGGGATGATGTGCAGGACCTCGCAGATCTCAACAAGCATAACCTGAAGGAGTATGTACACTTCTTTGAGACGTATAAGGAGCTCAAAAAAGGTGAGAAAAATGTGGTGGAAATTCATGGTTACAAAGGTCGTGACGAAGCAATTGAAGCTGTCAAAAAGTCGATCGCATTGTACGAAGAAAAATTTGGTAAGTAAAAAACGAGTTGCGCATCTCTGAGGAGGGGATCGTAGAAATTATATATGGAATACACAACCCAGAAGAACAAAGGAACCGCTGACATCACAATCACATTGCCGTGGTCCGAGGTGGAAGCACCGTTTAATAAGGCGCTTGATGAGGCAGTTGCCTATACGCAAGAAAACACGAGCATCAAAGGATTTCGCAAAGGACACATCCCTAAGGATGTCGCAGCGGAGCAGGTAAACCGTGCACAGGTACTTTCAAGTGTCGTGGATGAAGAGGTGCAAAAAGCATTTGCTAAAGCTGTCAAAGAAGAGGAGTTAAAAGCTGTCGGCACACCACGTGTGAATATCAAAAAGATCGCCGAAGGTAATGATGTTGAGGTAGAGATCGGTGTCGATCTCGTGCCCGAGGTAGAGCTTCCCAAAAAGTGGGAGGATGTGATTGCTGGTATCAACAAAGACGCAGCTGGTGATGCAGTTGCTGTAGAGGATGCTGATGTGGATCAGGAGATTGAGCGTCTGGCAGAGTCGCGCACCGAGACAAAAGCGGTAGAGCGTGCAGCAGCGGATGGTGATCAGACAGTCATCGATTTTAAGGTGCGCCGTGATGGTGATATCATCGAGGGTGGTGAAAGTACTGATCATAACCTCGTGCTTGGTAAGGGAGCGTTTATCCCTGGTTTTGAAGAGAATGTGATCGGTATGACGGCTGGCGAGACCAAGACATTTGAACTTGCCTTTCCAGAGAAATATCACGCGGAGGACCTCGCAGGACAGAAAGCGTCATTTGAGGTGACATTGAAGTCTGTGGAGGAGCGAATTACACCTAATGTTGATGATGCATTTGCAAAAACAGTAAATGAGAAATTTGAAACAGTAGCTGACCTTAAAGTGCATATCAAAGAGGGTATGGAAAAAGAAAAAGCACAACAAGCTGATGAGAAAAAGAAAACATCATACCTTGAAGGTCTCAGCGAAAAAGTAGAGGTGGACATCGCCGATGGTCTTAAGCAGGATGAGCTCGGTCGGATGATGGCAGAGATGGAGCAGCAGATCTCACAAAGCGGGATGACACTCGATGATTACCTCGCACAGTCAGGACAGTCTCGTGAGAAACTGATGGAGATGTGGGCGCCACAAGCTGAAAAGCGTATCATCAGTGCACTTCTACTCGAAGTACTCGGTGAGCATTTCAAGGTAGATCCAGAAGCAAAGGAGGTCGAAGAGGAGATGAACCGCACACTTGCGATGTATGGTGGAGCGGAAGCCCTCAAGGATCGCATTGATATGCAGCAGATGTATAACTACACCAAAGGTGTGTTACGCAATAACCTTGTCTTTGAAAAACTGAGTGAGATGTAATGTGTCAGAGTTACTAATCTAAGCTTATGCATTTAATACCTACAGTAATCGAGAAAAGTCCCCATGGAGAGCGCGCGTATGATATCTACTCACGTCTCCTCAAGGACCGGATTATATTTATCGGTACCGGGATCGATGATGATGTGGCCAACGCCGTGATCGCACAGCTGCTTTTTCTTGCAGCACAAAATAGCAAAGAGGACATCACGATGTATATCAATTCTCCAGGAGGCGTCGTGACGTCAGCGCTCGCGATGTATGACACGATGCATCATATCAAGCCTGATGTGCGTACAGTGTGTGTGGGGATGGCAGCAAGTGCGGCGTCACTACTGCTCGCTGCTGGTGCACCAGGGAAGCGCTGTGCACTACCGCACTCGGAGGTGATGATTCATCAGCCGCTTGGCGGCATGCAGGGTCAGGCGAGCGATATCGCGATTCATGCCAGGCACATGGCCAAGACCAAGAAGACGCTTAATGAAATCCTCGCGCGCCACACTGGTCAGGACATTGCGACAATTGAAACAGATACTGATCGTGATAATTACATGAGTGCTAAAGAGGCTAAGAAGTACGGCCTCATTGATAAGGTTTTATAATGCAGGAGAAAAAAGATATCGATGCGTCTATTTTAAATAGTGATGATGCACACGCTTTATTGCGTGTGTATTCTTTTGTGGCAGAATTGAAGAATTTATATCGTCAGGGATGGTTGCGCAAAGAAAATGGTATTCCAAAAGAAATGGCTGAGTCTGTTGCGGAGCATGTTTTTTCTGGTTCGCTTATGATTTATGTGATCTGTAGGGAATATTTTCCTCATCTTGATGCGGATCTAGCACTTAAGATTTTTCTTTTTCATGACGTAGGAGAAGCGCTTGCAGGGGATATTACGCCATATGATGGCGTGTCTAAGGCGGAAAAGTATCAGCGAGAAAAAAATGCCATTGAGTATATTTTTTCAGACCTCACAAAGAAAGAAGAATACATAGGATATTGGAAAATGTATGAAGAACAGAACTCTTCGGAGGCAAAGCTTGCTAAGTGTATCGATAAATTTGATGCCTATATAATGGCAAATGTATATATGAGTGCAGGTCATGGAGTGATAGATCGTTTTCGAGAAAATGTGGAAGAGGTGATTCAAGGGACCACATTTGAAGAATTGTTTAATGAGCTGGTGACATCTTGTGAGTATGTAAAATCTCGACGCTGATTGCTGAGAAAGTGCGCCTTGGCGGTTGGCTGCTTCTTAGATGTTGTTGACAAGGTGTATTTTTAACGTTACTTTTTGATTACGTTCTTTTTGACAGCAGGGAGTTTCTGGTTATGCATGAATCAAATCAAAGGGAGGAGGTTCTTCCTCCTATCTCTATATTTTCTTTGGAGGATCATGATGCTGAAGTTGTAGCTAGGGGGAGATTTGTCAATCAAGAGGGATCTCTAGACTCAATTTTTCGTTCACGTCTACATTCTACTGTCAGTTCTCATGATGTGTGCCCATACGCTGGGTATATTATGAAGCGATGCTCTTGGGGTGTTGTGTATGAGACTAAAGAAGGTAGGAAGAAAGACATTATCTGGGAAGTTTGGAGTAAAGGAGATTGCTCCAGTAGGATTGAAATGATTCTGCGCAACAAAAGGGAGGTTTATTTTTTTCACAAAGCGCTAAGCGCGTGGGAGTGGAATTTTCATCCCAGTGATATATTTATGTCTACTATATGTAAGCCGCTCGTTTTTGTGGTGGAGCTGATTTTTAATTTATGGATTACACATGTGACTCTGGTGGGTCAGATGCGTAACTTGATAAAATCAGAAGAGGATCTACTGTGGATGAAGAAAAATTTACAGGGTGCTTTAGAAATCAAAAAACCATTTAATATGAGGAGTGTGCCTGCGTATAGAGTGAACTATTTACTGCAAAAACTTGAGTGCTACAAATATTCTTCACCACATAGAGTGCTGAATAAGCGGTGATAGAGAGTTTTTGATGAATTCTCATTTGGAGATTATTGGTAGACGTGGAGAGAGGTTGCTGTGGAGAGTTTGAATATGTTCTTTGAGGTGAGGAATAGACATGCAATTATCATTAGATACACGTGATGCAATTATTTCTGCTCTCATGAAAGGAGAGTGTCACGCAGATGATCCAGTCAAACATCATTTGCCAGAGGAGTTAAGTGAGTATTATGGGGCATACCTAGACTTGGTTCCATCAGTACCAGTGGCTGCACGATTTATTTCTTATGTGATTGATATCGCTAACTGCAGTGATGACAAAGAGTACTTTGCAGATCATAAGCGAAAGCTTCGGGGTATAATTGGACCGATGGAGAGCAGGTACTTTGCTAATGTGATCGAGGGGATTGAATTGACGGAACATACCGTTCCTCATCTTCGTTATCTTGTACTATATAGTCGAAGCGCTGTTTTATGTGGTAAGGTTTTGCAGGAGATGTCTTTTCATGGTTTGCAATATGACACGGGAAATGAATTTATAGCTAAGACACGGGAATCAGATCGTTTGATAGCTGGAGGTCATCTGATAAGGAGGAAGATTTTAAGAGATCAGGGGTCATACAAACAATATCTCAAAATCGATCCTACTGACTGGCAATTGGAGCGGATGAAGGCAGTTAAAAAAAGAGTATTAAACTGATAAAGTGTGTTATTATGTCGCACCTGAGGATCTTGGGTGCGATTTTTTTGACTCGCAATTTTTTTTGTGCTAGTTTCAGTTAAGTTCATCTTTATAAATGAGGTCTAATTGTGACGCGATATAAGAGGTTTGATGGTAGTGTTGTAGATTTTTTCGAGCACTGTGGGAGGTTGTTCGCTAAAAAGACAGGATTAACAACGCTGTGGCTTACAAAGCTACTAAATTTAACTTGTTCTTTGTCTGGGATTATTTTCTTTGGAATTTCAGCTCACCGCTCTATGTTATACGCTGATTCATCTTATTTCTTTGAGTTGGTTCTTATGATTCTCTGTTTTGCCCATACGTACGTAAGGGTTTTGTCAATTGAATATCATGAAGCTCGCTATTGGCAAAATCCGTCGAGGGTTCGATCTAGAATCCGGAATAGTATAATCTTGATTGCTGCACGTCTATCTACTTACATAAGCGCTGCCTCAGTTTTGATATTTTTAGCAGGTGTTGGCTGGAGTGATATTCATAGCTACGTTTCTGTTGAGCAGTCATATTTTCTTATTACCTGCTTGTTTGTGTGGTCCGTATCATATCTGTCAGTCGATTTCTTTCTTTCGTGCAGCCCCTTTTATCCTGACAAAAAAATAAGGAGAAATGTGGGCATACGGTAGTAGAGGGGTAACTTTTGGATAAGCGTACATTTTGGATATACCAGTTGATACACCTACGTAATGCGTAGGTGTATTTTAATGGTAGTATCTCAATCTTATTTTTTTATAAAACATCGAGGAGGCTGACACCTTGCATGTCAGACGGTTTTTCGATGCCGAGCGTAGTCAAAATTGTAGGAGCGACATCGCTGAGAAGTCCCTGGATACTTTTTTCCTGATCGATGATTTCTTCTTCTGTTTTGGTACGGTGATTGGTCGGGGTTACGTGCCAAAGCGGGATCGGACTTGGGTCGTGTTTGGTATTGATGGCGCCAGTTTGTGGGTCTTGCATGATCTCGATATTGCCGTGATCAGCGGTGATAAATAGTTGTCCGCCTTTAGAAAGTATATATTTAATAAGTTTGTTGAGGCACTGATCGAGGGCGATGCAGGCTTTTTTGGATGCTTCGATGTTTCCAGTGTGTGCGACCATGTCAGCATTTGCATAGTTCACGAGGATAAAGTCATAATCATTGGCTTCATTTTCTGCGATGAGCGTGTCAGTGATTTCAAAAGCGGACATTTCAGGTTTTTGATCAAAGCGATCAACAGCAGGAGAGGGGACGAGTTTATGGATTTCGTTGGCGAAAGGCTCCTCAGCACCACAGTTAAAAAAGTATGTGATGTGAGCGTATTTCTCGGTTTCGGCGATGCGGAGTTGGGTGAGATTTTTTTTGCTGAGCACTTCACCGAGGCTGTTATGGATCTCCTCCGGTGGGAAAGCGATTCGGACAGGGAGGCCTTTTTCATACTCCATCATAGTAGTAAAAGATATAGAGGGGTGGTTATCGCGGGGAAATTTATCAAATTCAGGTATGGAAAAAGCTTTGGTGATCTGGCGTGCGCGATCGTCTCGAAAGTTAAAAAAGACAAGACCGTCTCCCTCTTTAATTGTTGCGCGCGCTGTCTTGCCGTCATCGCTCAGGCAGTGTGGTTCGATAAACTCATCTGTGATGCCAGCGTCATAAGATTGTTTGATTGACTTGATGATATCAGTGGTGATCGTACCTTTACCGTGCACCAGCATGTCATATGCTTTTTGGATGCGGTCCCAATTGTTGTTGCGGTCCATCGCCCAGTTGCGCCCGATAACACTGACGACGAGGCCGATACCGATTTTTTGTAGCTCCTCGGTGATGTGTTCGATGACGTGGTCGCCAGCTGCTTTTTGGTATGAGTCACGTCCATCAGTAAAACAGTGCACGCAGACTTCGTGTAGTTCCATTTCTTTTGCCATTCTAACGATCGCATAGAGATGGTCGCGGTGGGAGTGGACCGCGCCGTCGCCAACTAGACCCATCACATGGAGAGTTGTACCTCTGTCTTTGACGTCCTGCATGGTTTGTTTGATAGCTGGGTTTTGAGTAAAGCTACCATTTTGAATCGACAATGAAATGCGAGGGAGGCTCTGATACATGATGCGTCCAGCACCCATTGTCATGTGACCGACTTCGCTATTTCCGGGGTCGCCCCATGGTAAACCCACAGAGATCCCTGATGCTTGGAGTGCAATCATGGGGTATTTGGTATTGAGGATGTCAAAGGTGGGGAGTGGTATTTGTCGAGTGATATTTCGGGGAGAGTCAGAGAGGCCCCAGCCATCGAGTACGACAAGTATGATAGGTTTGTGAGCCATAAAAGAAAAGTATAAAAAGGCACGCGAGATGCCACTTACTTATGTATGGTACAACCTTCTTTCTATTTTGACAAAGGCCTTTAAGTGCGATAAAATTCGGTTAGAAATATAATTTTTTGATATAAACTACTGAATTGCGGTCTTGCGGAGAGGGTAGAGAATTCTCATATTTGTTACGTGAAAAACACACTCATTTTGGCATCTTAAAAGATAAGCAGGCATTCTAGATCGCTATGAAACATGCAAGACGTGTGTTTCTGATTTTACATAGCAATACATCAGAGGCGGATCGCAGAGCAGCGAGTTGATTTAATATTTATGGTTTCCTCAATTGTGGTAGCCATTGGTGCTCTGGTTGTCGGAGCGGCTGGTGGGTATATCGTGCGTGCATCACGCGCAAAGAAAAGTGTCGATTCAGCAGAAGGGCAGATCGCTAAAATGATCAAAGAGGCTGACTCCAAGGCACAAGAGACAGTACTTGAGGCTAAGACAAAAGCGAGTTCTATTATTGAGACAGCTGAATCAGAGGCGAAGTCACAAAAAGAAGAGCTTTCTAAGGCTAAGCAGCACATCACCAAGCGTGAAGAGAAGATGGATCAGCGCTTTGATGAAATCGAACGCGCTAAAACAGCCCTAGAGTCAAAAGCGGGTGAGCTGACTACTAAAAAAGAAGAGATTGAGACGCTTCGCGAGGAGCAAGTTAAGCGTCTAGAAGATATTGCTGGCCTTACGCATGAGCAGGCTAAAAAAGCTTTGCTGCAGCTCACAGAAGAGCAGTCACGCTCTGATCTCGCTGATCGTATGGCCAAGCTGCAACGCCGTGATCAGGAGGAGTGGGAGAAAGAGGCGCGCAATATCATGACACAGGTCATCCAGAAATACTCCCGCTCACACGCAGCAGAAGTGATGACATCAATTCTTACAATTCCTAACGAGGAAATAAAGGGTAAGATTATAGGTAAAGAAGGTCGCAATATCCGTGCGATTGAACGCGCTACTGGCGTGGAGCTCATTGTCGATGAAACACCGGAGGCAGTTGTGATTAGTGCGTTTGATCCGGTGCGTCGCGAAATCGCAAAAATTACACTTGAAAAACTCATCGAAGATGGTCGCATCCATCCAGCTAAGATCGAGGAGGTCGTCGTCTGGGCAGAAAAAGAAATTGATAACCGGATACGTGAGGCGGGTGAGGCTGCTGCCTATGAGGTGGGTATTGCCGGGCTTGATCCCAAGTTGCTCTATATCCTGGGGCGGTTGCGCTACCGTACAAGCTTCAAGCAGAATGTATTATTGCACTCACTCGAAGTTGCATACCTTTCTGGGGCGATCGCTGCTGAGGTGGGCTGTGATGTCAAAACAGCACGCATGGCAGGTCTTTTCCATGACATCGGAAAGGCTGTTGACCATGAGGTGCAAGGGACGCACGTGGAGATTGGTATCAAGATCCTAGAGAAATTTGGAATCGATGAAAAAGTCATTCTTGGGATGCGTTCACATCATGATGAGTATCCATATGCGATCCCTGAGGCGCACATCGTAACAGCGGCTGATGCGCTGAGCTCAGCCCGACCAGGTGCACGTAAGGACACTGTTGAAAACTACATCAAGCGACTTGAGGAACTAGAAGCGATCGTTAATGGATTTGATGAGGTGGAGAAATCATACGCGATTCAAGCGGGACGTGAGGTGCGCGTATTTGTAAATCCGGAGAAGACGGATGATCATGGTGCGCAGAAACTCGCACGCTCAATCGCTGGAAAAGTTGAGGAAGAGCTCAAGTATCCTGGTGAGATCAAGATCAATGTCTTGCGTGAGACGCGTTCGATTGAGTACGCTCGCTAAGCTTTACGAGACAAAAAAGAACAGCCTTCCCATGCGGGTGAGGCTGTTTTTTTACTCAGCGATACAGATATACATTTGATAGTTCATGTATCCTTTTAAAATCGGTAATAACGCTATTTAATCTCTCAGGCATTACCCTGAGATTTTTTACGTCTATATGTGAGAGGCGGAGTTGTCCCGTTGCTATATATTTTGGCTTGCCGATTGGTATGCCGTTATTTCTCATGTGTGATAACAGTAATGAGACTTTCTCTGCTGGTATATTTTTAATGATCATCGTTAAATCTCCTCAAAGAACGTTTACGAAAAATACACTAAAATTAATAAAATGTCAATACCCATGTAATAAGGGGTATAAAACGAGAACTTTGACAAAACAAAAAATTACTTGACTTTTGCTTGTGGATAACTAGATTTGCCTTATTTAAGCCAAAAAGTGTAGAATGAGAGGGTCATTAAGAAATAAGG
>JAHDCW010000005.1:0-9548 GCA_020629675.1 Minisyncoccota bacterium | reverse complement strand
ATTTGCCTTATTTAAGCCAAAAAGTGTAGAATGAGAGGGTCATTAAGAAATAAGGGCCTGACAGCCCCTGAATAAAATTTCAATCTAGAAAGGAAGGTGTAAGAATTTTATGAGTAAAATAACAAAATCAGGTCTCGTAGATGCACTCGCAGAACGACTCGATATGACGAAGCGTGAAGTAGAGTCAGTAGTCGATGGATATGTGGCAGAAATTACGAGCCAACTACAGAGTGGCAACGAGGTAACTCTTACAGGTTTTGGAACATTTAAAGTATCTGATCGCGCAGCGCGACAGGGAGTAAATCCAAAGACTGGCGAGAAAATTCAAATCGCAGCTACTAAGGTGCCTAAGTTTAAGGCAGGTAAAGCTCTCAAAGACGCAGTGAAATAATTCACGCGCTCTTGGGGTGAGAGAGCTAAACGAAAAAACAACTCTTGCGAGTTGTTTTTTCGTTTGGTTTAAAAAAAGGATGAGTGAGCTGAGTACTTTCTCTTTTTGGTTGATGCTGGTATAATGCGCTCATATGAAATTACGCTTTTTACTTTTTCTCGTTGTGATCGTGTTCTCTGGCTGTACGCAGGAGAAGGTGGTGGTAGGACCGTCTCAAGTCGTTGTAGCAGCCGGGGAGGTGACGGAAGAGTCTGAAGATGTCACAGAAGAGGAAGTGTCTAGTCCTATCTTGGGAGAGATTTCGGATGTGGCTGTAGAGTTTGTAGAGGATCATATTCCGACGCTTGACGTCGGTGGTCCTGATGATCAAAATCAAGATATTCCCAGTGTAGATCTCTTTATGGAAGACCGTCTCGTTAATTGGGGATTTGATACCCAGGAGCGTGGTGATGGCGCAGTTGATACGGTTATTATTCATTCTGCGTTTAACAGTAAAGAAGGAGAGCGTTATGACGTGGATACTGTAGTTGCGGATATGGAAGCATATGGCACGGCTGTGCATTACGTGATCGATCGTGAGGGAACGGTGTTTCGCCTGGTTCGTGAGCGCAACACAGCATTTCATGCTGGACAGGCGCAGACACCTGATGGGCGTACGGATGTAGATGCATTTTCTTTAGGAGTGCTCTTGATAGGGTCACTCGATGATAATTTCACAATCGATCAGTATGCAAGTCTGCGTGCGCTTCTCACGGACATCGGTGAGCGTTATACTCTTAAGTACGTGCTTGGCCATGATGAAGTGGAAGTACACGCACCGTGGAATTTTGAGTGGTCACGTATTAATGATCTTCGTCATGAAGAGCGATAAGCTGTGGGTAAATATGAAAAAGCTCCATCTCATCATAAATGAAGGTAATATTACCCTCCATCTCTGCGAGGGAGATAGTATCGTGGATTATATAGAGTGGGTGGATGATCGTGATTTACTGGAGAAATTTTTTGTACAGTGTGATCTGCTCTTAAAACGACAAGAGATGGATATCTCACATATAGGGGATTTTAGTCATGATCTCGATAGCTCGCTCGGTGTTACATCTGAGCGGATCGCGACGACGATTATGAAATCACTTTCTTTTGCGCGGACGCAAAACTAGATTGACAGCTTTATTTTTCTAGAGTAAAGTGACGACACGTTCATTATTTTGGGGGTAACCTGATATGTTGTTTGGCTTTGTAGAATTTATACTCAGATCTCTTGGCTTGTCACATTGTCTGATCAAAAAAAAGTATAATCTTCATATGAGGGCTATGTGGGTCGAATCGGGAGAGGATAATCGACCTGGACCGCGTGACGATCTTCATGTCCCTAAGTTTAAAGAGAAGAGTGTTTTCGTGATTGCCTCATCGGATGCTGAGGCTTTGCAAATGGCAAAATTTGAAGTGGATTCTTTTTGGGATTCACTCCCTAAAAAAAACATGCCCGGTACTGATGCCTCGTATCAAAAAGAAGATCCTACTATAAGGGTATCGCTAGGTCTTGATACTGGTTTTACATGGGAGCCGTCTAATATGGAAGTAGGTCAAGTTTCATAGCTTGTACTTACAACCCTTGGTGCCGAAGAGCGTCAAGGGTTTTTTAATTTTATATGATCGTGGTATAATAATTTTAAGAAACAAGGACAAGAGGGTGAGTTCCTTGACGATTCTTTTTCTTTCTGCTATAGTTCATTTACCGAAAAATAATCCACGTTATTTTTGACAGAATTTTGGCCTCAAAACCATCTGGCATGTCAAGGGGGATGCTAAAAGCACACATTTTTCACACATTTTGTTAATTAATTTCTAAAGTTCCATCAATTGAGGATTGGTGGGGCGTCGTTTGTTTTGTCTCAGATCACATGACTTTCTGCACTCGGACCATTCATGTGATTGTTGAGTGAGAGATAAAGCAAAGCTGCTCTACACGTTTGCATATGATGGGCGCATGTATTTATGACTACAGAGCCTAGTACAAAGAAACTAAAAGTCAAAGACACTTTTAGTAAGGAGTCGTCACTCTCAAAGCGAAAATTCTTTGAGAAGCAGTTGTCTGTATCGCTACCAAACCTGATCGAAGCCCAGACAAAGTCGTATGACTGGTTTTTGGAGCGCGGGATGCAGGAGCTTTTAGATGAGCTCAATCCTGTGACGGATTTCGTCGGAAAAGAAATGGAACTCACCATTACTGACTATTATCTCGATGATGCCAAGCATGATGAGGTAACAGCCCGTGATAAAAATGTGTCATTTGAAGCGCCACTTCGCGCAAAAGCAACTTTGACCCTCAAGAAGACAGGTGAAGTACGAGAACAGGAAATTTACCTAGGAGATTTCCCACTTATTACTGATCGTGGGACATTTATCATCAACGGCGTAGAGCGTGTGATCGTGTCACAGTTGACGCGAAGTCCTGGTGTGTTTTTCTCCATGGAGTACGTCAAAGGTAAAAAGCTCTTTGGTGCAAAGATCATTCCTAACCGTGGCGCGTGGCTCGAGGTAGATGTGGATCGTGATGGTGTGATTTCTGTAAAGATTGACCGTAAGCGTAAATTGCCAGTGACGACACTGTTGCGTGCTTTTGGATTTGAGACTGATGATGATATCCGTAAGATCTTTGATGAGGTGTCAATTCTCGATGTTGATTACATTACGCAGACACTTGCTAAAGACATCACTAAATCACAAGGTGAGGCGTACCGTGAGGTCTACAAGCGTATTCGCCCAGGTGATCTCGCTACAGAGGACAATGCCCGTCAAATGATCGATGGTATGTTCTTCAATTTTGATCGTTATGATTTTGGAGCGGTAGGGCGTTATCGTCTCAACCAGCGACTTGAGACAGATCGTGAAGACGTTGAGGCAAACCGTATTCTTAATGTGGATGACTTTATTTTGATCCTCAAGGAGCTCATCCGTATGAGTGATGATCCACAGGCTGTAGCTGATGATATCGATCACCTTGGAAATCGTCGTGTACGTGGTGTAGGAGAGCTCATCCAAAACAAGATGCGTGTAGGATTTGCGCGTATGGGTCGCAACATCAAAGACCGTATGAGTACTTGTGACGCAGCTACTGTTGTGCCAGGTCAGATCATCAACTCGCGTCCAGTTGCAGCAGCCGTGAAGGAATTCTTTTCTAGCTCACAGCTTTCACAGTTTATGGATCAGGTTAATCCGTTAGCAGAGCTCGAGCACAAGCGACGTCTCTCTGCACTCGGACCGGGAGGACTGACACGTGAGCGTGCTGGGTTTGAGGTGCGTGACGTACATCACTCTCACTATGGGCGTATTTGTCCAGTAGAGACGCCAGAGGGTCCAAATATCGGTCTCGTAGGTCACCTCGCAACATACGCCACGATTAATGAATTTGGTTTCTTGGAGACGCCTTACTTTATCGTTCACAAGGAAGTAGAAAATAAAGAGTCAGAACTCGAAGGACGTATCTTGCGTGAGGGCGTAGCTGGTATCCGTAAGGGCACAAAGATCACAGCAGCCGACGCAAAGAAAATCGCCAAAGAAAAAATGGACATGGTACCAGTCGTGCCATTTATCAAAGATGATATTCAGTATGTAAACGCGACAGTTGAAGATCGCAAGACTATTGCACATGCGGGAGCAAACTTGGATGAAGACCGTAACATCGTCGATGCTGTTGTAGAGGCGCGTGTGCACGGGCATCCGGATATCGCACAGGTAGAGGAGATCGATTTTATGGATGTGTCACCAAAGCAGTGTATTTCTGTAGCGACGTCACTTATTCCATTTATCGAGCATGATGATGCGAACCGTGCATTGATGGGATCAAACATGCAACGTCAGGCTGTATCATGCGTAAAGCCTGAATCACCGCTCGTTGGAACTGGCATCGAGGATAAAGCAGCGACTGACTCTGGTCAGGTCGTAACAGCGCGCCAAAAGGGTGTAGTGATTGAGGCTGACTCAAATCATATTGTTGTTGAAGAGGAGGCGCCAGCAGGGTCACGTAAAAAGACTTTTAAGCGTGAATATCTCTTGCAGACATTTGCTAAGTCAAATGCGTTTACATCGATGAATCAGGTCCCACGCGTGGCACCGGGGCAGAAAGTGTCTAAGGGTGAATTGCTCGCTGATGGAGCATCTACGGAACTTGGTGAGCTCGCACTCGGTCAAAACATGGTAGTAGCATTTATCCCATGGGAAGGATATAACTTTGAGGATGCGATTATTGTGTCTGAGAAAGTAGTTCAAGATGACCGTTACACCTCAATCCACATTGAAGACTTCACGATTGATGTTCGCGACACAAAGCTCGGTCCCGAGGTTGTGACGCGTGACATCCCAAACATCGGTGAGGATCGCCTCCGTAACCTCGATGAGTCAGGTATTATCCGTATCGGAGCTGAGGTAAGTTCAGGTGATATCCTTGTCGGTAAAATTACACCAAAAGGTGAGGGTGATCTCACACCTGAAGAGCGACTCCTGCGAGCGATCTTTGGTGAGAAGTCACGTGATGTAAAAGACTCGTCACTCTACCTCCCACATGGAGAACATGGTAAAGTTGTTGATATCAAGATCTTTACGCGTGAGCAAGGTGATCGTCTCCCAACGAGTGTGAGTCGTCAGATTCAGATCTCAGTTGCGCAGATGCGTAAGATTTCCGTCGGAGATAAGCTTGCTGGACGTCATGGAAACAAAGGTGTGATCTCACGGATTGCGCCAGTAGAAGACATGCCATACCTACCAGATGGTACACCTGTTGATGTGATTTTGAATCCACTTGGTGTAGCCTCACGTATGAACATCGGTCAGATTCTTGAAACGCACTTGGGATGGGCAGCGCTTGCACATGGCTACAAGGCAGCGACTCCACCACTTAATGGTGTGTCAGAGAGTGATATTAAATCAGAGCTCAAGAGTGCTGGACTTCCGGAAAGCGGCAAGATTCGCCTTGTTGACGGTAAGACAGGACAGCCATTTGATAATGAGTCAACTGTTGGTGTGATGTATATCCTTAAGCTTAATCACCTCGTTGATGACAAGCTTCATATGCGTTCTATCGGGCCGTACTCATTGATTACGCAGCAACCACTTGGTGGTAAGGCACAGTTTGGTGGACAGCGATTTGGAGAGATGGAGGTGTGGGCACTTGAGGGATATGGTGCAGCCCACGTACTCCAGGAGATGCTTACGATCAAATCAGACGATGTGCTTGGACGATCAAAGGCGTACGAATCGATTATTAAGGGTGAAGATATTAAGAGTCCAAATATTCCTGCTTCATTCCACGTATTGGTTAATGAGCTCAAAGGACTTGGTCTTGATGTTGAGCTTACAAGCAAAGAATATACAGGCGAAGATGATGAGGTTAGAGATATCGACGCACGTGATGTACCGGATGATGCGTCAGATAAGAAGTCAGGCGAAAACGCGTAATCTAAATCATTAACCTAAGAATATTATGTACAACGAAAACGAAACAAATACGAAGGTGAGTGATTTCGAGAGCGTGCGCCTTCGCGTGGCATCACCGGATACCATGCTCGAGTGGAGTAGCGGAGAGGTGACTAAGCCAGAAACAATCAACTACCGCACCCAGCGTTACGAGATGGATGGGCTTTTCTGTGAGCGTATCTTTGGTCCTAGTAAGGATTGGGAGTGTTACTGTGGAAAATATAAGCGAATTCGCTACAAGGGTATCACATGTGATAAGTGTGGTGTAGAAGTTACCCGCGCGATTGTACGTCGAGAGCGGATGGGTCATATCGAGCTTGCAGTGCCGGTATCACACATCTGGTTCTTGCGTGGTGTGCCAAGTAAAATTGGTCTTGCGCTAGGTTTGTCTCCACAAGCGCTTGAAAAGATCGTCTATTTCTCATCTTATATCGTGATGTCAGTCGATGAGGATGCACGTGAGACAGCCCTCTCAGATCTCGAGAGTGAGTACAAGTCAAAGCAAAAAGAGCTTACAGCAGCAGGAGATGATGAGACACTTGAGGAGCTTAAGCGACAGTTTAAGATTGCTAAAGATGAGCTTAAGTCACTCGCGCAATATCAGATTTTGAGCGAGGTGGAATACTTTACACTTTCTACCAAGTTTGGTCAGGTCTTTGTGGCTGGTATTGGTGCTGAGGCGATCCGCACACTTCTCGAAAACCTTGATGTAGACGCGACAATTGAAGCGCTGCGTGTAGATCTTGATGAAATTGAAACTCTTGAACGAAAAAAGATTATCAAGCGACTTAAGTTTTATCAGGGGGTAAAAAATGCTGAGATCTCACTGGAATGGATGTTGCCGACAATTATCCCGGTAATTCCACCAGATCTTCGCCCGATGGTTGCACTTGATGGCGGACGATTTGCGACGTCTGATCTTAATGATTTGTATCGTCGTATCATCAACCGTAATAACCGTCTCAAGAAGTTGGTTTCACTTAATGCACCTGAGGTTATCACGCGTAATGAGAAGCGTATGTTGCAGGAGGCTGTAGATGCACTTTTTGATAACTCAGCGCGTCGTGGGCAAGCTTCTGTAGCTGCATCGACAGGACAGCGCCGAGCGCTTCGGTCTCTCGCTGACTCATTGAAGGGTAAGCAAGGACGATTCCGTCAGAACCTTCTTGGTAAACGTGTTGATTATTCTGGTCGTAGTGTGATCGTGATTGGTCCGCAGCTTAAGCTGCACCAAGCAGGTATCCCTAAAAAGATGGGTCTCGAGCTCTTTAAGCCGTTTATTATCAACAAGCTGATTGAGCGTGAGTATGCACATAACGTTCGTACTGCCGGTCGTATGGTGGATGCAGAAGCAGAGGAAGCATATGAAATCCTAGATGATATCATTCCACACCACTACATCATGCTTAACCGCGCACCGACCCTTCACCGTCTTTCTATTCAGGCGTTTCAGCCAGTACTAATTGAGGGTAAGGCGATCCAGCTACACCCGATGGTATGTGCTGCGTTTAACGCAGACTTTGATGGTGATCAGATGGCGGTGCACGTTCCACTGACCAAAGAAGCGCGACAGGAGTGTGCGGAATTGATGCTCTCAAGTAAAAACCTTCTAAAGCCGGCGAGTGGTGATCCGATTACGACACCAACGCTTGATCTCGTGCTTGGAGCATATTACCTCACGCACATCAAGCCAGGTCAGCCAGGAGAGGGAAAGATGTTCGCTGATATTGATGAAGCAATTCTTGCGTACCAAAATGAAAAAGTTGCTATTAATGCAGCTATCAAACTGGGATATGAAGGATCAGTTTACGACACATCTGTTGGTCGAGCGATCTTTAACGATGCGCTACCAGAATCAATGCGATTTGTAAATGAGGAGATGACCAAGGGTGAGCTCAAGAAGACAGTTGCGCGCATGCTTGAGGAAACATCAGAGGAAGAAGTAGCGGCATTTACCGACCGCGTGAAGACACTTGGTTTCCGAAGCGTAACACGTAGCGGTATCAGTTGGGGTATGGATGATCTTAGTGTGCCTGAAGCTAAAAAAGATATCCTCGAAGAAGCAGAGAAGAAAGTGGAAGAGGTTAAAGATCAGTATCGATCTGGACTTCTCACAGATGAAGAGCGCAAAAACAGCAGCATCGAAATATGGAACAAAGCCAAAGATGATATCACAACATCTGTTCGTGAGGGTATGGACAAAGAGGGTCCAGTGTACTCTATGGTTTACTCTAAAGCTCGTGGTAGTGAGTCAGTTGTCGTACAGATGACTGGTATGAAGGGTCTGATGGCTGGTGCAACTGGTCAGACGATTGAGCTCCCAGTGCGTAGCTCATACAAAGAAGGTTTGAACGTATTGGAGTACTTCATCTCTACGCATGGTGCTCGTAAAGGTATGGCTGATACAGCGCTTCGTACAGCATCCGCTGGTTATCTCACACGTCGACTCGTTGATGTGGCGCAAGATGTCATCGTTATCGAGGAAGACTGTAAGGATAAAACAGGTGCGCGTGTACATCGTGCTGACTCTGATCGTGTTGGTGTAGATTTTCGTGTTCGTGTTGAGGGACGTTTTGCAGCAGAGGAGGTAAAGCATCCAGAAACTGGAGAGAAAATTGTTGGTAAAAATAAGCTGATCGACAAAGAAACTGCAATCGCAATTGATGCGTCAGGTGTGGATTCTGTTTCTATCCGTAACTTGGTTACATGTTCTACCCGTCGTGGTGTTTGTCAGAAATGTTATGGCGTTGATCTTGGTCGCGGTGGTCTCGTAAAGGTTGGTCAAGCTGTCGGTATCATCGCTGCGCAGGCGATCGGTGAGCCGGGTACACAGTTGACGATGCGTACGTTCCATATCGGTGGTGTGGCAGGAAGCGACATTACACAGGGTCTCCCTCGTGTGGAAGAGCTCTTTGAGGCACGTGCACCACGTGGTGAATCTATCATCTCTGATATTGATGGTACCGTAGTGGAAGTAATCGATGATGGTGGTAAGACGATTACAGTCAAGATTGAAAACGCAGAAACAACTAAAAACATCAAAGAATACAATGTTCCAGCTGGTACTAAACTAAAGGTGGCCGTAGGTGATCTCGTCGGCAAAGGTGCAATGCTTAACGAAGGGCATATTGATCTCAAGAAGATTAATGAGGTGATGGGAAGTGAGGAAGTACACCGCTATATTGTAAGCGAGATTCAAGACATCTACGCGTCACAAGGTGAGCATGTCAATGACAAGCACGTCGAGGCAATCATTCGTCAGATGTTCTCACGTATCCGTATCGTAGATGCTGGTGATACGTTGCTACTCCCAGGTGATGTAGTAGAGCGAGATGCATTTGTAGATGCTAATGAAAAAGCAAAAGCAGATGGTGGAGAGATCGCGACAGGGGAGCAAATGATCCTCGGTATTACCAAGGTGGCCCTTTCTACGGACTCATTCCTCTCAGCGGCTTCATTCCAGGAGACAGCGCGCGTCCTCATCGACGCAGCAGTTACAGGTAAAGAAGATCGTCTCCGAGGACTTAAGGAAAACGTTATTATCGGACGCTTGATCCCAGCGGGAACAGGTTTCCGTAAAACACAAGAGTAGTCACTGATAACAACTCTACGTATAAAACACACCTTTCGAGGTGTGTTTTATATTAGTTCCAAATTATATGTATAACTCCTCCACAAACAGGGG
>JAHDCW010000043.1 GCA_020629675.1 Minisyncoccota bacterium | reverse complement strand
GGATTGTGTATGATGATGATATGGATATAAAAAAGCTTTTTACGGTAACGGGTAAATCGGTTCAGCGTGGCGTTGGCGGCAGCGGTGAAGATTTTGCTGCACATGCTCTAAAGAAGGATGGTTATAAGATAAAGGCACTGAATTGGTACAATCCACGCGGTAAAAGGTTGGGGGAGATAGATATTGTGTGTGAAAAAGAAGGAGAGATAGTCTTTGTGGAGGTGAAGGCTCGGAAGGTTTCAGGTCACCAAAGTGTGGATGATGTGTTGCCTGAGGAGCAAGTGTCAGTGCACAAACTAAGAAAGCTTGATCGTGTAGCACGTGCTTACCTAGAGGAGCATTCAATGCTTGAGAGGAATTATCGCTTCGACGTGGTTACGGTCGTTTATGATCAGGCTGGTGCTGTGCAGCAATCGCGCCATATCAAACATATTTTTATCTAGATTGTCGACAATAAAAGGTCATTTTGATATGATTAGGGTAATTAAAGCCAATCATATGGATACACAATTCATTGAGGAGCAAAAAAAGCGCCTCTTAGAAGATAAAATGCGCATCGAGGAAGAGTTGGGTCAATTTGCTACGAAGAATGATTCTGGAGAGTACAGTGCTGACTTCCCAGATGATCTCGGCTCAGAACGTAGTGAAAATGCTAATGAGGTTGAAGAGTACACAGATCGCCTTGCGGTAGAGAATTCACTGGAGCAGAAGCTTACAGACATCAATGATGCTCTAGAGCGCATCGAGCAGGGGGCGTATGGGTTAGATGAGCAAACAGGAGAACCAATTGTAATTGAGAGGCTTGAGGTGTATCCAGCAGCGCGAGGCAATGTTACCAAAGACTAAAAATGACCATTCTACTATAAGGAGGTTTCCTCTGTTAGCAGGGGAGGCTTCTTTTATTTTGATTTTAGCAAGTATTTTTACAGGGATTAACTATTTAATTCTTAAATCTTCTTTAGTGACACATTGCAACCCGGGAATTGCATTTGGGATCGAGCTTCCAATGGTTATGTTTCTGCTAATGTGGGCTTTTGTGATTGGATCAGTTGCTTATTTGCTCTATAGGGAGCGATGTTTTGTTTGGGGTTATACGCTCATACTTGCTGGCGGAATCGCAAATATGGTTGATCGCATTCTCCATGGGTGCGTCATTGACTATATTAGGTTGGTGCCGTGGAATGTCTTTAATGTAGCTGATGTTAGTATTTTTATTGGCGCCCTTCTCGTTTTATGGTATCATCACATGAAATCTAAAATCTCAAATTAACTATGTCGTCAAAGGTAAACGCAGCAGCGATCGTTGGTCTATCGGGGGAGCATGTGGAGGTGGAGGTGGATGTACTGGGTGCGGGACTGCATAATTTTACCCTGGTAGGACTTCCAGACACAGCTGTAAAAGAGTCACGTGATCGCGTATCAAGCGCGTTAAAAAACGCAGGGTTTAAACCGCCGCACCAACTTGGTCGTATCACTGTCAATTTGGCACCAGCTGATTTGCCCAAGTCTAGTCCAATCTATGACGTTCCGATTGCAATCGGTATTTTATTAGCTACAAAGCAGCTCCAATGTCAGGTCTCTAAAAAGCTGTTTGTTGGTGAATTAGCGCTTGATGGAATGGTACGGCGTATTAATGGCGTGTTACCAATTGTTCTTTATGCGCGAGATGCTGGATATGAGGAAGTGTATGTGCCGGCGGAAAATGTAAAGGAGGCATCGGTGGTGGATGATATTGCAATCATTCCCATCACAAACATTCTCGCTCTCGCAAAGCATCTGAAAGGTACGAGTCTTATCGAACCAGTCGGGCCAATTGCGCATGAGGATCTCTTTTCGCATTTGGATACTGTGCTCGATATGGCTGATGTGAAAGGACATAAACATGCTAAACGTGCTCTCGAGATCGCAGCTGCGGGCGGGCACAATGTTATTTTTAATGGCCCACCAGGAAGCGGTAAAACTCTTCTCGCTAAAACTTTTGTCTCCTTGCTACCTCGACTAACCCTCCAAGAGGCACTTGATATAACAAAGATTTATTCAGTAGCAGGACTTCTCAATGATTCGCAGCAACTGATCGTAGAGCGTCCTTTTAGGTCACCGCATAATACTGCGTCATCAGCATCACTTATTGGTGGTGGTACACATCCACGTCCCGGTGAGATCTCACTTGCGCACCGCGGTGTACTATTTTTAGATGAGTTTGCTGAGTTTCCGCGTGCGGTCATTGAAAACCTTCGCCAACCTTTGGAGGATGGTGTGGTCACGGTAGCACGTGCCAAGGGATCATTGACTTTTCCTGCGCATTTTATCCTCGTGGCTGCTATGAATCCGTGTCCATGTGGCTTTTTAACTGATGATGACAAACAGTGCACATGTACACCGTCGCAGGTGGCGCGCTACAGTCAAAAGATATCGGGGCCTATTTTAGATCGCATAGATATGCATATTGATGTACCACGCGTATCAATTACAAAACTTGAGGATAGCGAACGAGGTGAGTCAAGTAGCATGATTCGTGAGCGGGTCGAAACAGCGCGACGCATGCAGCGAACGCGATTTGAGAGTGAGGGAATCGTCACAAATGCCGAGATGTCTAACCAGCAGATGAAAAATTTTGCACCTCTTGATGAGGTGTCGACGGCATTGCTACGTGCGGCTGCGGAGAAGATGCAGTTTTCAGCACGCACATATCATCGTATTATAAAATTAGCTCGGACCATTGCAGATTTAGCAGGATCAGAGAAAATCGAAAAAAATCATCTCGCGGAGGCAATTCAATACCGCGCATCAAAGTAAACGTATGAAAGCTAAAAAAAGACTGGGACAAAATTTTCTCACAGACCTAGGTGTGGTCGAAGAGATGATCAAAGCGGCAGCGGTATCAGCTGATGATGCTGTGCTTGAGATTGGGCCAGGTACCGGCGTGCTAACAGCAGCGCTTGTTGATACGGGTGCTTCTGTGTATGCACTTGAGTACGACCGTGATCTCATACCTATGCTTACAGAAAAATTTGGTGGGCATTCTAATATCTCGATCACTGAAGCAGACATTCGTACGTTGTATATTGCGCAGTTTTTGCGAGAGCAGGACGTAGACTCCTATAAAGTTATTGCAAATATACCATACTACATCACTTCACTTATTATTCGTCTTTTTCTAGAGTCGGAGGTGCAGCCATCGCAGATGATGCTTATGGTGCAAAAGGAAGTGGCTGAGCGTATCTGCGCAAAGCCGGGTGAGATGAGTCTATTAGCGCTAAGTGTGCAGTATTTTGGGAATCCTTCCATTGTACGCGAGGTGCCGCGTACTTCTTTTGATCCTGCGCCAGAGGTTGACAGCGCCGTACTTCATATCTCAGGTATTCGTAGGCCACATAATAAACACAAGGAAAAAGATTTCTTTCGGATTGTGCGAGTGGGATTTAGTGCTAAGCGTAAAAAGTTAATTAGCAATCTCACAAATGGACTACACTGTAATAAGGAGGAATTGGATAAAGCCTTTAATGCGCTAGGTATTCCACCCTCTGCACGCGCCCAGGAATTGTCACTTGACCAGTGGCACAAACTTCGCGAGATGATCTGTGATTAGCCTTTCATAAAAAGTGACCAGACACTAACTGCGGCAAACAGAAGCATAACGAGAAAGATCGTCGATACAAGATCTTTACTCTTGATGAGAAAATCATCGTTTCTTTTAAATGTAATAAGCGCATAACAGGTAATGCCTGTCGCTAAAGAAATCAGTGATGTGTCTCGACTAAAAAGACTGGCAGTAAAAAGAAAGGAGATAAATATACCAGCTGCCACAAGGAGGCGCGCCTTAGTCTCACCGATGAGAACAGGAACAGTAATAACGCTGTTTTTTTTGTCGCCCAAGATATCGCGAAAGTCCTTGAGTATGAGCGCAAAAGAAAGCCCAAATAATACGAGGCCGCCGATACGAAGGGGGAAGTTCTCAAGATTGTGAGAGGGGGAGATGGTAACAAAGCCTAGGAGGATGATCATAAGTGAGGCAAGTGCAGCGATCGCAGTGCCGATAAAAGGGAGGCGCTTGAGTCGCATCGGAGGTGTATTGTAAATCCACGCAAGTGCAAAGTAAAGCGCAAGTAGTAACGTGCTCTGCGGTGAAATAAGCGGAAGTGCCAGTAGTGAGAAGGTCATTGTGATAAATCCTAATGATCTGTATGTCTCTATAGTTACAAGTTTTTGTGGGAGAGGTCTGTTTTTGAGTGTGATTGTATCGATTTTAATATCAGCTATGTCATTAAAGAAGACAGTGCTTGACCATGCGCAGATAATAATAAGGAGAAGAAGGCAGAGCGCAACCACGGAAAATGCATCAAATATTACCACGCCACCGACAAAAATAGATGCGAGCATCATGCCAAACAAGACTAAGCCACTATGATAGATCATCTGGAGGGGTCGCAAGTGGTTTATGATTGTAAATAACTTTTTTCTATCATGTACCAGCATCATGCCAAGGAGCGTAAGTAAGAGAAAAATGATGTAAAAAAGATTCATCTTCCGATTGGTGGCGGTGATATTTGTCGGGGAAATATTAGAGAGTATATTTGTTTTTGAGGTAAACAGCTGCGCGACGTCAACTTCGTCAACACGGCTAAAAGATGTTTCAACTGGTTGTATGATATAAGTCAGAAGTGAGGGCGTGCTGCTCATAATAAAAAATACTGTGTAAATCGCAACGACCGCCAAGAGTGTGCGTAGGATACTTTTGGTGTAATGCCAAACAAAGAATGTGCAGTAAAGAAGCGCAAAGGCAACCATGATGCGTGTGCCATATGTGATGCCATCGTGAGGGTCAGGGCCAAAAAAAGTCACATAGGCAGAGAGGAGGTCGGCAGGTGATGCATAGAGATAGTAGCTAAAAAATCTCATATCATCCAAGAGGTGATGTGAGATTAGTCGATCAAGGATGGGTGGTAATGCAATAAGCGGATAGACATAAAGGAGTTTATTATAAGTGAATGTCCAGCTTTTTTGCGTAAAAAAGGCGAAAATGAGGCCAATTATCAAAAAATTCCAAGCAAAAAAAAGTCCAGTGTGGAGTGCTTCATAATAAAAGCTGCGCAGGGTTAAGTTCCCTATATCAGATTGAAAAAGGTAATCAACGCCTAGTCTGATAGCGATAATAGCAAAAAGTGCAGAAATAATATGTTTAATTGTCGTGTTCATAATGTATTTAACGCATATTTTATGCTAGCACTCCTGGGCATGGTTGTCTAATGCGCATTTGTGGTACAGTTAGGAGGTAACTGCAAAATTTCCCTATGACTGACCTACTCCAAAACCTCAATGAACCACAACAAAAAGCAGTACTTGCTGATGACGGGGCTTTTTTGGTCATCGCAGGGGCTGGATCTGGTAAAACAACTGCGCTCACACGACGGATCGGATATCTCCTCCAAGAACGTCATGTATCTGCGCATAATATTCTGGCTGTTACGTTTACGAATAAGGCTGCTGGAGAAATGCGGACGCGGGTACGCGAGATCATCGGTGATCACGAAGCTCTACCGCTTATCGGGACTTTTCATAGTATTTGCGTGCGAATTCTCAGAGATTTTGCGACACACATCGGCTATCAGCAGAACTTTACGATCTTGGATGCATACGATGCACATGCGCTCGTCAAGAGAGTGCTCAAAGAAATGGAGATCTCCAAAGAGCAATTCGCACCACGCACAGTGCAAGAGCAAATTTCACGCGCAAAAAATAATCTGATGACGCCGGCTGATTTACGCGCGCAAGTAGATAGCTACTTTGATGAGCATATCGCTGCTTTTTACGATCGGTATCAGAAATACCTTGAAGAAGCACAGAGCATGGACTTTGATGATTTGATTCGCTTAACGATTACGCTGCTCGAAAAAAGCGATAGTGTGCGAGAGCTTCTGACGGAGCGCTTTAAGTATATTCTTGTTGATGAGTACCAAGATACTAACCATGCTCAGTACAAGCTCATTAAAATACTTGCGTCACACCACAAAAATATTTTTGTGGTGGGGGATGATTGGCAGTCAATCTACAAGTGGCGCGGTGCAGATATCTCAAATATTCTTAATTTTGAAAAAGACTACCCAAACGCGCAGACTATAAAATTGGAGCAAAACTACCGCTCAACCCAAACTATTCTCGATGTGGCTGATGCGATCATCAAGGAAAATACAGCGCGCACAGACAAAAAAATATGGACAGCACATGGACAGGGTTCCAAGATTATAATCCATGAGGCACTAAGTGAGACAGATGAGGCGGAACATATTACACGGAATATTCTAAATGAACATAAGGAAAGCGGGGCGCCATATAGTGATTTTGTGGTGCTTTACCGTACAAATGCTCAATCACGCGCAGTAGAGGAGGCATTTCTTAGGATGGATGTTCCGTATCGTATTGTGGGAGGCATCAAGTTCTACGAGCGAAAAGAGGTTAAAGATATTGTGGCCTATCTTACGCTGATCGTAAATCCATTTGATCGCATCGCACTTGCACGTGCAATTGCAGAACCGCGGAGAGGGATTGGCGCTAAGACACTTGATCAGTGGATTGATGGAGCGCGTGCTGCGGAGGTTGATTATGTCAGCTTTGCTCTGTCACCGGCTTTGGAGAGCTCCGAGGTACCAAAGAGTAAGCAAAAAGTGATCCGCAATTTTGCACTTTTTATCCAGAAAGCAGAGGATATTTTAGAAAAGAATACGCTTATCGAGCTTATCACTCATATTTATGAGGAAAGTGGTTACCGTGCACATCTTCTCGATGGTTCTGAGGAGGGTGAGGTGAGACATGAAAATATCCAAGAATTGCTTTCTGTTGCATCAAAGCATGATAGTGCACAGTCAGGGTTGTCACTTTTTCTCGAAGAAGTAGCGCTCGCTAGTGATGTGGATAATGTTGCGCAGGAAAAAGATGTCGTGCACCTCATGACACTGCATAGCGCCAAGGGTCTTGAGTTTCCGATTGTCTTTATAACTGGACTTGAAGAGGGTCTTTTGCCGCACAGTCGCTCGCTCGAGCGCAATGACGAGATGGAAGAAGAGCGTCGCTTGATGTATGTCGGCATTACACGAGCTAAAAAGCAGGTTCATCTTATTTATGCACAGCAGCGTCTCATCTTCGGCTCAATTCAGGTTAATGCACCAAGCCGTTTTTTGGATGCGATGCCTGCTGATAAGGTGGAGCGCTCAGAAAGTGATGCGCTGTCGATGAGCTCTGGCTATCTCAGTGTCGTACCACGCAAGCCGCTCAAAAAAAGGTTGCCTACACAGACCTTTCCAGATGGGACGCGGGTTAAACATCCAGAATTTGGTGTTGGTATCGTCGTAGCAAATGGGGAAGAGACGGTGAGTGTGGTGTTTAAAGGAAAAGGACTCAAAAAACTATCACATGACTATTCGCGTCTGACCAAGTTTTAGGATTCATGCTTA
>JAHDCW010000042.1 GCA_020629675.1 Minisyncoccota bacterium | reverse complement strand
TGTTTCCGTCTTCGTCGGTGTAGGTACCGATTTGGTTACCGGTGATGACGTTGGTGAGTGATGTCGTGGTTTCCAAGTTTTTAATATCTACAGTTACAGTCACTCCATCCTCATTGGTAAAGCTAAATGTCTGAGTGGCAGCGTCGACCGACAAATCAGTTGTCGTCTCGAGCGCTGTCATATCAACTGTCGTGATATTACCACTCTCATCCTCATAACTAAACTGACTTGGACCTGGGCCTAGTGTTATCCTCGTAATTGTCTCCAAGCTTCCCACATTGATCTCAAATTCTTCACCCGTCTCGTTTACATATGTAAAAGTGCCATTGTCATTGGCCTGGATCTGCGTAATCGTCTCATTGATTACAAAAATTTCATCTGATTCATCTGTAACCGTCGCGATAGGATTCCCCTCTCTCAAATCAGCAATTTCGATATCAACATCGATGTTCGCCTCTTCTAAAATTTCATCGATGCCAACACAATCCCAGCTCCCATCGTAAACAAGAACCTCATCTCCGTCGCACACTACACCGCCCAAAAGCTCAGCTACACTGTGAGCATGATCAACTGCTGCTGCGCTAAATCCTCCCTGGACAAATGAGTTGCCACTCTGAGCTACTCCTACACCATCCACACGCGCATCATCCTCAGCTTGGACACGCTCGATCGCAGACTCAGCCGTCTCACGGATATAACGCTCTACAGCTGGATCGCCATAGTCTATGCCCTGCGCATATTCCAGCACGTCTTGACTTCCTCTATCCTGCCCAGACATCAACCCCCCATAACAAAAAATACTAAAAAGAGCGCTCAATCCCCACGCAATCATCACACCTGTAAAAGCTCCACTAAGTGGTGCAACTGCCGCAAAAAAGCGACTTACCGCAAAAAGCACAAAAAAAACAATCACACCAAGTGTCACCGTCCACGAGGAGGACAGAAGAAAGCCGCAGTATGTCTGCTCAAACAGCGAAGACCAGAGATAATAAAATAATAGAAGTACAATTCCTGCAATTATCGCAGACACGATTGTACTTACGAAATAGATATTTTTGTTTTCTGGATGCGACATAAAAAAGTATAAACAATACCCCAAGCAAATTATATCACCAAAATGAACCTATTCGTAAAAAGATATCCACACTAACTACATATTTGAGAATTATAAAAGCCGAGTAATATGATAATCACCCGACTTTTGTAATACGTAAACCTACAAGCCCTAGCCCACAATCATATGCCATGAGACAGGGTCTAAAACCCTAATCCTATGACGATGTTCCCACGTAAAGAACCACCCCGTCACTGTAGCACTCCCCCGAAGCTTTCACACACGCAAAAACCCACAAACCAGAGGAAAACTTTGATGTGACATCAAATGAATTACTTTTATACGTGGGCGAATTGTTTGTGAACACCGAATTTATTTCTTGTAACTGAGACCTTTCCGCAGGCTGATTTGCACCATCTACAGACTCTATCCCGACGCAATAATCATCACTCACACTTAGTGATATTTCGATGATTGGCGTAGACCCATCATAATGGACGATTGCAAGCGGCATATTGCCAATGGCATCAAAAAAATTACCTTTAGACACCACCTTTGTAGAGCCAAAATCAACCTCAGAACATGCCATCTCTTGTCCAGCATGCCGCTCTTCATTTCCACCTAGCTCCTGAGCCAAAATCAACCCAGAAAAGAAAATTGTTACTACAAATACCCCTACCTGATAAAACATTCACCTCTCCCCTTGTAAAGTACTCATTAGAATTAATTCGCAGAGTATAAATTATCACTTTGTGATAAATTTGTCAATCAATTTGATACACGTTTTATCTGATCCATTGATTTACCAGCTGCTATTTCATCCACGAGCTTGTCGAGATATCGCAACTCTTTCATCCGACCCTCTTCTAGCTCATCCAGCTTTAGCCTACAGATACGACCTATAATTTTAGTGCGCAGAGGATTAAGCTGCGGTGCCTGCTCTATGAACGCGCCTAGTGTGACATCACTCTCTAGCAATCCCTTTATTTCCACTGAGGTATAGCCCATCAACCATGTAACTACCTCATCTACACTTTCTTTAGAGTAACCCTTACGCTCGACCTTATCACCGTAGCACGGATATATGTCCCTAAAATACTTCTAAAATATTGGATGATCGTTGCTTACATTCATAAATCTGTACTACCGGTTACATGACAAACCTGTTACCTCAAAGATATCCGTCCAGCTCACAATAGCTGTTGACGCGTCATTATTGGTCATCGAGAGGACGCCATCAGGATACTGCTTGGTAGGCGTCTCATAGGAACCAATCCCATCTGTACCAATCACTCCATTTACCACCAGTGACCCAAGGTGACGCCACGTTCGTCGATCAAAAAACTCAAAGCTATTCCCGGGACCAAACACCTGGTTGGTAAAGACCATAAAACCTTTGCCTGTATCACGACCGTCCTCCATGCAGGGGTAGAGTGCGACGCCCTCCCCATCGCCACTAAACTTACCAGCTCCAAATGATACTACGCCGCTTCGCGCATAGGGCCGTCCATCAAGGTGAAATGCCTTGATCAGACCGCCTGGGTTTTTATCTGACTCACCCCCCTGCTCATCGGGCACGTATACTACCTTGTAATAAGGATCGATAAGCACTTCCTCTATCTCCTCTACCGGTGGCTTAATCTTATAAAGCCGCTCTCCCGTATTCATATCAAAACCATAAACCGTCTCGTCCTCACTCGCAAAGACGATGACTTGATTTCCTTGGCGCAGCGCGGCAACATTATTCTCTCCTTCATCCAGGTCTTTACTACCGATGGAACCTATACGGGCAAGTGACGGCAAAGAAAGTTTCACTACCTTTTTATTTTCTGCATCTGCTACGATGAGTGTTTTTGAGAGCGCATCGATCGCGAGACCATTTGGCTCAAAAGTAAGGTCGTGCGTTTGCACTTTACTGGGCGCAAAAGGAGCACTCCAAATCTCGATCAAGTCATGCTTTTTATCACTTACAAATAGCGACATCAATCCCGTTACTGGATTGACCCAAAACTCCGGAGAGTCGATGTTCGTGCCGGGACCATCCAGGATCACCTCTGGATCCACCCGCTTGATACCAAATGAAAGCACTGATTTTCTCTCTAAGATTTCCTCAGCAACATAAGGCTCACTAAAAGACGCATCCAGAAGCCTCTGCATGGCTGCCTGACTTGTACTAAAGACGACATACTGATCCGTGATCGCATAATCAAGCGAATACCCTCGGACATCATCGATATTATAATAGCGAATTTTATGAACATTATGAGCGCCGTCTGCAAATATTGGAGCTTTACCATGATCTAAATCATCCGGCAAAAGTGCGCCAAGATGATCGACCAAATACAATTCTTTTGACGCCAAAAAGTCGATCACATCAGCAGCTTCTGCATAATCCACACTTGCACCAAAAAAATACTCTTGCCTCTGCTCGTCATACCACACATGCAGAGAGAGATCATCTCCAAACAGATCATCCCCGCCCGACGATGGAAATGTAAGTCCAAATACTGACAAATAATCAGCACGTGTAAATGGTACGCCACCTTCACGAAAAAAGGTGATTTTAAAAACATCCTCACTCTGCGTATCAATGGTATCCACCAGTAACTCATGCAGTTTTTGTGTCTGCGTAATCCCCTCACTAGACAGTGTCACCTCATACAAACCATCAGCTTTTACCACGCTCACATCCATAGTCTCTGCGGCAGGAATCTCTGTGGGTGTCACGGCTTCTGCAGCCATAACACCACCATCTTCGCCGTTTGCTGCATTTATCTGGTCAACTCTCTGCGTGATATAAAAAAGCCACCCACCCCCAATGAGCAATAGTAATGTTAGGCACAAAAAAAGATAAGACGTAAAAGTGTTCATTGTTGTTATTATATACCATCTTAAGAGTTGCATAAGACAAGAGCTCCATGTGCAACACAGAGCTCTTTTTATACTTAGCCTCCTTATCCTTGATTAGGCCACCACAAAACCTCACTGAAAACACTCTCTGGATATAAGCCCACTACCGCCTTATGCGAAAGAAATGTAGCACTCACTGTCTCTTGTTCGCACAAGTAAGAAAATACGCCCTCCGCAGCACCAACGTCGTTAAAATGATAATCACTTCGCATCATCACATCAACTTGGCGCCCCTCATAGCCCAATAAGTCAAGCTCATGAGGTACCCCAAAGCGTATAAGACCAGAATCAACGCGTCCCCGACGGCGATAAGGTAAGTCAAGTACTTTTTTTGGATAAAAAACCCATACATCAAAATCTTTGACGCCTGTTTCTCTGTCTATGTAATGCATCGCAGCACCCTGACATAAAGCTATTAATACCTCCTCACCTTTATACTCTTGATACCTAGGATTTCTCTCAAAGAATAAAGCAATATCCTTCCTCGTCAGATCACACAACCACCCCAAATCATCATCAGTTATGTATTCAAAAGAACGTTCCATCAAAAATTCCTCCCCAAAAATGATTTACTAATATTTATCATTCCAAAAAATTTCTGTCAAGGTAACTATTCGCCTGTTTCACAATAAAAAAACACCTCCCGCGAAGTGTTTTTTAGAAAATTGTAATCAAAACTAGCTGAAGTGAATAAGCGCAAAAGCTACACCTAAACATGCCGCAACCAAGGCTACAACTGCTATTGCAAAGTGCGAATCAATTTCTTTTTTCATTTTTATTTTATTTTTATTTACAAGTGAAATTATACCATATCTCACACATGAAATTACCGCCCTTTTAATAAAAAACTAGCGCTGGTGACGATTACCGAGCGCTAGCTATTGATTGTCCCAAGTTGATCATAGACAATGCATTGTTTTCTTTATAACCCCTAAAAGTATGACCAAGGTACCATCTTCACATCTACCCCATTGTGCTAGATGCACATATTATCCCAACATAAGCCACACCAACAGTGCTACGCCTAATGGAATAAGCGACACAGCCCTATTCTTCAACATTTTTCGTTGATATAAGACAGATCTGCCTGGTAACCCCTTTTGCCCACAAGAATGACAGACACCGTCTTTATAGTGTTTTGAATACCACTCTTCTCGGCAGTGTATGCATGTTTCTTTTCGTTCATCATCCATCATACAAAATCCGTAGCCGAGTTTCTCCCATGGAGATGCATCTCCGCCTGGTTTTTCTAACATTTTTTGCCTCCGCAAATGTGACTGATACCATACTTTGACAATTGAGACCTCAATTGTCGCATCACCTTATTCCACCGGCGAATTTGCGCCGATCTTTCGATTTCGACGATTGGTGTCGTTAAACGACGCCACCGCTCACCAAATTGGTTTGCATCATTAACATCATCTATCAAGTATGCTACTCGTAGAACTCCAGATTCACCCCAGGTGTACACTTCAATATTGCGAGCATTACAAGCAATTGCAACTTCCACAAATTGAGCCCTTTTTGCCTTTGGAATAGGCATGTTTCGTGTTTGCATTGATAAGCCCTCATGCGTTAAGGTAACAAAATAACACTACATTAATATTATCATTTTTTTGTTATTATGTCAATATTTACTACGCGCTTCACAGTGGAAGATGTTAGATTTATTAGAAATAAAAAAACCCACCAAATGGAAGGTTTTCCACGGTAGGTTAGTGTTAGTAATTTCTCATTCTCTACGGTGCTATGCCAACGTGCCATTCGTAAGCACTCTCATCCGTACCATCTTCTGAAGCGCATGCCACTCTTACAATTTCATTATATCTCCCCTCATCACCTGCAAGATGTCGAACCATCTGGTCGATAATCCATAGCAAATGGTGTGGCTCAGCTGAGCCTCCGTAGCGCACTGCTACTTCGATTGCTTTGTCACATGCATTACTCATTTTTACGACCGCATCCTTTCTGTGGTCGACCACTTTAGGATAAAATTCTGACGAATCTTCTTCTTGGGCAATCTCTGTATTTTCCATTGCCCATCGCCAAATGTCTTCTCCAACCATTTTAACAGCCAATTCTTCTGCAGCTTTAGACTCTGGAAGAACAACAATACCCTCTTCATGCAAGACTTCTTCAGCCCTCAATACTTCTCCAGCAACTTTAATATCTTTACCCTTATTTGTTTCCTGAGGAAGGATATGAACTAATAACGAAAGCTCAATCAATTTTTTCTCCTGATGTATAAGAAACTTTCTACAAAATAACAATTTTTTATTATTATGTCAATATCTAAGTCAGACAGTGGAGGGTCTTAGAGATATTTACTCCTGCGCGTAGAATCCATTAGAAATGGTACCCACAGCAAATATTGTCGCGTCACTCAGAACCACCCCATTCTTTCTCTTGTTGTAATAGCTTCTCCTTATAAGACATAAGCCGAGAGTGCGCCATCCCGTCCACCAACAATATAACTATTAAAACAGCAATTGCAGTAATGCTCGCCGCGCGCCAGGTTGCTGTATGCGTACATATAATCAGTATTGCCAAAACAATAATGATGAGAGGGATAGCAGTGAATACCTGCACCTTATACTCTTTAAGAGTTTGCTCGACGCGACTCATTTCTGACTGCAAAAAGGCAGAAGCATTATCGTTATAGGGGAGTGGAAAATGAGCGATGCGCCACTTGTTGGAAATAACTAGTCCCGTTCCGATGGTCATCAGCACTATACCGGCAATCAACGTAGGGATAATATATGCTTTTGCGAGATCTGTCTTTCCTAGCTGCCATAGACAAATACAGGCAAATAAAAAAATTATTCCAAAGGCAATAAAAAACATCGATGAGAAAATTTCAGCCTTGGCCCAATCGACGGCTATTTTTAGTATATCCATAATATATGACTTAGAGCTCCCATGTAAAACTTGTAGCTTCTTCGGATACAGCCCATAACCTCTCAGCGATAGCCCTATCTTTGGCGTGTGGCTTTATATCATGCGCTCCAACTGGGCCAACCCAATTACTTCGCCCCGTAGGTCCATAAAATCCTTTTTGATCGAGACCCTCTTCTGTTGCGCACATAAGCTCTGGATACGCGCCTTTTTCAGCTGATTGCGTCAAAGGCCTCATTAGAGTAAATAAAAATCGCATGACCAAGCTACCACTCGTAGTGATCAAAGATGTTCTGGAAGAGCCGGGGTGACAGGCGTATACTCTCACATCAGTTTTACCAGCTTTTTCCAACCGAGCTTGAAGCTCATAGACAGACATGATCTGCGCGAGCTTGCTTTGGCTATACGCATTATTGGGCGTATACCCCTCATCCCAATTTAGATCATCAAAATTGATGGTCTTAATACCCATGTCATACCCCATACTGCCAACAGTTACGATGCGCCCCTGAGATTTTTCGATAAGTGGAAAGAGTAGGCCTTGCAGTAGAAAATGTCCATAATAGTTTGTGCCCATTTGACTTTCAAAACCATCGACAGTAAGTGTTCGTTTTGGTACTTGGGCGATCGCACCGTTACATATAAGCGCATCAATGCGAGGAATAGTTTTGATAATTTCCTCTGCTGCCCTCCGTACGGAATCAAGATCTGACAAATCAGTCTTTATAAATGAAGCTTCAATATCGCTACCGAGCTCCTGCTTGAGTGTTGCAATCGCAACCTCTGACTTTTGTGGATTACGGTTCAGCATCACCACTCTCGCTCCTTTTGAGAGTAAAATTTTTGATGCCTCAAATCCTGTACCACTCGTCGTTCCTGTAATCAAAAATGCCTTACCTTTAAGTGAGATAATGTGCTCTGGTGTCCAACCATCTGAACCAAAAGGATTTTTTTTCATTCTTTTTGTATAAATTATATGAATAATTTTATCATAGTTCAATTCTCCTCACTGATCACCTATTTTTGCAAAACAAAAAACCGTATGATTGTG
>JAHDCW010000041.1 GCA_020629675.1 Minisyncoccota bacterium | reverse complement strand
CCTATTTACTTTTTCATATTTATTGGTATAGTAAAATCTCCATCAAAAAAGGAGTGGAAAGTGAAAATCGAACCCACAACAATTGACACAGAACTGCGCATAACAAGAAGATGTAACGCTCATATAAAATCAGAGGAAGAGTGGCGCAAATTCCTACAGGATCATGAAATTCAAGAGGAAATCCAACTGTCCACTGAAATCAATTTTGATGAAGTTGATATCATAGGCGTCTTTCTAGGAGAACAAAGTACGGCTGGATATAGCGTCGAAATTGATTCATGTGAAATCACAGAGGGAACCCTAAAAATCAATGTCAATATTGAAACTGCAAATTCTAATTCAGATTCCCTGTTTGCTGCACAAGTACTTACCTACCCCTTCGCGCTTGCATCTATCCCTAAGCCGGGCACTACAAACACAGTCTTCAATTTCATTTAGTTGAGGTTTTCTACTGTAACGTCTCGTAACATTGTTACGAGACTTTTTTATTAACCAAAGTTATCGACGATCACCCTACCGTCTGGGATATCGAGTTCTTTGAGAGTGTCCTTCATTCCATCTATAAATCCTTTGGTACCCACTACATAAAAAAGCGCATCCGAAAAACAATCTATACACTCCTCGAGGAGCGCAGCGTTGATATAGCCAGCGTATCCTTCCCACCCTTCTGGGTCATCAGTGATCACTCCATGGTACGTATAGTGTGGCAACGTGATATCCTGCATCTCCTTGAGACATGGCGCGCTTTCGACGAGGCGATTAGAATCGCAGTGAATGACATAGCGATCTTCCTGACGATAAATCAGATCCCGAAGCATCGAGCGAATCGGCGTAATACCAACCCCCGCTGTCAAAAAGACAAGCGGTGTATGGACATCTTCCGGAAGCGTGAAGTGTCCCAGTGGACCTTTGACCGTCACAGTCTCCCCTGGCTCCATATCGACCAGTGATTTTTTAAACCCACTATCTGATGAGCGCATTATAAATGTAAGCATATCCTCATGTGGTGCACTCGCAATCGAAAGTGAGCGAAATTTACGGTTTTGATCTTTATGGCGCGGATGGTCGATGTCTACGATGACATATTGCCCAGCTGTGAAGTCAAAGTCTTTCTGCTCAAAGTCAAACTGATATGTACCCTCAGCTATCTCAGCTTTGGCTATGAGTTTTGTGGTAATCGTATGCATGTAGTGTGATGTAATTTTGTACTGGCAGTATACCATGTCATCGGTAACCTGTGGATAATGTAAAGCAAACTTTACTCTTGCGGAAAAAACGAGCTCACTTTATACTGTGAATACGTAATAATAAATTGTAAATAAAGGTATGAAAGTATTTCGAGAACAAACCTTTTGGCTGGGTGCAATGACTGCATTCGCAATTGTGTTTTTTGGGCTATTTGCCGGTATGGCCGCTGGTCATGTCGCAATCGGTGACAGTGCAAGCAGTGCACGTGTCGCTGTAGATAACAACCGCGGTGGCGGTGACAGCTATGGCGATCCTGCACCACAACCCTCTATGGGCGCAGACCCACGCGAGGTAGTCCGCACAGCTGCCGAAGCTGCTGACGTAAACGTCAAAAAGCTAGATAAATGTATCGATGACGGTGATTTCAAGCAGAAAGTCCAAGACGAGATCGCTAAAGCTGCTGATGCTGGCGCACAAGGAACACCATACAGCCTCGTGATGCGCGGTAATGAGTATGTCGTACTTAACGGCGCTCAGCCTCGCACAGCAATCGAAGCAATCCTCAATGACTTTGACGCTTCTCCGAAAGCGACAGACATAACTGTCTCAGAGATTACAGGCGATGATCACGTTCGTGGCAACAACAATGCAGAGTTCACAATTATTGAATACTCTGATATTGATTGTCCGTTCTGTACACGTCTCCACGCAACTCTCAAAGATCTCGTAGAAACACGTGAGGACGTACGATGGGTTTATCGTCACTTCCCACTCGAAGCTCTCCACCCACATGCACGCATGAAGGCGGAAGCAACCGAGTGTGTGGCAGATATCGAGGGTAATGATGAGTTCTGGACCTTCCTAGATGAACTCATGAGCTAATCTCTTTCTGATTATCAAAAAGTAAAATCGTCCTAAGGGGCGATTTTTCTTTACAGATAAGAGAAAACATGATAATCTGATCTGTACTATCGTCTTTATATTTACACAACATGAGCAACCAAAAAACAGTTAAAATACCCAGCACCGTCACAGTCAAAAAATTTGCAGAAATTTTAGATCTGCCGGTGACGAGCGTTATCACAGAGCTCATGAAAAGTGGGATCATGGCGACAATCAATGAGGAAATCGATCTTGATACAGCTACCATTATCGCAGCCGATCTTGGCTATAGCGTCGAAGAAGACCTTGAAATCGGTAGCGATGAGACGATCACACTAGAACGCCTTCTGGAAATCTGCAGTAAAGAGCAAGAATCAGACAAAAAACTCGATGAGCGTGCACCGATTGTGACCATCCTCGGTCACGTTGATCATGGTAAGACCACCCTTCTTGATACGATTCGTAAAGCACAGGTAGCCGATGACGAACATGGCGGGATCACACAGCACATTACTGCATACCAAGTAAAAAAGAAAGGTAAACAAATCACCTTTATCGACACACCTGGTCATGAAGCCTTTGCATCGATGCGTGAGCGCGGTGTATCGATTGCGGATATTGCCATTCTTGTAGTTGCTGCAGATGATGGTGTACGCCCGCAGACCAAAGAGGTTATCACCTATCTCAAAGAAAAAAACATCCCGACAATTGTTGCGATTAATAAGATCGACAAGCCAGAAGCAAACGCTGCCCGCGTCAAACAAGAACTTGCAGAAAATGATCTCCTGATCGAAGAATGGGGTGGCACAATTATGGCCAATGAAGTTAGCGCCAAGAGTAAGCTTGGCATCACGGAACTCCTCGAGAGTATCCTCCTCCTTTCTGAGGTAGAGGACTTTACTGCAGACAAAAACCGTGACGGTCTCGCAGTTGTCCTCGAGTCACACAAAGATCCACAAAAGGGACCAGTTGCTACAGCTCTCGTAAAAACAGGAACACTCAAGGTGGGACAGGACGTCACAGTTGGTCAAACATATGGACGTATCCGTCGCATGGAGGATTTTATGGGTCGCTCCATGGAAAAGGCTACTCCATCTACCCCTGTTACAGTGTATGGTCTCAGCGATACAGCTCAGACTAACGATATTATCCAGGTCGCAGATGCTAAGCGTAACGCACGCCTCAAGTCACAAGAAGCAGCTGAGCGGCTCAGTGGTAGTAAGCGTAACGTCAAAAGCGTTAATGACAATCTTGACATCCCTCGCTACAACATCATTATCAAATCTGATGTACACGGCTCAGTGGAAGCGATCGAACAGCTCCTCGGCGACATCCCACAAGGCAAAGTCATGGTTAACTATGTCGACACTGGCGTTGGTAACGTGACAGAGTCAGACGTAAAGCATGCCGAAAGCACCGGCGCTACCGTTTATGGTTTCAACGTAGAAGTAAACGCAGTGGCAAAGCGTCTAGCAGGTGATGATACCGAGATCAAAACGTATAAAGTCATCTACGAACTTGTCGAGGATATTAAGCAAAAAATGATCGACCTCCTCCCTGAGGAAATCGAGCGCACTGATATCGGAAAACTAGAAGTACTCGCGCTCTTTCGCACGGAACGTGATCGCATGATCGTCGGCGGCAAGGTCACTTCTGGTAAAGCTGTGGAGAAGCATGCCAAAATCGATGTATATCGAGGTGAAGGTGAGAGCGCTCGCAAAATAGGCACCGGTGACCTCGCAGAGCTACAGCACAATAAGGTGGCCATCGATGAAGTAAAGAAAGGAAAGGAATGCGGCATCGTTTTTGCAGGAGACACCAAGATTAAAGAAGGAGACATGTTTCACATCTACACAGAAATTATTAAGCCTCGTTCACTGAGTTAATCTGATCTCTCAATAAAAAACACCTATCGTTTGGTAGGTGTTTTTGTTTTAGCTTTGCGATTATTTTTTTAGCTGAAATCTACTGTCATGATGTTTGTAGATCCGCGCACTTAGCCAATCCGCACCATGCAAATGCGCAGCTAATTGATGCGCAACACTAAAGTGAGGATCATAATGCTTTAATTCACCATGTGCATTCTGTACAGCATTCCACACTTCATCAGTTGGGTAAACATGCAGTTTATTAAAGTATTTTTGCACAAAGACTATTTCGTCCTCACTGTCCCCCTTTAGGGAATCGTACTCTTTTTGAGCTTCGGACGTCGAATACTTAAATATTTTTTCAAAGTCATGAGCTACAATAGCCGCGTATTGATCCGCTTTTGAAAAATCCATTTTTAACCCAAATTTTTCCGCATCAGATATACTTCTATTCATCAAAGAGGCAACCTGACAATAGTGATCCATAAGTCCACCCTCCCACGCCTGATGCTTTGTATTGGATCCTTGAGCTATTTTTATGAAGTCATTCTCACGAAGAAATAGTCCTAGATTTCTATATCGCTCACTATCTACGAGGGGTGTGATAATCTCATCAAATGTAATTAACTTCATCTCTTTTTGCTTATCAAATAATCTTACATGCTAGCATGTAAAATCATAGGCGTCAATGATCCATATTTAAAATTAATTTTTTGCCTATATAAAAACACTCAGCAAATTATCGCTGAGTGTTCGTAGGCCTAACACTCCATATTCTTGCAGTAAGAGCAAAATGATCTGACGCTCCAAAATACTCCCCCTGGACATATAATTTTTTCACATCATCAACCACCACATTGGAAGCTCTCATTTCTGGTGAGATAAAGATGCAATCAATTGGACGAATTGATAACTTGCCATAAAAGCCATCTCTCGGATATCCTCTGAATGATTCTACGGCCAGCTCGCCTTGAGGTGTATATAGATCCACCTCCCTCAGACCGGTGCTACATAAATGACTTCTTATTCTAGAGCCGCCATCATCAGGAAACATATTCATATCACCACAAGCGATAAAACTTTTATCACTTGAATCATAAATTGACCTAAGCCACTCTCCCACACAGATGCGATCATTGAGACTAACTGGAAAATGTGTATTCACAAAACACATATCCTTATTTTCCAGTATCAGGAAACGATCAGAAAAATGGTCCCTATATCGCAGATCAAGCTCTTTATCAGAAAAAACAACGAGACCCCAATCTTTCAAGTACCTCCTCACAAAAACATCGTAACGGTCAGAAAAAAGTCTTTTCAAATCACTGAGCTGCGTATGATCACGATTTAGTGAGACTTCTTGAAAGCAAAACACTTGAGAGCAAGAGTCACTCACATTTTTCTTGATATGCGAAGTAACGTACTCCTTCCTTCTTTCCCATGAAAACTCAACCCCCTTAAAGTCACTTTCACATAAAATATTCCACGACATAATAGAAATTGACACTGCTTTCTCCTCTTTTGAAAGAACGTTGTATATTATCACTTTATTGATATTATGCAAGTAATAAAGAGAGCTTGATAAGCCTTGTAAATATCGGTAAGATACATACTATGAAATATCTCATACCAAAAGAAGTAGCCTCAGTATTAAAAACTCTCACACAAGCAGGTCACGAAGCCTATATTGTGGGTGGTAGTGTGCGTGATCTTCTTAGGGAAAAGCCCCCAAAAGACTGGGATGCGACAACCAATGCCAAGCCAGAAGAAATCATCACACTTTTTCCAGATAGTTTTTACGAAAATGATTTCGGTACCGTGGGTGTAAAAGTCGATCCATTTCTCCCCCACGGTAAAGAAGGTCGCGAGCACGACATAATCGAAGTCACCACCTATCGCACAGAGTCTTCCTACACAGATCGACGGCGACCAGACACGATCACCTTTGCAAATACACTAACCGAGGATCTAGCGCGTCGTGATTTTACGATCAATGCCCTGGCGATGGATGTATATGGTGAGATCATAGACCCTTATAATGGGCTGAGTGATTTAAAAAACGGTATGCTACGTGCTGTTGGCGATGCAAATGAGCGCTTTAATGAGGATGCTCTTCGCATGATGCGCGCTGTACGTCTCAGCGCAGAGATGAACTTCATGATCGAAAAAGCCACTCACGATGCAATCATCACCAACGCTGCGCTCATCCAACATGTATCGATGGAGCGTATCCGCGATGAATTCTCACGCGTCGTGATGAGCGAGCATGTACGCAGTGGGATCGAAACTCTTTCCGGTGCAGGCTTACTCCAACACTTCCTCCCTGAGCTCGAAGACGGCATCGACGTTGAGCAAAACCATCATCATACTTTCACTGTCTGGGAGCACAATCTGCGCTCCTGTGAGACGTGTCCGAGTACCAAGCTCAGCGTTAAGCTAGCCGCACTTATGCACGACATCGGCAAACCAGAATCAAAGCGTGGCACCGGTCGAAACGCTACTTTTTATAACCACGAATACATCGGGGAGCGCATCACGCGCAAAGCTCTGAAGCGACTCACCTTTCCTAAAAAGGTCGTAGACCACGCTAGCCTCCTCGTGCGTAATCATATGTTTTACTACAGCGTTGATGAGGTCACAGAAGCAGCTGTAAGACGCGTCATCAAAAAAGTAGGCCTCGAAAATATGAAGGATCTCATGGACATCCGCATCGGCGACCGACTTGGCTCAGGTACCAAAAAAGCCAAACCTTATAAGCTTCGCCATTTCGAATACATGATCGACAAAGTCAGCAACGACCCTGTCAACGTCAAAATGCTCAAACTCAATGGTGACATCATGATCCGAGATATGGGATTTAAACCAGGGCCACAAATTGGTGCGATCCTCGATGCCCTCCTCGCAGACGTTATCGAAGACCCAAGCCTCAACACCCTCGAAATCCTCCAGGAAAAGGCGCGCGTACTTCAAGACCAAGAACTATCAGCTATCCGAACACAAGCCAAAGAAAAAATCGCCTCCAAACAAAAAGAAGACGATCAAAAAATGCGTGGGAAGCATTGGGTAAAATAAAGCTGCCTGCACAAGATGTGCACGCAGCTCACACTCAAGAACTTCTTGGAGAGTTATGATGACTTAGGTATGCTTGATAGCAAGATGCCATGTTTACCATTACTGTAAAATTTAGGTGATTGACATCATCTAACATCCCCCTCGCTTCCTCATGATTCAGGTACCCCTCTCGATGTTGAACTAATTCTTGCATCCCAGAATCAATCTCATATGTAATCATCTGTAAAGCGATTGCAGACCCCTGGTGCACCAAGGACGCAGCGCGGCTTCGTGAGTCTACCAATGAAATTAAGCTGTAGCTAGAGTTTTCACAGACCCTTGTGGTCATTTTCGCACCCTCCCTTAAAGCCATATCTGAAACCTCACTAAGAAGAGCATGGAACTTAACTCCTTCAATTTCGAACCCGTCAGCATTTTCTGCGAGTAGTGATTGTGAAAAGAGCATTAAAAACAATATCGAGATAAACCCAGATTTTCTCATTACTTTCTCCTGTAGATATACAAGTGCAGGAATTTACACTAGACATCAAATTATCATTTTTTATTAAAAATGTCAATCCTTTACAAATAACTAAAATCCTTCATACTACCGATATAACTTTATCTCTATGAAATTTACAATTGAAAACCCACGTGTAAATCCCACCATGGCCATGCGTCGCTCTGGTTATCGCTTTGACCGCCATGTTGACACTGGTGAGATGAGCTTTGTCCGCGAGCTCGCCCAAGGAGGCTATCCCCGATTTCACATGTATATCCGCACAGAGGGTCGCCAGATCCATATCAGCATCCACATTGATCACACTAAACACACCTACGGAGACGCTACACGCCATCATGGGGAATATGACAATGATGGTGCGCTTGGACCGGAAGTTGAACGCTTAAAAAAACTCTTTGGCGCATAAAAAATAAAGGCATCTTATTGCAACAAGATGCCTTTTTATATTTATTCAAGTGACTTTTTACGCCTTCGGCTATAAAGAGAGCCAGCCACTACAACTAAGGCGAGGAGGTGAGCTATCATAAATATGCTCATTTTTGAATAAAGAAATTGCCTCATCGGTATTTCACCATCTTGGCCACGTAACACACACATCAACACCACCCCAGCAATTAAGCTAATCACGGTCGACACCTCTAAAAATAAACCTGATCCTTTTTCTCGCAAGATAATACTTGGATGAAAATGCATAATCACCGGCACAGCCAAGAAGATGACACTAGCAACTACCAGAAGCTTAACTGCGGGAATCAATTCTCCCATGTAAGACAAATGCGCCGTGAGAGCCAGTAAAGCAAAGATGCTCACCAATAGCAGATAAACCATGCTTGCACCGTCTCCCTCTTGAAAGCCCTTATCTACTTTATACACAATGAAAATCTCCTTTAAAAAAACTGTTAGTATTAGATCACACACATAAACCTTTTGCAATAGCATCAACGAGATCAAGTCTTGATTTATAAGAAAAACTAGCCTATACTATAGGAACTTTGCTGAGGTGGTGGAACCTGGTGGCACGTCTAGATTAGGCGCTGTTGTTGATCCGGGCCTAAACCAACTTGGCGAGTAATACACCTTGC
>JAHDCW010000040.1 GCA_020629675.1 Minisyncoccota bacterium | reverse complement strand
TCTTCGGTACTATACTTAAGCCCCGTTACATTTTCGGCGCGAAGTCTCTAGGCTAGTGAGCTATTACGCTTTCTTTAAAGGATGGCTGCTTCTAAGCCAACCTCCTAGATGTATAAGAAACTTCACTTCCTTTTCCACTGAGTATAGATTTTGGGACCTTAGACTGCGATCTGGGCTTTTTCCCTTTTGTGCCCCGAGCTTAGCCCCGGGGTACTGACTGCTGTGATACGGTTACAGGCATTCGGAGTTTGGTTAAGCGGGCTACCCTTGCGGGCGCCACACTCATTCAGTAGCTCTACCTCCCATAACTATTACACAACGCTATCCCTAAAGATATTTCGGAGAGAACCAGCTATTGCCGAGCTCGATTGGAATTTCTCCTCTACGCACAAGTCATCCCCTCGTGTTGCACAGCGAGTGGGTGCGGGCCTCCCATAGTTGTTACACCATGTTCACCCTGCTCATGCGTAGCTCGCCCGGTTTCGGGTCTAATCCCTGCGACAATAAACGCCCGTTAAGGCTCGCTTTCACTATGCATCCGGTACAGAGTACCTTATGCTGCCACAGAAAATTAAGTCGTTGGATCGTTCTGCAAAAAGCACGCCGTCACCCATATAGGGCTCCGACTCCTTGTTAGCATACAGTTTCAGTTCTATTTCACCTCCCTCTACGGGATTCTTTTCACCTTTCCCTCACGGTACTAGTTCGCTATCGGTCTGAAATGATATTTAGTCTTGGATGATAGTGCACCCAGATTCAGACAGGGTTTCACCGGCCCCGCCCTACTTGAGAATAAGCTCATCTTTATATGTATGTTTTCGTGTACGGGACTATAACCCTCTATGGTGACACTTTCCAGAGTCTTCTACTAACACGCATGATAACGACCCAGATTAAACTAGTACGCTTACCTCGCAACCCCACCATGCAAGCATGATGGTTTAGACTATTCCGCTTTCGCTCGCCACTACTGACGGAATCTTTAATTAATTTCTTTTCCTTCTGGTACTAAGATGTTTCAATTCCCAGAGTACGCTCATATAACCTATGTATTCAGTTATACGTTACCGCTAAAAAACGGTAGGGTTTCCCCATTCGGACATCTCCGGATCAAAGTGTGTTTGGTCACTCCCCGAAGCTTATCGCACCCAACTACGTCCTTCATCGCTCATTTCAGCCAAGGCATCCACTGTACGCCCTTCGTAACCTTTCTCTCTTAATCGTAGACTTCATTTAGCCAGCCAACATTTCTATAAAGTGCTGGCTTGGTTAGATTTGACTCAGAGGCACAGAACTGTGCAGCCGATGGTGCTCGCTCGAACATAACGCCGAAACGACCTCTCTTTGGGACATTCTGCGAACGCCTCTGAGTCAAATTAGAAACTAAATGAAGTCTACGATATCTATCGCATAAAGAAATTGGCAATTAACAAAAACGTATTTTTATTAAAACCATTTCTTTTCACCTTTGTCTTTGTCTTGATCACGGCAAGTAATCAAGACGGTTAAACGAATGATTAATATGTTTACTCGCGTATGCGCCTCGAAGCACATACGAAATAAAATTGCATTAACCTATTTATCTATCTTATTGTAAACAATAAAATAGACATGTGTTGTTTTCTTGAAAATTATAGATGTTTCCCGCGCACCACGCCATCATACAATTTTTCTTATCTTCAATTTTCAATATTCATTATGCGGAAACACTCATGTGTGAAATATATTTCACACAAAAATGCTTCAGCACAAATATAATCGAACTATTTTGTAGTTCATATGGTTAGTCCTATACTATCTTTTGATAGTTTATGCACACATGTCGGTTCTACGGACACGTTTTTTATAGTGCATTCGACCTGTATGTCAGTGACATACAAGCGATTAAGAATTTAAGATTGACTCTCAACTCTTAACACCGTTTGGCTCGATTTTTTACGATCGAGCAATACTCCCTAGAAAGGAGGTGATCCATCCACAGCTTCCGCTACGGATGCCTTGTTACGACTTCGTCCCTATCACCGATCCCACCGTTGTTCCTGGTTTGAAACAGGACCTTCGGGTGTTATCAGCTCTCTTGACGTGACGGGCGGTGAGTACAAGATCCGAGAACGTATTCACCGTGACGTTTTGATTCACGATTACTAGTGATTCCGACTTCATGGAGTCGAGTTGCAGACTCCAATCCGAACTGAGACTGGATTTTTGGGATTAGCTCCACCTCGCGGTTTGGCAACCCTTTATTCCAGCCATTGTAGCACGTGTGTCGCCCAGGGCGTCAAGGGCCATGCTGATTTGACGTCATCCTCGCCTTCCTCCCAGCCTCTCACCTACAACAAATGTTATAGACAAAAGGCTGGGCAGTCTCGCGTGACACATATAACACGCGACGAGGGTTGCGCTCGTTTCCCCACTTAAGGGAACACCTTACGGCACGAGCTGACGACAACCATGCAGCACCTGCTTGGCACCTTCGAAAGCGGGCATATTTCTATGCCTTGCAGCCAAGTTTCTAGCCCTGGTGAGGTTTCTCGCTTAGTATCGAATTAAACCACATGCTCCACCACTTGTGCGGATCCCCGTCTATTCCTTTGAGTTTTAAGCTTGCGCTCGTACTTCCCAGGCGGCATACTTAACGCGTTAGCTTGGACACACAGAGGGTCGATACTCCATATGTCGAGTATGCATCGTTTACGGCGTGGACTACTGGGGTATCTAATCCCATTCGCTACCCACGCTTTCGTATCTCAGCGTCAGGAATATGCCAATGACCTGCCTTCGCCTTGGGTGTTCCCTATGATATCAACGCATTTCACTACTACACCATAAGTTCCAGTCATCTCTCATATCCTCTAGACTTACCGTTTCGCAAGCAGTTTCTGGGTTGAGCCCAAAAATTTGACCCGCGACTAATAAGTCCGCCTACATACGCTTTACGCCCAATAAATCCGGATAACGCTTGAGGCCTCTGTATTACCGCTACTGCTGGCACAGAGTTAGTAGCCTCTTTTCAACTGGTACGCTCAGTACATTGATCCCAGTTTTAGCACTTTACAACCCTAAGGCCGTCATCATGCACGCGGTGTCGCTCCATCAGACTTTCGTCCATTGTGGAATATTCTCGACTGCAGCCACCCGTAGGTGTTTGGACAGTGTCTCAGTTCCAATGCTGGGGGCCATGCTCTCACACCCCCTACCCGTCATAGCCTTGGTAAGCCATTACCTCACCAACAAGCTGATAGGACGCAGGCTCCTCCTGAAGCGATAAATCTTTCCTCCGTAGAGGGCATCGTGTATTATACTGGATTTCTCCAGGGTATTCACGACTTCAGGGCAGATTCCTACGTGTTACTAGCCAGTTTGCCATGGGTCTAAACCCATTCGACTTGCATGCCTTATCCACACCGCCAGCGTTCATCCTGAGCCAGGATCAAACTCTCAATAAAAACATATCCTTAATTTAAGTGTGTATGTATGAATCACCATACGCACAGTCCGAAGACCTTAAGTAAAAATTGATTTGACTCAAAAGATAGATTGCTGTTGCTCACATAAAGTGAGCGAACAATTTTATTAGGACTAACCATAAAAAATACAAAATCTTTTATGATTAATTTGCTAGATTTTCAATTGTAAAAGTATCATTTTTCATCAGCCTCTTTCGAGGCGAAAGAAAAACACATCCCTATTCATCTCCGTCATCGGAGCGTGCGCAAGGATGTATTCTTCCCCCACTAATTTTTCTGTCAATGTGTAACGTGTTATATAGTGTACTCGATTTTAAAATATTGTCAACACCTTATCTTAAAAACTAATTTTAACTTGTGCACGTCTTATACACGGCATATGAAATAACAGAAGACTTAACTAACTCTAGCAGATCTTTTGAGAATGTCAAGCTTTTACATCGACTGCCTAAGAAGCTCATCAAACTCTCGATAAATACTCTCTAAGATATGCACCGGAGTATCACTATTTTCCGCCAAAACACGCATCCGCATTTTGATAATTTTCTCCTTAGTTTCATCTAGCGTAAGATGATTTGAAATTGCTTCGGAAAAAATAAGGAGGTAGTCTTTGATGTAATTTATGAATTGAATGCATTCCTCAAAACACTTTTCTTCATATTTTTCTATAAGCAACTTAGCAGCAATCTGCACTTTACGCGCACTATCATCAAGTGCTTGAAAATCATCATAAATTTTGTAGAAAACTTGCTCATCGATACCCGAGTGCCGTGACATCAAAAGAATCTCTCCTTCGATCATTTTTTGCTCTGTAAGTTCTACCGTCCAGTCCTCATCCTGCGCACGTGCAAAAATTTCATCTGTAGCGCGTAGGTAATCAACAAACAACTTTGCTGCTTCGTAGCTTCCATACTTTTCACTTAAGCGTGCAGACACGAGCTCTATGCGCTCCATACGCTCCGCATCTGAAAGCATCGCTCGGTAGCGCTGCTCGAACGTGACATCAAATTTTTCCCGCTGATTAATAGACTTAAATGGCGTCGTTCCCTTTTTATTTTTTTGATACATCATAGTCGTAGATCAGATATCTATCGGCGCATTGAATTAATATTATGTATTGTACCATGATCTTTTTCCGCATTACCCTCTTCCAGCTTATGATCCTTTTTTACGACGACGCTCCGCAAAGTCGTGGAGTGCTGCAGCAAGAGCATTCTCTTGAAAATCTGGAAAGTACAGGTCTGAAAAATAAAACTCTGCATTAGCAAGCTCCCACATCAAAAATCCAGCGCTCATATGTGGCTCTCCCCCAGTGCGAATCATCAAATCAACTGGTGGCAAATACCGCGTTACAAGAGCGCTCTTAAGGTCATCGCGATCCACACAATCCCCTTTTTCTACAAGCATATTAATTGCATCAAGCATATCCTCATCACCACTGTAAGCAAGAAGGATATTAAGATGACGTGTGCGATGTGATGCTGTGGAGGATTCAAGCTGGTCAATAAGATCAATCATTTCTGCAGGAAAAGATGAGCGCCACGCGCCCAACACGCGAACGCACACATCTTTTTCGTACAAGATATCACTCTCAAGCAACCTCTTAAAATGCGTTGCGTAGACAGCAAGTAATTCCTTTTTTTCTCTCAGCGGTCTCTTGGTGAGGTTTTCACGTGAAGAGCCCCACACTGTGAAATGATCAACCTCCGTTTGATAAATTGCGCGCAATAAGACTTCTAATGTTTCCGCTCCTTTTTGGTGGCCGATCCATGGCTCTAGATCACGCTCGCGCGCCCACCGCCGATTACCATCAGGGATCAGCGCTATATGATGAGGATGCATATCAACTGTACTCATTTTTTTAGTTTAAACTTCTCTTTTTTCTAAGTGGAGGGCTAATCCATCCAAAAAAGCAAACACGCCCGGATCCATCGTACACGCCGCTAGCGCAGCGCGCGCAGAAACCACTTCCCTCTGAGCGTAATCGCGCACGTAATCATAAGAACCAACCCTCTTTAAAAGATCTTGCACAACACACACTTCCTCAGCTGATATATCACTCTTTCCCACCAACTGCAGTAACTGTTTTTTATTTGATTGATCTGCATGATTATAGGCATGGAGCATAAGTACTGTCATTTTGCCCTCTGCGATATCTGAACCGACAGATTTACCGGTCTTTTTTTGATCTCCAAAAACACCCAAAAGATCATCCTGCAACTGAAAAGCGCGCCCAAGAGATGTCGTATAACTAACAATGTCATCACTCATAAATGATCCATCACCAGCCAATACAGCACCCATACGAAGCGGTCCTTCAAATGTGTAGCGCGCTGTCTTACGTTCGTACATTGACATAATACCTTTCTCTGTGAGGTCTGTTTGTGTCTCAAAATTCACATCTTGCATCTCACCGACACCGGTATCTGCGACAATATCTTGCATCACCGTAAGAACGTCGATCAATACATGCGGAGGAAAATCCGACGTAAAGAGCGCTTTATTGCCAAGCGCATAAAGTACATCTCCGATAACAATCGCCGCGCTTTTACCATAATGATCTGCATCATAGGCAGGGTGAAGACGCTTAATACCTCTCGCAGCAAAAGCATGAAGCGTCGGTGTGTTATGACGGATCTCATCTTGGTCAATCACATCATCATGCATCAGCAAGAAACTGTGAATAAGTTCTATACTGATTGCTGCTCGCAACAGCGCTTTATCATCCTGCCCACCGGCGGCTTTGTACCCATAAAGCATCATAATTGGTCGGATACGCTTACCTCCAGACAGTATTATCGTGCGCGCATGATCGATTAATACATCAATCCTTTCATCGGCTGATAGCAGTTTCAGCTCCTGCTCAAGAAACTCCTCTAGAATTCGATCTACATCCCGCTTATGCTCCAGTAAAATCTTTTTTATATCCATAATATTAGATCATCATGCCGTAAATAATAGAGAGTACCTGTGCAAGAAATCCAGAAAAATAACCACCTACTGGCGTAAATACAAACAATCCAATAATGATAAAGAAGCCCCACTGCTCCAAAAATCGCCAAATATGATCTGGTACCGCCACAAACGTCGCGATTAACTTAGAACCATCAAGTGGCGGTATCGGTAGTAAGTTAAAAAGACCCAGGAGTACATTCCAAAAAATTGCCATCACGCAAATCAGGAAAAAAATATTCGCTATATCTCCACTGACGACAAGTGCTAGATTTTCCCATTGTCGACCCAGGAGCGCATTTATAGTTTCCGTCTTTGCTGACGCTGGGAGCAGCGCACCACACACCATAAATATAATAGCAAGTACAAAATTTGTAATCGGCCCGGCAATCGCTACAATAAACGGTCCCCACTTCGGAAACCTAAGAGCATAAGGATTATACGGCACAGGCTTTGCCCACCCGAAAGCAAACCCCGCAGTCATCGCCATCGCCACAGGCAAAATGATAGACCCAAGTGGATCAATATGAGGTACTGGATCAAGCGTCAATCTACCCTCGTTTTTAGCTGTGTGATCGCCCAATTTAAGAGCAGCGTAGCCATGTGCGATCTCATGCAAAATAATACTATACAAGAGCGTAAAAATATAAAATCCTAAAATGATAACCATAACACATCCTTAAAAAATATAAGTTGAGTATACCACCTCCAGCAACCCTGTAAAATGAAAGATTATATCACTCAACTAAAAAACTTCCCTTACGGGAAGTAATTTAGATTATTATTGAGTTCTATGACTCATCTACCTCCAACAGCAAATTATTCAAAATATCTGTCGCAATCTTACGACCAAGCGCCAGCCCTTCCGTGTTTGCTTTCTGGAAATGAATACCACCATAAATACGACTCATACCTGCTTCGTTCGCGGCCTCAGAAAAAGAATCAAATGACCGTGTAACCCCAGGCAGTCCCAGTGAGTGTGTCTCAAAAGCAGTATCATCTCCTACCATCGCGGCGAGAATGGTAGCGCCAGCACCACTAAAGGTACTATGACCACTCGGGTACTCTGGGAAGTTAGGCGTCTCGATGAAATTAAACCACCCTTCATCTTCTACTGTCAGCTCATTGCTATCAGCATCTGCTTTAGTGATCGCATCAATTGGTCGCCAATACTCATAGTCAAACTTAGCCTTCCACGTCTTAATGCCAGCATCCGCCATAGCGATATTAAGAAGCGCATAACACCGTGCCTCTTCTTCGATTGTCTGCGCTGGGTCCTCCGAAATCGTATGTTGTGAGATTAAATTCCAGTGCCCTGGTGGTGTATATGTTCCTTTACCATCTGCCCAAAACTTTGCGATCTCACTCTGATCTTCTGTGCGAGTTTCTGAGTTCACGCCACCAAGTTTTTTGACTTCTTCGTAATCACGAACATATGTTTCCGATTCCAAGGCATCAGGCTGATCTGGATAATGCGCCTCTGATGTCTCAGAAAAAAGCTCTACATCTCCCCAATGCGGTAAGAGCGGTGACTGATAATATGGTGGTGTTGCATGCCACTTACCCACCTCATCCACAATCGCATAATCCCTTTTTCCTTTTGCACCATCACTAGCGCGCGCGGTGAGGATTTGTTGGGCACTCTCTACTGCGAGCTCCCGCGAATCTTCATAGCCCTCTGCATAGTCTTTTACCTCATGCTCCGTCAGCATTTTAAATGAAGGATGAAAATCATCGATTACCTCCTTGGCTGCAAATGCCACCACAGCTGGCTTATCATATACCTTTGTTTCTTCTGTTTCTAAATAGCTAGTATAAGGCTCATAATTTCTATCGATTGAGTTTACAGCTTCAAACATTGCAATATGCATAATCGCCAAAAAACGAGATGCTTCCGGCGGATTAAGCTGAGTTCCAGCAATAATCTCAAGCGCAATCTGGTTCCACTTTTCGACAAGCTGCGCATCACTTTCATACATCTCATTTTTATCCGCATCCAGATCAGTACGCTCTGGCTCCACTGGTACATAAACAATTTTTTCCTCCACTACAGCCTGCCCTGCCTCTGCTGATGCTGCTTTACTTTCCATCAATACAAAATACTGCAAAACATAGTAAACGATAAACAGCAGTGTAACCAAAAAGAGCAACGTTAGAACAAAATGAAAAGGTGAAAATCGATTCATAAGAATTTTAGTTTTATTTTACTCCACACATTGTAACATAACCAGTCTCAGCTAACGTACACTCATCCTTGATAAAGCCAAAGTCAATCTTAGAGGTATCATCGCCACAGGAGTCGATTTCTA
>JAHDCW010000039.1 GCA_020629675.1 Minisyncoccota bacterium | reverse complement strand
AGAAGCATAGCTACTTTTGTGTCGTGTGGTTGCTTATTATTCATAGAATTACACATTACAACAAAATAATGATAATGGAAAGTCTTTCAGCAAAAGAAAAACCCCATTTTAATAAAATGGGGTTAATTTCACTACGGTCTAAAGCCTTGTGCATCTGCCATTTCTCGAAAGAGAGGCTCTGCCTGATAGAGCTCCGTGAGAGAATCATGTACACTTACTTGCTCCCCACCTCTGTCTCGCACTGAGACAGGTCGCACAAAGATAATACGATCCATACGTGCAACTGTAGAAAGTCGGTGTGCAACCATCAACATAGTCGTATCCTCCTGAAGATGGTCTTGGAGATGTTCCATGACCTTAAGCTCGGACAATGAGTCTAATGAGGATGTTGGTTCGTCTGCAATGATAAGCCTTGGTCTCTCACTACTCATACCTAGCTTCATATGAGCTGCAGCGATCTGTAGTCGCTGTTGTTGCCCACCAGAGAGCGTGAGACCTTTATAGCCAATGTTTGTATGAATACCATCAGGAAAACTACTGGCGTCTAAACCTGCTCGCTCCAATGCTTCACACGCCTTTTTACATATCGCCTCTCGCTCATTACAAGGGAGTTCTTCGTATGGAACTGGAAGATCAATATGAGAAACCCCAAATAACAGATTGCCCAGGATACTATCCTCAAAAGGTTCACTTTTTTGCATAATCACGCCATAATAGCGCAAGAGTGACTCAAGTCGTATATCTTTGAGGTCTGTGCCCGTGATTTTAACAGAACCCCGGACAGGATCAGCAGATCGCACCAAGAGACTCACTAACTGTGACTTTCCAGCACCACTAGGACCTACAATACCAACCTTCTGACCTGCACGTATTTCGAGGTTTATACCATCTAGCACGCGCTTAACAGCACCTCCTTCACCAACATCATGGGACACACCCTCAAATACAATGGAGATATCCTTGTCCGTAAAGTCAAAGCCACTGTCATACACAAAAGGCGATTCTTTTGAGAGAATGCGTCGATACTTAGCAATACTTGCCATGTTAAAACGCACATCTCGCTGAAAGTCATTTAACTGCTCAAGTGTTGAGCGAATTCTCTGGAATGAGAAAAACACAAGTACCGCAACAGCCAAAGTGATCATCTCTGCAAATACCAAATAGCCAACCAATCCATACAAGAACCCTGCTGCAGCCATACTACGAAGTCGATGCGCTACAAGAACCTTTGCAAAGTAGACACGCCATACAGCATCATCTCCCCGCAAAGCTTCTTGCACCTCACCTTTAACCTGTGAAAGAATCTTCGTCTCAACACCTTGGCTTTTAACGTGATCGATATTTCTCCACCATTCATGCATACGACGATCCCAGCGCTTAAACTGATCTATTACCGGTCGCATTTGTATGTAGATGTAAGCCCCTTCTCTGGAGCTGATAATACTTTCCATAACAACATAAACCAGCGCAATGATACCGAGCCACAGATTTGCATATGCGCACGCTATGAGACTAAATACTATAGATCCCCAACCTGGAATGATAAGAAAAATATAACTACCTTTCACATCCCATACACGGTTTTTAAGGCTATCAACACCACCACCATCAATCTCCGATGTTCCTCCTGAAAGCCATGAAAGCGGACGATCAAAGTACAACTTAGTAATTGCTTGCGGTATATGCCAAAATGCCTCTTGAAAAAATCTCTCCCGCACCTGTTGGCGCCACCACCCAAGAACCACTCCCCCAAGCTCAAGACTTGCAAAGAGAATCCCCCCAACAATAAGAGCGTCTAATAATCGTGTTGTGAGACCATCAATAAAGAAACCAATTGCATACGGCACAGCAATAACGAGCGCAGAACCAAGTAAAACGCGAGTCAAAGCTTGCATCGCCAAATACCGCGATCGATCGTTCATCAAGTCATACCATATAAATGCAATATTTTCATCAAGGTTATGAAGATTAAATTTTAACATTTACTACTCCTCAATAGTGAAATAAAAGAACAAAAAACATCTTGCCGGGAGGCAAGATGTAGAAAATTCACAAAAGTTATTTTTACGAAGTCATCACATATTGCCTACACAGAGGATTATTACCTGCACCAAAAAACCCACGCTCGATTAGCGCAATTTTTGCAAGATATACAGCCGACATCGGACTGTTGTCATGCATAGTAGTGCAAATTGTATATGCAATATTTTTCATGAAAATTATAATAACACGTTTATATAATATGTCAACACTAACTCTTAAATATAATAATTTTTTATAGATTTTCTTACTTTTAGAGTTGCAAGAATTTTCAGCTCTTATAACCTAAAAAGAAAGAAAAACTACCTTTTGAAAGAGCGAATTATTTCTTTCATTGTGCTTATGTCACCCTTAGATTCTTGCTCTCCTAAACTGATAAAAATATAGTTCTGATCAAAAAAATCTACATCAGTACGATCTTGAGATGGAGGGAGGATACGAATTATATCATCATCCACTTCAAGCGAATAGATTCCCTTAAAATACTTAAATGCATCTCCACCTCTCTGAATCATTTCTTGATTATCGCTAATTTCAACTAACTGCTCCTCAAAAGGAATAGCTGGGTACGGTTCTTCACCTATTGAAGTGTCGAAACGGTAGATATTAAAACTAACAATATTACCAGAAGGTGAAGTCAGTCGAATTATTGCATTCGTATTTGACCCAATATTCTTACCTCCTGGATTCACACTCCAATCTTCCGGGTAATCTACTGTGAAACCATATTCCACGCTAGTGAGAGTTTTCCATCCATCAGGCTTACTATAGTCATCTGAAGCGCTAATTAATTGAACATCTTTGTTTGGCACTGCATCAATTTGAATATTAGTCACCGTAGATGATGTACATCCCACTAATATAAAAATGGGGATTATATATAATATTTTTTTCACACACCAGATTCTAATAGCGTATCCATACTACAAAGCATGCTATTAGTTAGCACCTTCAGCGCTCTCTGAGCTACGTGAAAGACTCTCAAAAATACTCTCCCCTACCAGCGGTGTCCAGAGCAGACTCAGCACAACGATAAAGATCACTCCATAAATCGTTAGTTTTAAAAAGATGCGCATAAAGATGATTTTAATTATATAGAGTATATCACATTAGAGGTTATGATCTGTGAGAAATTTCTGCACAGCAGCCTTGATCTGAGCTGCGTTTTCTGCCTCCATAAGCTCCACACGGAGCGCACTCGCGCCATCAAAGCCATTTACATAAGCTTTGAAGTGTTTTTTCATAATGGCAAAGTTTTTGTCTCGGTACCAGTCATCTGGAGCATCTGCCGGTGGTATGAGAAATTCTTTTTCAAAGAGCTGTGTATGCTCTACGAGTACTTCGAGTCGCTCGCGGATACTTGGCTCATAGCCATCTGTACGAAAAAACCACGGATTACCAAAGGCGCCGCGCCCGATCATGATCCCATCACAGCCGTAGGTATTGATTTTTTCCTGTGCGTCTATCATCGATACAACATCACCGTTACCGATGATGAGCGTCTCAGGAGCGATCTCGTCGCGCAGCGCGCAAATACGCTCCATACACTCCCAGTGTGCTGGGACATCACTCATTTCTTTTTTAGTACGGAGATGTACAGTCAACACAGGTACATCCTGCCTTAGTATATGACTGATCCAGGTATCAATTTCTTCTTTATTGTAGCCGATACGTGTTTTGACGCTTACAGGCATATCACCTGCACCTTTTTTAGCAGCTGCTATGACGTCTGCTGCTAGCTCTGGCGTCTTGATAAGTCCACTACATGATCCACTACTCTCAATCTTTTTTACAGGACAACCCATATTTATATCCACGCCGTCAAAACCCCTTTCCGCGCACAGACGTGACGCGATCTCTATGGTCTCAGGATTTGCCCCAAAAATCTGCGCTACGATCGGTCGCTCTGCCCCACTATCATACCGCAGACGATGATCAACACGTGCACGACCATGCTCATGTGCGAGCGCATCAGCGGACGTAAACTCTGTCCACAGCACATCCGGCTCTGAATATTTAGCAAACATCGCCCGAAATGCGACATCTGTCACATCTTCCATCGGCGCCAATACAAAAAAAGGCTTTTTAAGATTATTCCAAAAATTCATATAATAGATTCTATTTCCCTAGATGACTAGGATACACGAAGCAGCAACGAGAAGCAAGTGCACAATCGCGCCCTACTCATCCTCATCTATCGTGCGCGCACTCTCGAGAAATGGCTCCGACACCAGGACATCATCGCTGAGATCGCTCTCATCAGAGCCTTGGTCGATATAATACATAGAGACATCATTTTCCTCCCCTTGAGCAATCATCTCATAAAATGCTCCTGGGAAATCACCACGTGCCCGCAGATCTTTAAGAGAATAGTATGACACACCTTCATCCTCCTCGTAATAGTGCGTTCTGAGATTAGCAAAGAACACAGCACTTACATTATATTCAGCAAAGAGCGCACGCACCTGTTCGGCGTTTTTAACAGACTTGAATCGCTCTCCACCATCTTTTCGCGTTACACTTTGGTCAAACATACCGTGATGCACAAATACGTAAACGTGACGTGATGTCTGCAACTGCTCTTCGAGCCATGTGAGCTGCGCTTGATCGATAAAGCCGCGCTCGTACTCTTTCCCCTCTTCATCTTTCCCAAACGGAACACCCTCACCTGTAAAATTGGAGTCAAGAATGATGATGCGATAATCTCCTCGGTCTACCGCATAAGGCGCTGATGCGACGCTTGTGATTTCTTGAAATTGCGTCCGTGAAAGTGAGCGCAAATCACGATTACCCATCACCCAGAGGGGCTCTGCAATAATTTTATCGTACTGTGCCTTGACATAGCGAAGACTTGATGAAGACTCTTCTGTTGTCTGATCCTTGCCAACGACCATGTCACCCATCGAAATCACATAATCAGGCACAAAGGCGCTCGCGCGCTCGCGAAAGAGAATAAATGGTTGTGTGTACTCTGGACGTGCAAAATAGCGATCTTCTATATCCGAGGCAAATGTATAGTTATCTTCAAGTGTGATGCGCAAGTCCGAGATCATCGAGATACGCAACACTTCATCCGTTTCCTTTTTGCGCTCCCAGGCAGGAATACCCGAGTTATCGATGAGCTCTTGTGCCTCCTGCGCCTCCACCTTTTCGCGTAAAAAGTGAACAAACACGATCAACACAGCGAGCAACAGCACGCACACAGCCATAATCCCAATCTGATGACGTGTCACAAACATATGAATTTTATTGAGCGTCCTCATCTTTTATTTTTTTATCGTCGCCGATTTGTGTAAGCAGTTTTTTCACTGGCACCAGTGTCGCTTCGTCTAGTATAGAAATCGCATATACATCAGGATTTTTTTCTCGCAACGCTGCAACGATCTCTTCTCTCTTTTCATCTGATACTTCATCGCTGCGACTTACCATGACATACTCTTTTTTCGAAAGAAGCTCGGGATTGAAGCGTTCGATTTCTGCTCTTATTTTATCATAGTCATCAAGTGGGTCCTGACTATCAGCTGCGACAAAGTGAAAAAGTGTCGACGTGCGTTCCACGTGACGGAGAAAACGATGACCTAAGCCCTTGCCTTCTGCTGCACCCTCGATCAGACCAGGTATATCCGCGAGGATCACATCGTAATAGACACCAAGGTGTGGCTCAAGTGTCGTGAACTGATAATTCGCAACTTTACTTGATGCATTGGTCAACTCATTAAGAAGGCTTGATTTACCCACATTAGGATAACCCACAAAGCCCACATCTGCGATCAAACGGAGCGCAAACTCTACCTCGATCGTCTCACCTTGCTGCCCCTTATTAGCTCGCGTTGGTGTGGTGTTGCGACTAGAGCGAAAGTGATAGTTGCCAAATCCGCCATTACCCCCACGCGCGATCACATAAGACTCGCCCACTTTGTTAACTTCGTATTCTTTGTTATTGGTCACATCATGGATACGCGTTCCCAGTGGCACTTTGATCACGCAGTCTTTACCATCTGCACCTTCGCGCATATTTTCACCGCCGACGCCACCATGCTCGGCTTTTTCTGATTTTTTGTGACGATAAGGACGTAGCGCACCCAAATCAGATACACCTATTACACTGACGTTACCTCCATTACCACCATTACCGCCAGTTGGTCCTTGCGTCATGAGCGTTTTAGAAAAACGCACCACCCCATCACCGCCATTACCAGCACTAACTGTTATCGCTACCTCATCAATCAACATGCACTTCTATTTTTTCATTAAATTCTGAAGGAGGGTTTTGCGCAGGAATATGAGCCTGCGCGACAAACACGTCCACATGACCATACCCTGCTGCTGTCGCTTTTTTATTAAGATCGTGGACGAAATGCTCCTGCGTGAACCCTAGCACGACCACATCTGGATTATGATCGCTAAAAACTTGCGCTTTATCCTCAATATGTCCCATTACGACATCTTCTGCCATTCCCTCTGTGAGAACAGCTGCGATCCGCTCTGCCTCATCCATAGTTGGCTTTTTGCCGTACACGTGAGCAATTGATGCATCACGCGATACGACCACGACGAGGTGATCACCCTGCTCTTTCGCCTGACGTAAAAAGTCACGATGTCCATCGTGCAGCTCGTCAAACGTACCAAATACCATAACCTTACGCATAGAAAATGTCAATGATTGTACCTTTAGGGTACTACCATCTCTTCTTTTTGTAAATTTTTAAGAAGTGATGACTTGTACACATCTGGCTTATATGGAGCTGCGCGCACGATCTCGATACCGAGATCTTCATCCTTGATCATCATAAATAATCCATCCAGAAAGTGATCCTGATCATACCCGAGTACGATCACATCTGGCATGTAATCCCTAATCACCTGATATCGATCGCCTTCCGTGACGCCCAGACGCACTTCATCGATACCGTCCACACGCTCCACTTCCATTAAGCGCTTTTCCTCCGAGAACTGTGGCAACTGACCTTTCACTCTGCGGACAGTGACATCTCGCGCCACCACTACAACATGATAATCCCCATATTCTTGAGCTTGGCGAAACAAATCTCGATGACCTTTATGCAGCCCATCAAAAGTCCCAAATAGCATCACCTTTTTCATAAGAATGTAGCGATCGTATTATTTGTATTAAATTAGAAAGCATGTCTCGTGCTCTGCGAAACAGAATCATTATTCATTAAAGTCTATCATAGAAAAAAGATTGTTGACATTCCAACAATCTTTCCTGTCTATAATAATATCCAAAACTATATAACAAAACACAGTCCCGAAAAATTATCACCATTAATAATCCCTAACCACTCCTCGTAAGTTGCCGTAGAGTCACCACAAGCATACGCCCCGTTCTCCACCAACCACTGCGCAAGACTTTCCAGGGTTTCCATTGGAGGCGAAATAGGAGTACCCTCTGTTACGATCTCGTACATTTGGTAGTGTGTTTTTTCTGATTCATCCCAGTCAGGCATTTCTGAAAGTGGGACAATATTTCCCAATTTATCTTTTGGATGCTCCCAATTCCTAGGAACCATTCTAACCATTCTACCCATTTTCACTCCTGGAGTATATTAAAATGAACTTCTAGCATATATAAAATGCTAGTGCGAAATTTATAACAACATTTTAATATATTTTTAATTATTTGTCAAGTGATCCACAAAAGGATTATCACCCTCAAATAAATATTCTGGATGTATATTAACCACATCAGCCTCTACACCATACTGGATATGATACATCTTATCGACAGCGCCAAAGATCGCCTCAGACTAGTCAAAACCAAGTCTCTCAGCAACGAGAGCAACTTCCTGCTCACTCGAACCCTCAATTTCGACATACGTTGGTAGCCACGGCCACGTGTCAATCATCACGGATACACCACCCACCTGCCACAGTTCACGTTTTGTTTCTTGATAGGATTTTTTGCGGAGGCCTAGCACGCGACAAAAATCATCCGCCGCCTCAAATGAATCTGCTACTATCTCCACTTCTCGCTGATCCTGCATCTCTCCGTCATTATCAGGCGGAAAGGCTTTAATTGTCAACGTGATTTGCTCACCTTCATCTCGGACACGTACCCATGCGCCCTCCCAAAGACACTCAGGCGTCACATCATAGCACACACGCGTCTGCATAAATTCTTCCCGCACGCACGTCGCGCCAATGGCAGATAATTTTGTCCGCGCTTCTTCCAGTGGTACTGGGAAAAAGGTCGCCTCAAACTCAATATGTTTTGTAGCTGTACTCATTATTAGTTACGATGACGTTTCTTATTTTTTACAAAGTAATTTTTGGCGACGCGACGTAGCTTTTTAAACCCGTGCTTGAGACCGACATCTGGTGTGGCGTAGCTCTGTACATCGATCATCTTTGGCTTATCGCCAGCAGGATAAAAAGCGATCCGCATCCGAAATGGCTGCTCATTCTCAAAAGACAGAACAATTCTCGGCACTGCGCCACCTACAAAAAGCTCTCGGTAAAAACCCTCTCTCTCCTCGATAATCTCTTCCAGTAAGACACGCATTTTCGGATCGCTAATCACTTTAATCTTTTGAACCTCTATCACAAAAATTGCAAAAATTAATTAGTACCACACCGATCCTCTATTTTTTTCTTTATGTCCTCAATAAAACCATCATAACTTGCAAATCCCAGAAATACTGAATACCCTTCAGGAGAATCAATGTCACAATCTCTATACATACTGCCACCCATTCTAGAATACGCTGAATTATTTGCTCTAATCTTAAAAGATTTTTCACAGTACCAACTCTCAAAGGCGTTTTGAATTTCAGTACTCCTATCATAATCACAATACTCTTTCACAAAATCATCTAAAATTAGACTTTGATAAAGATTATCCGCTCTTATCTGACTTTCAATTTTTGGTTTCATCAGGGGAAACATCGTCGACTCACGCACCGTCTCACCTTCTAAGAAAGCAAACAAGCGCTCACCCGCTCCAAACCCACACGTTGGCGGCATCCCATACTCAAGCATCTCCA
>JAHDCW010000038.1 GCA_020629675.1 Minisyncoccota bacterium | reverse complement strand
TTGGCACCGGTCAAGTCCGCAGCTTTCAAGCATAGATTTTCTAAGTTTTGACTTCGAAGGTCCATACCCTTAAAGTCAGCGCCTATATAGATAGTACGAGGATCACCACCTGTTATGTGCATCAGTTCATTTAAATCATCCGTTTCCGCCTCTAAGATATCGATAACTTTTTCGAACATTTTTATGACCTATTTTAAGTGTTATGATAAAATACTGCTTATTTTTATTTTTGTCAATAGGGATCTGGAGTAATCTCGAATGTAATCCAGAATCTCCATTTAATTTTTTGGTTGGTAAAAAACCGACGCACTTGAGAGCGTGTCGGCTTTTGATGCTTTATAAGGCGCTTTCTCCATACATGTCCATGTCTTGGATTGCGGCGTAAGAAGAGCTCATATATTCAAGTGCTCGAGCCCTGTAAAGTGCTTCGTCTGTCATTATTGCGAGTTGTGTTCCATAACACTGAGCTAGCTCCAGCCATGAGCGGATATATTTGGCTTTGTTAGCAATTTTCACCAACTTTTTCTCATCACCTCCTGCTTTCTCTTGTAGGCGGTTCACTTGCACTTCTAATTCTTCGAGGTGGCCCTTGCAAAATTTATCAATGAATTCATTTGGTTTATTGATAAAACCTTTTTCTTTACTTGCTATGCTTGCAAAGTACTGTTTGAGCTTGCTAACTCTTTCTGACTTGCTCGTTCCCATAATATATTTACTCCAAAGCTCTTTGTTTGAAAAGAATGGTATAAAATATGAGTGGAATATTAGCAATATTATCAGCAATCGTCAATATTATGTCGTTAAATATTTACATGTTTTACTTCCTGGATTTACCTTTGTGAGTTGGTTGGATTTTCAGAAAATAAAAAACCGACGCACCTTATGTGTCGGTTTTTGAGGTTGATTTGCGGTGATGTCTGTGTGGCGCTACGACTATTTTACCCCAGAGGCTCTCTAGGTATGCGATGCATTTTCTAAACTCATCACTAATTACTTCCAGTGAATCTTCAGGTTTGAATTGTCGCTCAAGCGTAGTATCATGTCTATCTTGAACATATTTCATATGCGGCATTGCGCGCAGTAGGAAAATTGAATTCTTGTAGCATCTTTTTGCCTGCTTTAATTCACTCTCTGTAAATGCGTTCTCAAATTGCTCGTCAAATGTATTGGGATCCACAGAAACCTTCATCCTTACATAATCCAAATTTTCCTCATCATCGTCCATATTGCTGATGAGTATATAGGCGCTGCATTTATTTGCGAAACTAAAAAAACACCAAAGCTCGATACCGTCTTTTTCATTTACATCAAAGTGCGAGGGGGTAAAATTATAGTCGCTCCATTCACGGTTAATTTTTACCACAGCCCTGAATGTGGGGGAGTCTGATAGGTCTTCACTGTCAGTAGGCATGTCTCTCTCCTGATAAATAACTGATTCTTAAATTAGCAGGATACGTGTGTTTGTGCAATTTTTTAAATGTTCTTTTTCTAGAGGTGTGTGGTCAGAAAAAATTAAAAGATGATAAATTCTATTTTACATATCAAAAGCGGCACCTCCTTTGTGGAGTTGCCGCTTAGCTCTAGTGAGCTTTCGTTAGGTCTATCTGAGTATTATCAAAATAACTACTATCCGGTTTTGCGGTTAGATTACCATTTTGGTCGTAATGATAGTCGTAGATATTAAATGCACAGTAGTTCGTACCACCTTTAGTGGTCTTTTGACCTACAAACCACTCAACGCCATTACCGTTATGTTGTATGAGTACGGAGCATTGTGATGGTAGGTTGCCTCTAAAAGTAGGGGATGACTTTATATATAGCGTGTCCCATTGAGGATGTTCTTCCACAAACCAAAGTTGATCTGCATCATCATCTCCACTTAAATCTTGTTCTTGATTTATTGCATCCTCCGATCGAACAGCTGCACCAACCGCGACACCGAGATTTAGACCAGACACATGATAGAGGTGCATCTCATATTTCCTGCCGGGAAAAAAGTTGAGACCCTCACCGTCATCCAGGGCTATCTTTATAAAAGATGTGCAGTGATTTCTCTCAGCGTTAAAAGCAGGTGTGTTGCTGTAAAAATGCCTGCGTTCAATCGTGTCGAGATCTGTGAAAGTGGAGATGTATGTTCTGTTGCACTCTGTGCTATGAGATACGTTTGGCTGATGCACTACGATGACTGCCACATTTTGAGCTGAGATAAAACCCGAAAATGCATAGCCTTTATGACTCGCTACAGTTATCTCTCCGCTATCGTCTGTCATCGGTGTAAATCGGTCAATAGGATCCGCTGCCCAGCCCATTGATAGGGTGTTTGCGTTGGCTGTTGTGCATAAAGAAAGAGTGAGGCAAGACAATGCCAGGATACTTCTCATCATTTAAAATAACTCCAAATATGTAATCTGCAGGTAAATTCCCACCAGAGTAATTTAGAACAAAATTAGTTTTATGTCAAGTCTTTGGTTTGATAATCATAATAGGCTGGCCATATCTATAAACATTTGGTTTTTCACCTTGATTAAAAAATAGTATGATAATATCATACTTTCATTTTGTCATTTATCGTGCTCCCGTTATAATCAGTGAGGAATCAAAAACTATGAAACAACGAGATCGGCTTACTATTACCTTGCGTAAGAATATTCTACAGCGCCTCGATGCGACGATCGACGGGCGTGAGATTCGTAATCGCTCTCATGCGATTGAGAAAATTTTATCAGACGCTTTTGGTGATGCGCCCGTTAAAAAAGCGATTATTCTCGGGGGTGGGGGTGGTGTACTTCATAAAGGAAAAGCAACATCACCGCTACTCGTATTACATGAAGGGCGTGCATTGATTGACTGGCACATAGAGAAGCTCAAGAGTATTGGCGTGGAAGAATTCATACTTTCTCTGGGTCCTTTGCGTAGTGATGTAGAGGATTATGTCGGTGATGGTGCGCGTTATGATGTAGTCATATCGTATGTGAATGGTGATGACGACGGGACGGCGACAGCGCTTAGACATGCACAGCCGCGTATTCATGACACGTTTATCGTGATGAATGGGCATGTAATGCTACATGATATAGATCTCGTGGATATGATTCTTTTTCATAAGGATCGCAATGCCACACTGACGATGGCTGTGACAACCGTCGTGGATCCGTCTGGTCTGGGGCAGGTGCATATGCGTGGTGCCTATATTACTGATTTTTCTGATAAGAGTAATGAAGTTGTCTTTGATGAGCCCTCACACATGGTTAATGCTGGGTTGTATATCATCGAGCCAGAGCTGTGTGATATCGTGACAGATGAGGATCAGATGATTGAGCGTGATATTGTCCCTCGATTGATCGCAAGTCATGATGTGTGCGGTTACGTCATCGATGTCCCGTGGTCACGAGTTAAAAATAATCGTTAAATTATGGAGCAAAAAAAACTATGCATCGTGATTATGGCGGGTGGCTCAGGCACGCGCCTGTGGCCACTTAGTCGGAAGGATCACCCCAAGCAATTTCAGAAAGTGATGGGTGAGCAGACAATGCTAGAGGATACGTACAATCGATTTAGAAAAGAATATGATGTAGATGATATTTATATCTCTACAAATAGTGACTACCGAGAGCATGTTTTAGCGGCGCTACCAGAGATCAAAGATGAAAACATCTTGATGGAGCCATGTAAGCGAAACACTGCAAGCTGTATCGCCCTCATTGCGGGGTTACTCGCCAAGCGACATAGCGACACACGCGTAATGGTCGTCCCAAGTGACCACTTCATCCAAAACCCAGAAGTGCTTCTTCAGACAATGCGTGTCGCGGCAGGTCATGTTACGCAGCAGCCTGAGAGTATCGTGACCTTTGGGATCATGCCGACATATCCAGAAGTGGGTTATGGGTATATTAAAAAAGGTGGTGTGCTACGGACACATGAGGGTTGCGATGTGCATCATGTCACATCATTTGTGGAGAAGCCAGATCTAGAAACTGCGACGCAGTATCTCGCCGAAGGGTCATATCTTTGGAATGCGGGTATGTTTCTCTTTGATGCTGAGCAGATGGTGGAGAAGTTTAAGCGACACCTCCCAGGAACAGCAGCACGTCTCGATGAGATTATGGCGGCGCATGGTACAGAGCAGTATGACGACGTATTAGAGAGTTCGTACGCACAAATGGAGGATGTAAGTGTGGATTATGCAATTATCGAAAAAGACGAGCATGTCGATGTGATCCCGATCGCGCTACAGTGGAGTGATGTAGGCTCCTGGGCGTCACTTAAGGATACGCTGGCTGGCAGTGATAGTGAAAGCATCAGTCGTGGTTATCATATTGATCACGAGAGTCAGGGTCTCATCGTCCACAATGACAGTGATCGTGTGATTGTTACTGTTGGGCTGGCGGATACGATTGTCGTTGACCATGGTGATGCGATGCTGGTATGCGCCAAAGATCGAGCGCAGGATGTGTCAGCAGTGGTAAAAACCTTTAAAGGTACCGATAAAGAATATTTAATTTAAGTAATATAAAAACTATGTCAGTAGATAAAAGTAACTTGCGTCACGTGATTCTCTCAGAGTACATGCAGTTTGCAGAGGGGCAAAAGGCAGCGGAAGATGTGCAGGTAGCGGGATCGTTTGATAAGGTGGTCATCTCAGGGATGGGCGGTAGTGCGCTTCCCGCAAATGTACTGCGTATGTATATCAATGAGCAGCTCAGTCTCCATAAGGGGTATATGCGGCTGCCGGTATTTCAAAACCGTCATTACAAATTACCGACAGAAGCATATGAAAACGCTTTGAGTATTTTTTGCTCGCACTCAGGTAATACCGAGGAGACGATTGCTTCTTTTGAAGAGGCACTTGAAAATGATCTTCTTTGTATAGGCGTATCTTCGGGTGGTGTGATCGAGCAAATGTGTGCGGATCGTGGCATCCCACATGTTAAATTGCCGATGCCATTTGATAATTTTCAGCCACGGATGGCGACAGGACATTTCGTCAGTGCAATCTTTCGCGTATTGACCAACACAGGCATGCTCCCAGATGCATCTGAGAATATGCGCGAAGCAGCAGAGCTCCTCGAAAAAGACATTCCACAGCTTGAGGACCAGGGGCGAGAGCTCGCTACAAAGCTGGAGGGGAAAACGCCGATTGTCTATGCGTCCACTCGGTTTAAGCCGCTCGCGATGATCTGGAAGATCAAGATGAACGAAAATGCCAAGGTGCCAGCATTTTGGAATGTTTTCCCGGAGCTAAATCACAATGAATTCGTCGGTTTTACCAATCCGCAGGCAGCGTTTCATATGATCATGTTACGTAATCACGATGATGATCCGCGTAACCTCAAGCGATTTGAAATCACAGCGCAGATCATGCGTGACAAGGGGATTGAGGTGGATATTATTGATATTCCGACAGATGGTCCGATCTTATACCGGATGTTTTATATGCTTGCGCTTGGTGACTGGGCGAGTTATCACCTCGCGCTGATCTATGGTATCGATCCTACGCCTGTCGATATGGTAGAAGACTTCAAAGCGCTTCTAAAATAGCAAAAAAAGGTGAGGTATTGCTACAAATCGCGTTCTATGCTATATTGATACTACATTTCTTATCACACAGAAGGGTGTCATGTACGGTTCGAATCCGTAGATAAGACCAAAGAATTACATATTTACAAGTTATTATCTGGTCGATTATTTGGATAATAGTGTAAATATACTTTTTCTCTCACGAGATCTACAGCATGAACTATTTAGAATACGCAAGGCGTAGGCTGTTTCAAAGATTTTGTGTGGATATAGGATTATATCCAAATCGTAACAACATATTAGTAATAATGCAGAGGAAAGGTCAGCCTTTCCAGTAAGATTATGACAGATAATAATAGCAATGCCGCAAGTCGGCATGCACGCCGCTCCGCATCACAAGAGATGGATACTGCGAGCCGCCGTGCACAAAAAAACGTCGCTACGATGCGCGAAGGATCACAATCACATACCTCCCAAAAACCCAGCGGTGAGGAAGGTCAAAAAAAATCAGGTGGTCGCCGGCGCCGGCGTCGTGGAGGACAGGGTAATCGAAATAATAACGAAAATACCCAGAACTCTCAAAACAATCAACATAAACCAAAGCGATCTGTAGAAGAGCAGCTAGCACCACGTGTGGAGCACAGCTCACAACCTCGCAAATCAGCAAGTAAAAAAGCTACCAAAAAAACCGCTAAAAAATCATCCAGGAAAAAATCCGGACGTCGCGGTGGACGTGGCCGGTTTGGTCAGCCACAGACAAATGCAGAGCGCATCATCGATGTGACGATGCAAAATGGCGCGCTCAATGCACCTAAGATCCCAGCGATCGAAAAGGGTGTGATGCGCATCATCCCAATCGGTGGTAACGAAGAAGTGGGTCGTAACTGTGTTGCTGTTGAGTTTGGTACCGGTGGGGGTAAAAGCGACATCATCATCACGGATATCGGCATGCAGTTTGCTGAAGAAGACATGCATGGTATCGATTACATCGTGCCTAACATGAGCTACTTCCGTGGTAAAGAGCGCAACATCCGCGCTATCATGTTTACGCATGGTCATCTCGATCATATTGGAGCAGCGCCGGTCGTACTTAAGCAGCTCGGTTATCCGACAATTGTCGGACGTGATCTGACGCTTGCGATGATCAAAAAGAAGTGTGAGGACGGTGACCCGGGTGCAGCTAAAAATCTCAAGACGATCAGCGTCAAAGATATGAGTAAGCACATGACATTTGGTGCTTTTAAGGCACACTTCTTTGAAGTAGATCACTCCATTATGGATTGCATGGGAATCGCGCTTGAGACATCAGTTGGTACAGCGATTAACCTCGGTGACTGGACTATTAATCATGATCCTCTCGAGGGTAATGCGACTACTTATGAAGAGTTGAGTAAGTATCCAGAGCCGCGTATCTTGCTTCTTGAGTCACTAAGCGCGATCAACACGCGTGCTCCAAAAAGTGAAAAGGTCATGCATGGTAACTTGCAGACACTCATCAATGACGCGCCAGGACGTATCATCATCGGCACGTTTGCATCGCAGGTGCAGCGTATCGCAAAGCTTCTTGAATTCACAGAGAAATCAGGACGCAAAGTCATCCTTGATGGCTATAGTATGAAGACTAACATTGAGATTGCGAAGTCGCTTGGGTATATCAAGGTAAAAGAAGATCTTTTTATTACGCCTCAGGAGCTCAGTAAGTATCCTGATAATAAAATTCTTGTACTCTGTACGGGAGCGCAGGGTGAGCATAACGCCGCACTTAACAAGATTGTGACCGAAAATCACCGCTTCATAAAGCTACAGCGAGATGATACAATTGTATTTTCTTCATCTATTATCCCTGGTAATGAGCGAAGTATCCAGCGCCTTAAGGATAACTTGTACCGCAAGTGTGATAATGTGATCCATAGCGAGATCATGGACGTGCACATGGGTGGTCATGCGACAGCGAGTGATATCAAGGAAGTAATTGGCATGGTAAAACCGCAATACTTTATCCCGATTTACGCCAATCACTATATGCTACAAGAGTCACGCAAACGCGCGATGGAAACTGGTTTTCCAAAGGGTAAAATTGCGATTCTCGATAATGGTCAGATTATCGAATTTGCGAAAAATGGTGCCAAAATCCGCAAGGAAAAAGCTGATACGAGCTATGTATTTGTGGACGGTTTGGGGATCGGTGATGTGGGGCATGTGGTTCTGCGTGATCGTCAAGCGCTTGCCGAAGATGGGATGTACATCATGACCATCATCATCAATGCTAAGAGTAAAAAGATCATTACGACACAGGTGACATCACGAGGATTTGTCTTTGTCAAAGATAACTTTGAGACTGTAAATGAAAGTAAGCGTCTTGTTGAGAAAATTGTGGCTCGCACAACTAGTGAAGATACAAAGATTGACTGGCGAGAGGTGGAAAATGCAGTGCGTGATGATATTGGAGATTTCCTTTTCCAAAAAACAGCACGACGACCGATGGTACTGCCACTCATTATTGAGGTATAAGATTTAGGGGTAGTCACTAGAAAAAAGACCTTTGTTTTTCAAAGGTCTTTTTTGATTACATCAATTGCGACGTGGGTTTTACAGGTAACGATTTTCTGGTTATGACTGCTGTGAGTCCGAGAGGGGGTTAAACAAAATGTGATTGTCTTCGCAATAATCAGCAAAGAAAGACGCACTGGAAAAAGCTTTCAGGTCGTTAAAGAGGGCAGTATCAAATAGTTCTTGGGTTTCAGCGAGTACGACTATCTCACTTTCTGCGTTCAACTTTTTTTGCGAAAGAGCATAGCCTATGAAATCTTTATGGGTCCATTTGATTTTTTGAATGCACTCCTTGGGTACGACGGGTCGAAATCGTGTTTTGAAGCTTCCTTTTTGGGTAATGATAAGTTTATCTTTCAATGAACTAAGGAATGACATGATACGATTTGCATTTCGTGCTTCGGTTTGATTATCTGATTTTGATTTCCTCAAAATCTTCCTATACACCCAGCGTCTTATGATATAAGTAATGTGATCACGGGGAAGTAATTTTAAGTCATCGATCTGAGAGTAAAGAAAAGAAATATCTAAGATTGCTATTTTATGCATGTGGATCTACACTGTCTGTTTATTTGAAGGAACAAGTAATTTATGTTAGAAATCCTAATTCAATCAATGTCTATTGTCAAATGGGAAGGCTGTGGTAGACTTTGTTTTTTGAGGGTGATTTTGTTATGATACAGAAGTAAATTATATCCCATGTCTATGAAAGAGCGATTGGTGTCAGGTATCAAGCCTTCAGGTGAGTTGCACCTTGGTAATTATCTAGGGTCGATCAAGCAGTGGGTCCAGATGCAGCGGGATTATGACACGTTTGTATTCCTCGCAGATCTCCATGCGATTACAGTGGAGCAGGATCCACAAGAGCTCCGTGCTTGCACGATCGATATCGTCAAAACGTACATCGCAGCTGGTCTCGATCCAGAGATGGTAACTATGTGGGCACAGAGTAGTGTGTCTGCGCATGCAGAGCTCGGATGGATACTGGGATGTCAGGCGCG
>JAHDCW010000037.1:7987-9487 GCA_020629675.1 Minisyncoccota bacterium | reverse complement strand
AAAAACCACCCTTTCGACGAGACGAAAGAGTGGTGTGGCAATAGTGAGATAAGACTCTCTTGAGGTGATGGGTGGGGGTTTGACCTGAGGGTCACCTTATAGAGTGTTATACGATCTTTCTGTAAATGACAGGCGCTATCCATTGGCGTGTAACGAGAAAGCTTCACTATATCTTTTCTCTTGCGAGGAACAGTTTTCATTTTTGAAATATCTCGCTCCCTATGCTGGTGAAAACACAGCACCTTCAAATAAATATTTCTAGCATGAATGCTTCTTGTGCTCTTTGAAGCAGACTGCTTGTCTATGGTAGATCTTTTTACTAAATTTGTCGAATGGAAATATTTTTGCTATGATTTTCCTGTAATGCAATGAAGCGCTATGGCATGCGTGGAGCAAACAATTTGAGAGAGTCTCTTGCAGGTAAGGTGAGAGGACATCAGGTGGAACCGCGGGCACTGATACTAAAAAAGCTCGTCCTGATCATTGCAACAGTTTTGTTGTGGGATCAGGACGAGTTTTAATTTTTTTAACGTATGACATATGAGTAAAAATGATAAAACAATGGATGAGATTGTCGCATTTTCCAAGCGACGTGGATTTGTTTTTCCGTCAGGTGAGATCTACGGTGGATTTGCAAATTCTTATGCGTATGGCCCTTATGGTGCAGCACTTAAAAAAAATATCAAAGATTTGTGGTGGAAGATGTTTGTGGAGGAGCGCGCTGATATGGTCGGGCTTGATGGTGGTATCTTGTTGCATCCACAAACATGGAAAGCATCTGGTCATGTCGATACCTTTAATGACCCTCTTGTTGACTGTAAAAAATGTCGATCACGACATCGGGCAGATCATCTAGTTGAATCAGTTGAGTCAGGTCTCAATGCTGATGGCATGAGCTTGGAGCAGTTAGGTGAGATGATCAGCGAAAAAGAAATTACATGTCCGCGTTGTGGCAGTAAAGATTTTACTGATGTGCGGCAGTTTAATCTCATGTTTCAGACGCAACTGGCGAAGACAGGTGAGGATAGCACAGCATATTTGAGGCCTGAGACAGCACAGGCAATTTTTGTTGAGTTTAAAAATATTATTGACACTGGTCGAGCTAAGGTGCCATTTGGTGTTGGTCAAATTGGTAAGGCTTTTCGTAATGAGATTACACCGGGTAACTTTATTTTTAGAACGCTTGAGTTTGAACAGATGGAGGTGGAGTATTTTGTTCATCCCGATCAGTGGGAGCAGCATTTTGAAATGTGGCGCGATGTGATGTGGGCATGGTGTGATGCGATCGGTCTGTCACGTGACATGGTGCATGAGCTCGAAGTGGAGGGTAACGCGCGCGCTCACTACTCGAAACGCACCATCGATTTTGAATTTGATTATCCATTTGGGCGCAAAGAGCTCTACGGACTCGCATATCGGACAGATCATGATCTCAAAGCGCATGAGGATGAAAGTGGTAATAAATTACGCTATCGTGATCCACAGACAGGAGAAGAGTAC
>JAHDCW010000037.1:0-7887 GCA_020629675.1 Minisyncoccota bacterium | reverse complement strand
TACCGTCGTCAGGATGAAATCGGAACACCGTACTGTGTGACAATTGATTTTGACACGCTTGAGGATGGTAGCGTCACTGTGCGTGATCGTGACACGATGGCACAAGAGCGCATTTCACTTACCGAGATCCAAGAATATTTTACTAATCATTATTTACAGCCATGAGTAACAAAGAACAGAATTACCGAGAATTTAAAGAAGAGATGCGCGTGATTGCAGACCTGGGTCATACACAGTCTGTGCTAAGTTGGGATCAGGAGACTTATATGCCAGATAAGGGTATCTCTTTTCGGTCGCAGCAGCTAGGAACGCTGTCTACAATCGCACAAGAAAAATATGTTGCTGATGATATCAAGTTATGTGCACAATCAGTGAGTGAGAGTTATGGAGAAGGCGATGATGAGAAGATAAATGCCGATCTCTACCTTAAGGAACGAGCGCGTCAGGAAAAGCTTTCCCCAGCATTTGTGGGTCGCAGTACCGAGGTCACGAGTGCAGCGCGTCATGCCTGGCAGCAAGCCAAGCATGATGATGATTTTAGAGCTTTTGCGCCACATCTTGAGAAAGTGGTGGTACTACTCAGAGAAAGAGCGCGCCTGATTGATGAGGCGAGAGATCCTTATGAGGTGCTACTTAGTGAGTTTGATGAGGGCGCATCAATTGAGCAGATCGACATGATCTTTGCGGATTTAAAAAAAGAATTATTACCACTGTATCAAAAGACGCAGGAAGCACCTACGATAAATGATGACTTTTTGTATGAGGGTGTCTATGATAAGCAGAAGCAGCTGGACGTAATACATAAAGTTACATCGCTCATTGGTTATGATTTTGATCGTGGTCGTGTGGATCTCGTAGAGCACCCTTTTTGTACAACGTTCTCACCTGATGATGTACGTATTACGACGCGACTAAAGGAGGATGATCTTACGTTTGGTTTGTGGAGTTCAATCCACGAGGCTGGACACGCACTTTATGAGCAGGGTATGCGCTCAGATCAATATGGCATGCCACTCGGTGCAGCTGCGGGGATGAGTATCCATGAAAGTCAGTCACGATTATGGGAAAATATTGTCGGACATAGTCTTGATTTTGTAGAGCGCATCCTCCCGGACTTGCAAAAGTCATTTCCTGAGCAATTGGGAGGTCTAAGTGGTATGGATGTATTTAAAGCGATTAACAAGGTAAAGCCATGGCCGATTCGCATAGAATCTGATGAACTGACGTATCACCTGCATATCCTGATCAGGTATGAAATTGAGAGAGATTTGATTGGAGGAATGCTTGCAATTGAGGATGTGCCTGAGGTGTGGAACGCAAAATACAAAGATTATCTCGGTATTGATATAAAGTCAGACCGCGAAGGTGTTTTGCAAGACGTTCATTGGTCGCTTGGCTGCATGGGTTATTTCCCGACGTATTCACTGGGGTCGCTTTATGGGGCACAGTTTATGGAGTATGCATATAAAAGTGTTTCTGGGCTCGAGGATGATTTAAAATGTGGGCGCTACGATACACTTTTGAAGTGGCTCCAAGAAAATATTCATGAGCACGGACAGCGTTATGTGAGTAATGATCTCTGTAGGCACGTTACCGGAAATGAGTTAAGTGTGGCACCTTTTGTCACATATCTGACCAGTAAGTTAAAAAATATCTATAATATCTAAAACTATGAAAGAAGCAGTTCAGACATACACACCCTCAGCTAAAACGATGGATCGCTATGCGGATGTTTTAGTTAATTTTGCACTAGGAAGTGGTAGGGGTATCAATAAGGGGGATGTGGTTTATCTAGTGGGAGCTGAGGTGACAAAGCCACTCTTCTTTGCAGTGCGCAATGCCGTCATTGAAGCGGGTGGTCATGTTATTACGAATTATTTTCCAGATGATGATAAGGCATTTAATTTCCAAAAGGCTTTTTATGATCGGGCGAGTAATAAGCAGCTTTCTTATTTTCCAGAGGCTTATCTGAAGGGTTTGATTGATACGATTGACCACTCTGTTTATTTGATTTCTGATGTCGATAAGGAGAGCATGAAGGGAGTGGATCCCAAAAAGATGATGGCGCGTGGTGAGGCGATGAAGCCATTTCTGAATTGGCGACAAAAGAAAGAGCAAGCTGGTAAGTTTAGTTGGACGCTCTGTCTCTATGGCACAGATCAATCAGCAGAAGTAGTGGGGCTGTCACCGCGGGCGTACTGGAACCAGATCGTCAAAGCGTGTTATCTCGATGAAGAGGACCCAATTGCGAAGTGGAAGGCGCTTTATAAGGAGATGGAGGGAATTCGACGAAAACTTAACAAAATTACGCAGGAAACTGAGAAATTTCATGTTTACGGCAAAGACGCTGACTTGTGGATTACACCCGGAAATGATAGGCAATGGTTGTGTGGTCGGGGCGCAAATGTTCCTAGTTTTGAACTGTTCACATCACCAGATTGGCGCGGAACACAGGGGTGGATCCGATTTAATCATCCGCTGTATCGATATGGAAATATCATCAAGGATATTTATTTAGAGTTTAAAAACGGTAAGGTCGTAGCATGTGATGCAGGTCAGGGAAAAGATGTCATCGAAGCGATGATCGCAACCAAAAATGCTGACAAGCTTGGGGAGTTTTCTTTGACAGACAAAAGACACTCTCGCATTACGAAACCAATGGGTGAGACGCTCTATGATGAAAATATGGGCGGCAAAGAAGGCAATACGCATGTTGCACTAGGGTCTGCATATCGTGATGCATACGCTGGTGACGTGGCAACAATGGATGATAAAAAAGCGAAAGAGTATGGCTTTAATCAATCATCTGTCCATACTGATATCATCTCCACAACGCGCCGTACCGTCGTTGCACACCTCAAAGACGGTCGTGAGATAATGATTTATGATAAGGGGGAGTTTACACTTTAAGGTATGTCAAAAAAATACAACAAACTCGTTAGAGATTTAATTCCTGATATTATTGCAAGTAATGGGGATTCCTGCGTTTATCATATTGCAGGCGCACAAGAGTATCGAAAAAAGCTTTTTGAAAAGCTTAAAGAGGAGGTTGGAGAGGTTTGTGAGTGTCGAAGTGAGGGGGAGGTCTTGGGTGAGTTGGCAGATGTGTATGAAGTGCTAGATGCAATTATGAAAGTTGAGGGGGTTAATAGGGAGGCAGTTCTGAGGGTACAAAGCGATAAAAGAGTTGAGCGAGGTGGTTTTGATAAGAAAATTATTCTAGAAAAAACAAGCTAAAAATATGATCTTAAGAAATGAAATTGTCGATCAGCTTGAGCGATATCTGAGCTTTTTCCCTGAAGAGGTAAAAAGATTAGAGGATTTGGGGAATCAACTAGATCAGAAGGGTGAGGATATTTCTTATACATCGCGTAAAAATATGCGTGGGCATTTGACAGCCAGTGCTTTGGTTGTAGATCATGATAAAAATATTTGTTTAATTTTTCATAATGCTAACAAGCAGTATCAACAGCCGGGCGGTCATATTGATGAGGGGGACCAGTCAATTGTCTCAGCTGCCATGCGTGAAACCAAAGAAGAAACAGGCTTGGACGTACATGTGATGCCATGGTGCGCTGAGCATAAGTCTCCAATTGATATTGAGACGCATGCTATAGCGCCACGACCTGAAAAAGAGGAGGGTGAGCATGTGCATCATGATTTTATCTACTTATTTGAAGTCCATGAGACAAATACATCACTTCAAGAAGATGAAATTTCAGAATTGCACTGGGTGACACTGGACGAGTTCGCTGCAGTGATGCCCCGGTTTGTGCGCATCGCTGAGCGAATTCGGTTGCATGGCATTTTGGGTTAGTGAGATGCATGTTAAAGCAGGTTGAATTGTCTAATTACAATAAAACCTCCAGCTTTCACTGGAGGTTTTATTCTCTGCTTCTCAAGAGTTCTAAAAAGGAAGAGTGAAGTTGATCGATTGACCTTCTGCTTTGCTGTCCCAATCACCAGTCTTGATTGAGATCTCAATTGTATCTAAAAGATCTTTGTACTTTATATGTTTTTTGGCGAGAATGTATTCGTAGAGGTCTTTGGTGACTTTCACGTCGTCGCGACAATACTTTTCGATTTTGTCGATCTCACCATTTTTCCACCACTCGATCGCCTGGAGGCCGTGACCAGATTTACCGACGCCGAGCGTAGCTTCAGCGACGTTATCGAGGCGAACACTTTTACCCATCGAAGCCTTGATCTCCTTGAGGAGGTCGAGTGAGCCAATAGCGGTTAGTTCTCCAGGGTAGTATTTGTTGAGAAGGGGGATGTCAAAGTGGTCAGAGTTATACCCGATGAGAAGATCAGTTTCTTCGAGAATGCTCCAGAGGTCAGCAAAGTTTTCTTCGGTATACGTTTTATATTGCTCATCTGCGTAGTCATAGATTACCAAAAGGGAAATATCGAGGTCAGCGGGGTTATTGGAACCGACTTCCTGGAAAGTATTTTTAGTTTCTATATCAAAGACAATTTTACGCATAGATCAGTAAAAGTTAGTTAAGGGGTACAAAAATTATTTTATCACACCTCTTCTTAGTGTTACAATTATACATATATATTTAATACTGCGCTCTCGAGGGGAAGTCAGCGTTAAAATTTATGTTTACATTTTTACTTCGTATTATCGCAGTTGGTTTGTTGTTGTGGGGTGTCTGGTGGTGGATGTTTGTCCATGAATCACCACTGCCTACCTCATCAAATGCACCTAATGGCCAGCAGAGTGATCGTTCTGGTTTTACTACGCTTAATGATGTTGTTTCTTCGACTCCCGCTGAAGAAGAGCGGAGTGGGGCAGTAGAAGTGGATAATATCACTAATACTGATGAGGGTGAGGTCGATGTAAGTGATAGTGCTGAAGAAGCACAGGAGGATATAGATGCTGCTACGGAGGCGGCGACATTTGATTTCTCAGCATTTGACACAGAGGATCTCCCGGAAAAAATGATGCATGATGTTCCATTTGTCTCACAGGCACCGCTCGCACAATGGGATGATGCCCGCTTTCAAGATGCATGTGAAGAAGCATCGATTGTGATGGCGTCGCTATGGACACAAAACCAAGAAAAACCGAGTGAGCAAGATGCAACTACAATGCTCGAAGATGTGTTTGCAGCAGAAAAGGAATTCTTTAGTGGTGACCCACTTGATACGTCTACATATGATACAGAACGTTTTGCGCAGTCGTATTTTGACTTTAACTCTACATATATTGAAAATATTACAAAAAACGATATTGTCTTAGCGCTTGCGGCAGGATATGTGGTGATTGTTCCAACAGATGGTAAGGCTCTCAAAAATCCATACTTCAGCGGTGATGGACCTGACCGACATATGCTTTTGATTCGAGGGTATGACCAGAAAAAGAATGTTTTTATTACCAATGATCCTGGGACAAAGCGTGGCGCACGTTTTGCCTATGATATGGATATTTTGCATGGTGCAATTCGCGACTATGACACTGGGTATCATGAGCCTTTTGGTGACACTGTTCGTAAAAACGCTATTATTGTGACAAGGTAAGAAGAATCGCCTGCTATTTATTCTATAAAAATACCGCTCTTATAGCGGTATTTTTTAAGACTCTTCTGAACGTTCTTTGATGAGATCGGCTTGGACAACGAGGCGCTTCTTGCCCGTCCAGTCACAGGCGTAAAGTGTGAGGACTGACTCTTCTGTATCGTCTTCAATTTCGATTTGCGTTTCATCGACGATGAGCGTGTTTGAAACTTGATAGGTATACTCTTTTTTATCCCAGTAGACTTTTATTTCATCGCCAGGGACAATTTTTTCGATTTCATAAAGAGGGTAGTCGGGCGAGTTATCGCGATAACGGTGGCCCACGATCACAGTATTACCACCTTCGTCGGGTGTACTTGTAAACGTGCGACGCCAGGTATTGGTATAGGTTTTAACATCTTCATACTCACCCTCATCAACGGCGACATATTGATCGATCTTTGGAATATGAATCATGTTGCGCTCTGGGAAAATGTCATTTTCTGCGAGTTCTTGAACTACCTCTGAAGAGATTGCTTGGGCAACATAAATTTCACGGTTCGCGTTATTATAATGAATCGTGATAATGAAGATGATGCACAAGGCGATACCGCCAATAAGAATTTTATTAATCATAGTTTTTTGCTAACGCTCGCATTTTATCATAATATATCTACTTTGTCCATGGTGAAGTTTAAAGCGATAGGCTGTCGTGCTATCATGGAATTACATATTCATATGAGAGTCATATTATTTCTTTTTATTGTAGCGGCAGGCGTGGGTGCTTTTTTGTGGCCACAGTGGTATATGGTCGATCGCCCCTCAGCGAGTAATTTCAATCCTTCCAATGATCAGTTAGCTCAGGCTTCACTTTATGATCCAGAGACATCCATCCTCATGCAGTGGAACACGCTTGCGCTCGAAGCGATTACAACTAACAGGCTTTCACCGCTGGAGGCATCGCGGTTTTTAGCAATGCTTCATATTGCCATTTTTAATGCTCTTAATACGGTAGAGAAAAAGTATGTTTTTTATCAAATGCCTGAATTAGAGCGTATCAATGTTAGCGTGCGAGATGATGACGATCTTTCGGCGATTGTTGACGGTGCTGCTGCGGAGATTTTTTTGTTGTATTTTCGTCAGTATGAGCCGCTCCTTGCGAAGCGTCTCCGCACGCATGAGCAGGAGCGAAGTGAGTATGTTTCACTAGGGGAGAGAGTTGGATTTGATGTTGGTCGACTGAGGTGGGAGGATGGATCATTTCTACCCAATCCACCTTATAAAGATGATCTTAATATTTCTCGTGGCGCGTGGCGCACGACACCACCTTATTATGAGGAGCCACTTCAGCCGCTGTGGGGAGATGTGTTTCTTTTTGCGTTACCTGAACGAGAGAGTTTTGATCCAGGGCCGCCACCTACTCTTGGAACTGGTCAGTATGCGCGAGAGCTGGAGGAGGTGAAGGAATTAGGTGCTGTGGACTCGCTAGTCCGCACGCAGGAACAAGGAGAGATAGCACTTTTTTGGGCAGATGGTAAAAACACAGAGACACCGCCAGGGCATTGGAATGTGATCGCACAGGAAATTCTAATGCACGATGATCAGCAAATACCACTGGTAGACCAGGCACACATGTTTGCACTACTTAATCTCGCGCTTGTGGATACGGGTATTTTAACGTGGTATACGAAATATAAATATGATTTTTGGCGGCCAATTGATGCGATTCGTGGTGCAGATGATGATGGTAATACAGCGACGACGGCTGACGAGCAGTGGTTTAATTTTATCGACACACCTAACTTTCCAGAGTATCCCAGTGGCCACTCAGCTTTTAGTGGTGCAGCTGCGCACATATTGACACGCTATTTTGGAGAGCGCGCATTTGTAACTGATTCGCGAGGTTTGCCTGGGGTAGAACGATCATTTGAAAATCCAATGGCTGCTGCGGTGGAGTCTGGGATGAGTAGAATTTATGGCGGTATTCACTTTCGTAGCGCTGACACGCAGGGGCGTGCGATGGGTATCTCTATTGCAGACTATATTTTTGAAAACGCACTGCGTAAAATCAAATAAGCAAAGAGACCTCAATGCAGAAACGCGTATGAGTCCCGTGAAAAAAGATATCGGAAAAATAAATAATTTTTCCCTGTATGTTCAGGTGGGTCTCATGCCCTAACACTAGCAGGTGCCAGGTTAGTCAGCGCTTCATTCTGAAGTCTCTATGACGTGATTCTAGCATGGAAGTTATTTTTTGAAAACCGCGCCCTCATTGACGAAAAGACCTCATTTTGTTATATTTCTTTGTATGCGCCGTTAGCTCAGTTGGTAGAGCAGTTGGCTCTTAACCAAACGGTCGGGGGTTCAAATCCCTCACGGCGCACA
>JAHDCW010000004.1:27929-49946 GCA_020629675.1 Minisyncoccota bacterium | reverse complement strand
CAGATGAAGATCTCGGAACAGTAACTGTAGATGTGACACAACTAGAAACAACCACGACCTTAACAGATAACCCAAACGGAACATTTACCTACAGCAACGAAGACGGTATCACTGTTACCATCGATACAAAAGACTTTAACACCAATGGTTCTGTCACCTACACAGACGGAAAGATCTCCTGTCAAAATGATGATGAATTCCTCATGTGGAACCAAGGTACAAGTCTCTGGGAGTGTACATCAGAAACAGTCACAACACTTACAAACAACAATAACGGGACGTACACCTACACCAGTGAAGATGGTACAACCACCATCATTACAGATACCCTTGGCACACTTGTCTGTGGTAATAACCAGGTTGCTCTCTACAACGGCGCAAGTTGGATCTGTGCAGATGTCTCTGACCTTGAAACGGTCACTACCCTCACGAACACCATCAACGGTAATAGAATTGGTACCTACACCAATGAGGACGGTACAACCACAGACATCGATGAAACCATCACCTCACTTACAGTCAACACGATCAACCAAACCATTACCTACACCCCAGAGGCAGGACCAGCAGTCACCGTCGACATCACAGATCTCGAAACAACAACCACCCTCACCAACAATAATAACGGCACCTACACCTACGAAAACGAAGATGGTACCACAACAACCATCACAGACACCCTCGGGACTCTCACCTGCGCTAACAATCAAATTGCACGCTGGAATGGTTCTACGTGGATCTGTTCTACAGACACCTCAACTAACTTCTCCATCACAGACGGAGCGATCACCCAAACCATCCTCGATAGTGATACGATCACCTTTGAAGCAGGAAGCGGACTCGATGTGGATGTTTCAGCAACAGACACCGTAACCTACAACCTCATCGATAATTGTGTGAGCGGAGAACTTCTCAAATGGAATGGAGCAGCTTGGAGTTGTGCGACAGATATCGATACAGACACCACTATCCCAAACACAGACACCCTCGCAGATCTCTCTTGTGCAGCTGATGAAGTACCAAAATGGAATGGTACCTCATGGACCTGTGCAGCTGATGAAGACACCTTAGCATCACTTTCATGCTCTGATGGACAGGTTGCTCTTTGGGACAATGGTTCAAGTAGCTGGCAATGTGGAGACTCAAGTGACACTCTCAATGATCTCTCTTGTGCAGCCGGAGAAGTCGCTAAGTGGAATGGAACAGCCTGGGCCTGTGCAGCTGACATCGACACTACTATCCCAAATACAGACACACTTGCTGATCTCTCCTGTACCGATGACCAGGTAGCTATCTGGGATGCAGGAAGTAGTAGTTGGGGGTGTGGGGATCAAAACACCGGCATAACAAATACATGTTCTGTTGGTCAGTTCCTCCAGTACAATGGTACAGATTGGGTGTGTGTGGATGATGATCTTGCGCTGACACCTGGTGATATCGAGATAGATGAGTCATTCATTTGGGCAGCTGATGTTAATGACACTGACATCCATAACGGTGATAACAACATCATAGACTTAACAGAGACACGTGCGGATACTGGCTGGGCTGCGGCAGGCACTAACGGTGCGCAGTACACTGGATCACCTGACCATGTGGAGATCAATTTTATGGCTAATGTAAAAGATGCTGCTGGTAATTACTGGGCGCTTCCACAGATTCAGATTCAGCGTAATGGTGTGGAGATTGGAGAAGGTACAGGTCTGTTCATGCAGGACAATGGTACGTACTCTGGTCACGGTACAGTTGTGATATCTATGATTGATGAAGATCCAGGAGCAAATCCAACATATACATTTGTTGGCTTCGAGGATGATACACGTGTTATCAATGGCTTGACGAGTACTGATGGCTCACCAGTGAGCTTTAAGGCTATAGAGAAAACGGAAGTATCAATTGTAGAGGAGTACACAAAAGCCTTTGGTAAAGTGCAAGGGGATGGTACGGATCTGCGGGTAAACGGCGCGACTGTTACCCGAACAGGAACTGGCCAATACTCTGTCGCACTCGCCTCACCGCGATCGACAGATGATTACACGGTCATCGTTACAAGTCTTGAGCCATCAGCAACGCGTGATAGTGTTCATGCATATGTTGCAACACAGACCACTACTGGATTTACTGTAGAAATCGCAGAGGGTGACAATGGCACAGCTGCAAACACCTTCATCGACCGCGATTTCTACTTTGAGGTGATAGATTTTGATTAGAATCGGGAACTGGTGGCTAAGAGAATAAAAAGTGAATGCTATGACACAAGAACAAGCTACAACAAGAAAGAAAAAGAGTAAGAGAGAAAAAAAGAAGAAATTTAATTCTGTGATCGGCGCACTGTTCGTGTTAGGAGTAGGGTTGCTTCTAGGTTACATCCTCTTTGGGGGTGGCGCTGTATCCGATAGTGAGGGCGAGCATATTATTTCTGGTAGTAAAAAGCTCTCAAATACCACTGCACAAAAAACAGGCGATGAGATCGAGGGGCAGATCCGTGATATCATTTACATCCCTGATGATGAAAGTGTAGTAGCAATATCTTTCATTAATTCTCAGCAAGCACTAGACACGCTCACATCAGGAGAGGGAAGCCTGCTCGCTGAAGCCCAAATTGGCGATTACTATGTAGTTTTTGAAAATCGTGCAATCCTATATCGTGACAGTCTTAACAAGATCATTAATTATGCGCCAATCATTAGATAAAATTATGAAGTTTATCAATCGATCTCGCATGTTTGGTATCTTTTTAATCGCAGTAGCGATCGGAAACGTAGCTGTAAGCGCTGATCAAATTGATATTGAGGAAGTAAAAAAAATTGCTACGACTGATATTGTGGAGACATATGAAAGTTATGCAGTTGCGCAGGGCCTCTTTCCGCGTGCATTTGAAGTGGACTTACTTATCGAAGAAGGTTTTTTAGCAAGGGGTTCTTATGCAGCTGAGCGTATTACTTTAGATCCTCGCGCGCTTGAGGAGGATGAAGATCTGATTCTCGCATCCATCCAGGATTGTCGCGACCGTGTAGCGGTGTTTGTCGAATCGGATGAGCTCATGCCAGATGATTCTGATCAAAAATGGTGGGACGACAATGGATGCACTACGCCTAAAGGTATGCGCTATTTCGCTTTAAGTTCTGGAGATTTACTTCTCTTGAGTAACCCTGATGATTTAATGGCAGATATCGATGTAGAAGATTTTTCTGAAGTGGTGGATGCTTCAGCGGAAGAGGATGAGAGTTCTGCGCATACTGAAGAAAAAAATGCAGAAGCCGAGAATGAGGAGGAGGCGCTTGTAGAAATAGGAGGGTCTGAGGATGGCGGAAGTATAAACGTGGATGCTACAGGTTCAAGTAAAAAAGAGGTTAGTGAAAAAGATAGCGTTGCTGCGGAAAATGATAACATTACCCAAGATGGCGACAGTGATGAGGTTGTGACTCCAGTTGAGCCGGAAGAAGATTTAAATAACGCCGTTAATGAGAATGAGGTGGAAGGCAGGAATGGTTCTGTATCGAATAATGAAGCTGATTCAAATAATTCTTCTGACGAAAATGAGGTTTCCTCTAGTACTGAAGAGGTCGATGATAAAGAGGGTGATGATGAATCTGCAGATCAGAAATCTTCCTCTGAGCAAGAGGAGGATCCAGCAATGCTGGAGTCAGTAAACCAGGCGCAAGAAGCTGCTGATGATCAGGCGCAAATAGAGATAGAGGAGGAAATTTTAAGTGACAAAAATGAAGCTGAAGACTCTATTGTTAATGACACCGTAGAGGATGTAACAGTTCAAGGTGATGCTATTGATACAAATGAAAGTCCTAATTAAGCCTTTATTTGACAGGGACTTCAAGTTCAGATAGTATAGAACCATAAAGATAGGAGCGAAAGCACCACACGTAATGATCGGTGCTTTTTCTTTCTCTAGAGAAAATTATATGGAAATACGAAACGTCGCAATTATCGCTCACGTTGATCATGGTAAGACAACAATCACGGATGCGATTATGCAGCAGACAGGCGCTGCTGATGCAGCAGCTAGCATGGATAGTAACGATCTTGAAAAAGAGCGTGGTATTACGATTTATGCTAAAAACACTTCTGTTAGGTATAAAGACACAAAGGTTAACATCGTAGACACGCCTGGTCACGCTGACTTTGGTTCAGAGGTGGAGCGTGTGTTACGGTCTATCGATAGTGTGATTTTGGTCGTGGATGCACAGGAGGGGCCGATGCCGCAAACGCGCTTTGTGCTTAAGAAATCTCTTGAGCTTGGGCATAAGCCAATGGTTGTCGTTAATAAGATCGATAAACCAGCAGCGCGCCTCGGTGAGGTGGAGGAAGAGATCTTTGAGCTTTTTCTTGATTTGGGAGCAGATGATAGTCAGTTAGAGTTCCCAACGATTTACGCAATCGGTCGCGATGGTGTCGCCAAGAAAACCCCAGAGGATGACAGCAGTGATATGACGCCTCTTTTGGACATGATTCTTGATCATGTTGCCCCTGCAAAAAACGACACAGAGGCTTCACTTCGCCTTCAGCCTTTTTCACTTGCGTATGATGATTTCTTAGGGCGCCTTGCAGTAGCGCGTGTGTACGAGGGTACACTTAAGGTAGGACCTGTTTGTGTGCAGACACCAGATGGTGAGAGTCGATCTAGTAAAATCATCAAAATCTTTACATTTGAAGGTGTTAACCGTACCGAAGTTTCAGAGGCTGTAGCAGGAGATATTGTGATGTTTGCCGGGATTGAAGACATAGATATCGGTGAGACCGTCTCTGCAGTAGAAGGTGCAGAAGCTCTGCCGGCGATCACAGTCGATGAGCCGACAATCTCTCTAAACTTTCTCGTCAATGATTCTCCATTTGCAGGCAAAGAGGGGCAGTTTGTGACACGTGAGCAGATCCGTGAGCGACTTGAAAAAGAACTTGAAGTCAATGTGGGTCTGAAAGTTGACTTTACTGGTGATCAGTTTACGGTCTATGGTCGTGGTGAGATGCACATTGCTGTACTTCTCGAAAACATGAGACGTGAGGGATTTGAGATTGCTGTCTCTGAGCCCCACGTTATCATTAAGGATGTTGACGGAGTAAAAAGTGAGCCATATGAGGAGTTAACTATTACGGTGCCAGAAGAATTCTCAGGAGCAATTATTGAGAAGCTTGGAAAGCGTAAAGGTGTGATGAGTGATATGCGCCATGGAAGTGATGGTGTGCGCATGCTCTTTGAAATCCCGACGCGGGGCGCGCTCGGGTATCGAAGTGAGTTTATCGTAGATACCAAAGGCGAGGGGATTCTCTCAGCGCGGTTTATCGAGTTTCGTCCACATGCTGGCGATATCCAAAAGCGCGCTGTAGGGTCGATGGTTAGTGGTGAGACAGGGAAGGCTCTCGGGTATGCACTTGCAAACCTCCAGCAGCGCGGCCAGCTCTATATCGGTGCATCAACTGAAGTATATGAAGGTCAGGTGATTGGAAACACATCCAAGGGTGATGAGATGACAGTCAATCCAATCAAGGGAAAGCAGCTCACTAACATGCGCGCAAGTGGTAGTGATGATGCGCTCAATCTTACACCGCATACAGTACTCGATATTGAGAAGGGTATGGAGATTATGACGGAGAATGAGTATCTCGAGATTACACCAGAAAATGTACGTCTACGTAAGATGTATTTGACGGAGAATGATCGCGTAAAGGCAAGTCGACGAAAGTAAGTTTGTCGCAGGCCTGTAGGTATTGCATTATTTGAGAAATCATGTATAATCGTACCTACACAACGTTTAAGACGTTTTATTTCTATTTTCAACAATATGTCACAGGACAACTTGATTAGACTAGTATCAGTAGGAGATGAAGAGGGTAACGGTAAAGGACACGTTATCTGGTCTCGCAAAAACATGAAGAAACTCCGCAGTGTAAAGCTAGAGATCAAAAAATTTAACCCCGTTGCTAAAAAGCATACAGTCTACAAGGAGAAGCCAAAGAAATAAAACCTTCTTTTTACTTATAATATAAACATATGCCACGTATTTGTACAATTACCGGTAAAAAGACGATTTCCGGACAAAATGTTTCTCACTCACAGGTGAAGACCAAACGAACATTTAAACCGAATATTCAGTCAAAGCGACTTCTCAACCCAGCGACGGGTACGATGATGCGCGTAAAGCTCTCAACAGCTGCGCTGCGCACGCTCAAGAAGTGGCAGGCGGAAGGAAAGATGTACGACCTTCGCAAGATTACCAAGATGTAGAAAAAACACCTCCTAAGAGAGGTGTTTTTTATAAAAAAACTGCTTGTCATAATTATGACAAGCAGCATATCTTGAAAAGACTACTTTAACGTTAAGGGTGATGTAACATGAACCATTTGCTTATTTAGATGGCTTAAAACCCATTTTGTCTCAAGTGTGGGAAATGTTCCGTATAGAAGTTTGGAAAATAGTCCGGAGAATGTATCCTTTTTCCACGAAGAATGTTTTACTTCATGAAAATTACTTTCACTTTCATCTAAGTTGCAAGCTTGTAATATTTCCTCTTTGATCTCTGCAAGGTTTGAAATAGAATCTATGAGTCCCAACTCTAAAGCTTGGTGATTATCCATCACATGAGCGCCAAAGTCCATAATATCAGACTGTTTAATGCTGCGTTTTTTTGCGACAAATTTTGTAAACATTTCGTAAGATCTATCTAGAATCCCTCTGAAGTTATCGCAAGATAATTCATGCTTGGTGTTATCTTGGTGGGGGCTACCGAACAGCTTACCCTTTCCCGCATAGAGCGATGAGATCGTGATGTTCGCTTCCACGGAATCACCTCCAAGCAATCCACCTGAGCCCATGCTTGTAATCTGGTTGTATTGAGGTATTGTAGGTCCTGCAACGCCGATGCTGCCAGTAAAAGAGCCTTCTCTGGAAAAAATGCGTTCTGCTGGCGCCATACCCATGACTCCCCCAGAGCACGATAGGCCATCTATAAGAGCATATATTCTTTTCCCAGAATTCCTAAAATGTTCTATGCCATTAGCAATCTGCAATGAGCCTGGTAGAAGTCCTCCGCCTGTGTTGAAAATGGCAATGCATCCTACAACGCGATCATCCTCACTTAGAGCAATTAGCTTTTTGTAAATGTTGTCTCCAAAAGTTACTCCCGGTGGGTGAATCGGCGAGGGAAGTCCCTCTTTATTATTAAGTATCATTCCCTTTACGTAAAGTATGGCAATAGAATTTTCTGGTATTTCTTTTTCTGCAGCCTCCTCTTTCTCTTCGGCACGTTGGTTTAATCTTCGCCTTACAAAAAAGGCGATTATGCTGATCGAAAGAATGATGAGGAATGTGGAGATGCTAAAACTAAAACTTGAGAAAGTCACTTCCATTTTTAAGTTACCTGGTTTGAATTGCATATAAACAATACACGAAATAGGAGAAATGTCAATATTTATTTGGACTTAAAGGGGTGTTTTTTTATAAACCGCAGGTAAGATATGTCATTTTTTTTCGCAACAAGTTAATTTACTAATTAACAAAATTAGCCATTTAGATCCTTGATTTCAAGGTGAAAATATCAGGTAATTTGTGCTAAAATAGTGTTATTAGATATTTTAGTAAGAAAAACGGTTATGCCACGGAAAAAGAAAGACGATTATGAAGAAATCACAGAGGAAGATGAGGGAGATATGTTTCGTTTCAATTTTGATTTGAGCTCAGGGGCAAAGCGCACGATCGTCGCGCTTGTTATTGGTCTCTTGGGTATTTTGTTTACGCTTAGTATTTTTAATGCAGCTGGACCTGCTGGCGAGGCGATGATAGGCTTTGCAGGCAAGGCTGTCGGTCTTGGGAAGTACATTATGCCGCTAGTATGTTTTGTGGTTGCATTTTTCTTGCTCAGGACCAAGATGCCAGCCTGGCGCACAGCAACCAAGATTATAGGTACGCTGGGCGTGTTTTTATGCGTATTGGCGCTTTTGCACCTACTGCCATATGCACCAGAAGATTTCGGCCAGGTAGCGGATGATGGACGCGGCGGGGGTCACATTGGCTCTGGATTGGCGTGGCTCGTAGAGAGTCAGTTTGGTAAGGTAGCATCTGCGATCATCTTTGTGTTAAGCGGTGCGATCGCTGCAATTTTTGCACTTAATAAATCGCTTGTAGGTATAGGCGATAAAGTGCCAGAGGTTAAAGTGCCGAGGCTCAAGCGAACTAAGGACGGTGAAAATATAGAAGAGGAATATGAGGAGGGGTCTGACGATGAGGAATGGGAAGAAGATGGTGATGTGTACGAAGATGACGAGGACTGGAATCAGGAATTAAAAGAGCAGGCGCATGGCACTAAAAAGGATGCTGCTGATGATGAGATTGACTGGGGTGATGGGGAATGGGATGATGCCGAGGAAGGTGCAGAGGATGAGTATGAGGAAGAAGATGGTTATGAGGAGGAATACGAAGAGGAGCAGCCAAGTAAGGCGCAGGCGATTCTCAGTGGCAAAAAGAAGAAAGAGCGGGAGCGAGAATATGACCCTGATGCGGAGTGGGAGCTGCCACCACTACGGCTACTTGCCCGTGGTGGGACCAAGGCGAAGGGTGGTGATGTAGAAGCGCGTGCTACAGTGATCCAGGATACATTTGCTAATTTTGGAATTAACATGGAGCTTGAGGATATCGTCACAGGGCCAACAGTGACACAATTTAGCTTTCGTCCACCAAGTGGTGTCAAGCTAACCAAGATTACAGCTCTAAGTGCTGACCTTGCGCTCGCTCTAGCGGCACACCCGATCCGTATCGAGGCTCCAATTCCTGGGAAATCGCTTGTCGGTATCGAAGTGCCAAACAAGGAAACTGCGATGGTGCGTATGCGTGAGATCGTAAATACCGATGAATTTGAAGCTGATGATAAACCTCTACTGCTCGCGCTCGGTGAAGACGTCAACGGTGAGCATGTGATTGAAAACCTGGCCAAGATGCCGCACCTCCTCGTTGCTGGTGCAACTGGCGCAGGTAAATCTGTGACGGTGAACAGCATCTTAATTTCACTCCTTTATAAAAACTCACCAGAAGATTTGAAGTTGATCCTTGTGGACCCAAAGCGGGTAGAGCTCTCGCTGTATAATGGTATTCCACATCTTTTAAGTGATGTGATCACGGATAATGGTAAGGTTCTCAATGCACTCAAGTGGGCGGTAGGAGAGATGGAGCGACGGTACAAAATCTTACAAGACGTAGGAACGCGTGACCTCATCACATACAAAGAAAAGCGACTTGCAGGCGAGACGCTTCGCAAGGTGGATCCGGAGACAGGAACAGCGGAAGAGGTGCCTTTGGAAAATCTTCCAATTATCGTTGTTGTGATTGATGAGATGGCGGACCTCATGGCATCACATGGTAAAGAGGTGGAAGGTGTAATTGTACGCCTCGCACAGATGTCGCGTGCTGTAGGAATCCATCTGATTGTATCTACACAACGACCGAGCGTAGAGGTTATTACCGGTACGATCAAAGCCAATCTCCCGACACGTATTGCACTGCGCGTAGCAACAGGAATTGACTCACGTACAATTATCGATACGCCTGGAGCTGAGAAGTTGGTAGGTCATGGTGATATGCTCTATGTAGGAACCAATAGTGCGAGTCCACGACGTCTCCAGGGTGTCTTTATTGATGAGGGTGAGGTAAAGAAAGTAATTGACTTCATCAAAAAACAGGCAAAAGCAAATGGATTCTTTGATATCGAAGAAAACTTTGACGGAGAGGGCGAGGCGAGCGCAGAAGCAGCGCAAGCGCGTGGTGTCACGAGCGTAGACTTTGATAATGTGGCGACAACTGCAAGTGCGATTGGTGAATCAAATGCCGATCAAGACCCTATGTTTGAAGATGCGAAAAAGGCTGTGATTGAAGCAGGTAAGGCATCAACGTCCTACATTCAACGGCGATTGCGCGTAGGGTATTCTCGTGCAGCACGACTAATTGATGAACTCGAGGATCAGGGTGTTATCGGGCCTGCAGATGGGGCGAAACCTCGTCAGATTCTCGTGGGTAAGGGTGATGAGGGGGAGATGGATTATGATGAGCCAATGGAAGCGCAGGCTGAGCGTGACAAGTGGCAGGCTTAGAGTCCTAAGCATAAGGAGATTTCTTCGTCTTATAAAACCCTCACTGTTTTACAGTGAGGGTTTTTGTTATGCTTTACACCAATACAAGACAAATGAATCGCCATCTCTCTCCCAGGAACAAGCAAGCATTAAGGATGCGCGATCCGTGCTTGAGATTGGCAATTCTGAAAGGTTATTGCCAACACAGTCTTTGAAGTGTTGAATGTTCATTACTTGAAGGGGGCTGCCATCAAAATTATGGGTGATTCTTTTTTTAGGCTTTTCACTCGGACCAAGCAATACCTTGATATCACCAGTCACTTGATTCGTATGTACCTCTGGAAGTGAAAAGCTATTTAATGGTGAGGGTATTTTTTCAAAAATAAAATTAGATTCTCGAAATGATATATAATCAGGGCCAAAAATATTTTTAGAATTATTTATTGGTAAGATAAGACTTAATATGAGTGACATTTCTCTCTCCATCTGAAGGACTGAATCAAAAATAGTTCAATATTAAGATGATGTCAAGTAGGGTGGGTGTATTATATTTTTTGAACGGAGAGTTGATATCTTCTAGAGGGGGGTGGGAGTTATCTGCGGACAAGAGTGTGCATTTCCAGGCGATCAGAAAAATGCTATGATGAATCTACAGAAAAGGAGGGTTAAGTTTTAAATGCGCGTTATGCCAAAGAAAGCAAAAGAAGCACCAAAGGACGATGACAAAAAACTAGAGAATGTCGTTGATGAGATTCGTACCAAATTTGGAGATGGTATGCTCATGAAATTGGGAGAGGTGCAAAAAGTAGATGTTGCGTCTATCCCGACAGGTTCGCTCTCACTTGATATTGCGCTCGGAATCGGCGGTGTCCCACGTGGACGTGTGATCGAGGTCTATGGTCCAGAGTCTTCTGGTAAGACGACGCTTGCACTTCACATTGTCGCCAATGCGCAGAAAGCTGGCGGTACCGCTGCTTTTGTAGATGCGGAGCACGCACTTGATCCTGTGTATGCTAAAAACTTGGGTGTCAAAACAGAGGAGCTTCTTGTCTCGCAGCCAGATGCTGGTGAGCAGGCGCTTGATATCGTCGAAACACTTGTGCGCAGTGATGCTGTTGATGTGATTGTGGTAGACTCTGTGGCAGCGCTTGTCCCTCAGGCAGAAATCGATGGTGATATGGGAGATCATCATGTCGGTAAACAGGCGCGACTGATGTCGCAGGCGCTGCGTAAACTGACCCCGCTTATGTCTAAATCAAATACAGTGGTCATCTTTATCAATCAGATCCGTATGAAGATTGGCGTGATGTTTGGTAATCCCGAAACAACCACTGGTGGTAATGCGCTTAAATTTTACTCTTCTGTGCGCCTTGAGGTGCGCCGAGCAGCGCAAATCAAAAGCGGGGAAGACGTCGTCGGTAACCGTGTGAAAGTGAAAGTTGTAAAGAATAAGGTGGCACCACCATTTAAGGTGGCAGAGTTTGATATTATGTATAATGAAGGTATTTCACTGGCAGGTGATGTGCTTGACACAGGTGTAAAATACGGATCCCTCGAAAAAAGAGGCAACTCATACTCTTTTGGAGAAGAAAAGCTTGGTGTCGGTCGTGAAAAAGCAAAGACTGCTCTCAAGGCTGATAAGAAACTCTTGGATAAAGTTGTTAAGGCGACGCATGAAGCGGTCAACGCAGCAGGACCAGAGGAGATGGGAGTGCCTGACGAGCCAGAAGAAAAGAAGTAGTCTTTCTTTTCTGCAAAAAAAGAAGCCGCCCAATAACTGTGGCGGCTTTTTTGATTGGCCTAACGCGCTCATGAGATTAGCTTTCTGAGTTGATCAGCAATGTGATCTTTGTGAAGTGCGCAAAAGGCGTACATTAGATTTCTGATATAATTCTCTGAAGCACCAAGCTTTAATGTGTCCAAGAGATATGACAGGTCAGAATTTTCTTTTAGTAGCACATTGCACCCTTCTTCAATTTCCGAACTTAGCAAACTTCTTCCGTTGATATGTGCTAGCTCTGGAGCGAGACGCATATGACCACCTTTGATACATTTTCTGATCACACTTTCTATAGTGTGTGATGATGCACCAGCCATGGCTGCACCCATAACATCCCCTTGGCACCACAAACGTTTTGATACTTGCTCTAACAGGGTGTCTGCTTCAGATTGAGTGAGAGCTGTGTGGATCAAAGGGTGTCTGATGATAAGCATTGCATCTCTGTAAGATCCTTGCTCTATTGCGTGTTCTAGTAGTGCTAGCAGATTTGATTTCTTCTTTTGCTCATTCAAGGTTCTCACTGTAACCTCCGTTGGTAAGGTGAGTCTAACATTACACTGAAAACATGTTTTTGTAAATAGACGAAAAAAGCCCACCGCGTGATCGCGGGTGGGCTGTTAATTTTTATTTCAGAGCAACAAAGGTACTTGTTAGATTTTCTTCAATACTTCCAGATATGCTTTCTCTTGTGATGAAAGGATAGAGAGTGCTTATTAGTCGAAGAAATTTTTTTGTTGTATGTTTAGTTGGTTTGAAGTTTTGTTTACGAGGGATGGTGATGGTGAAATCAATAGCCGTAATTTGTCGTTGGTGTCTTTCACTTAAAGATGAAATATATATTTTATTGTTTGTAACAATTGTCACTTCTACATGAATTGTATTTTCTAGAGATAATTGAGGAAAGGTTTTGCGCAGCACATCAACTATGTTCTGGTTATCAATCTCTCTTTGGCGTACTGATTCTTGATAGTCTTCATGATCAATAGATCTTTGAAAATAGCCAATAAATGTAATGTCAATTCTTTTAAAACTCTTACGCACAGCAATCTCCTACTTGTTAAAGACCTTTTTACGCTATCAAAAAACAGCCCCATCGACAAGGGGCTGTTTCTGGCTAAAAATTATTTGTCTTCACGACTGACATATGTGCCAGTTTCGGTATTGATGATGATTCGGTCACCATTTTCGATAAAGAGGGGGGTGGTGACTTTGAAGCCTGTTTCTGTTGTTACGAGCTTATCGCCGCCTGACTGGGTGTCACCTTTGAGTCCTGGTGGGGCATCTGTCACCTCGAGAGTGATCTTGATTGGTGGTTCGATCGTGATGGGGTTACCGTTAAAGTTAAGAAGGGTAACTTCTAGCTCTTCTGTGAGGTAGAGCGCTATATCACCGAGGACATCAGTTGCTATGGGGAATTGGTCATAGCTCTCGAGATCCATAAAGTAATAGTTGTCTTCATCATTATAGAGATATTGCGCTTTACTTTTGGAGATGTCTGCTTCCTCGACTTTCTCGGAGCTTTGAAAGGTTTTATCTTGGACGGCGCCGGTGATGAGGTTGCGAATTTTGGTCCGGAGAACAGCGCCAGCACGACCAGTTTTAGAGTGCTCATGATAGGTCACTGCATACGGTGTTCCTTCGAGGACAATTTTACGTCCTGTTTTGATATCGCTAATACTTAACATAGGATAAAATTTAGTGTCTAACAAAAACCGCGACGGGGTGTCACGGTTTTGAGTCAGTGGTTCTACTTAACAGTAAATGGAAGTAGAGCCATGTGACGTGCACGCTTTATAGCGCGGACGATCTGTCGCTGTGAGTATGCATCGACACTGTGTCTTTTGGGAGCGTATAGTTTTGCTTGTGAGTTGAGAAACTTTCGCAAAAAGATGCTGTCCTTGTAATCGATCATGTCATAAGCGTCATCTCCGACGCGTATTTTACGTTGTGCCATAAGATATGAATATTATTTGATGTGTAAAATTAGAAGGGTACATCCTCGATCTTTACCTCATCTTCATCTTCGAGGTTGATCGTAGGGATGTCTTCCTGTGAGATCTCCTTCGTTGCAGCAGCAGCTGGTGCTGCAGCTGCGGGAGCGGCTGCGGCTGCACCCATCGGTGCACCCATGCCTCCACCTCCACCAGCGCCAGCGCGTGATCCCATCTGCATGTTTTCTGCGACGATCTCAGTCGTCCGTCGCTCGATGCCATCTTTGCCGGTGTAAGTGCGTGTTTGGAGACGTCCGTCAATATAGCACTCCTGTCCTTTGGTGAGGTATTGTCCTGCAATTTCTGCAAGGCGTCCCCAGAGGACAACGTTATGGTATTCGGTCTCATCTTTCTTTTCGCCATCATTACCTTTCCACGTGCGATTTGTAGCGAGGGCGATGCTTGTTACGCTTTGTCCACCTGTTGTAGTGCGAACCTCAGGGTCACGTGTGAGCCGTCCGACGATTGTTGCTTTATTGACGTTCATTTTTCTTTTTTACTTTTTATAAGTGTGCAGTGACTAGATCTTGAGAGCTTTTTCAAGTTCACCGTCGATCTTTTCACCTTTTTCTTTGAGGACTTTTTTGTCTTCTGCCTCTGACTTGTTCATCTTTTGATCAAACTCAGCCAGTGCTGGTAGGTCTGATGCATCGACAATGATATATCGAAGGATGTCCTTGTGAAGGTTTAGTTGGTGGGTGAGCGCTGCTACCGTGTCTGGCGCATCGGTTTCTTCACGCTCGTCTTTGTTTGGGACAGTGAAGCGTAGTACTGTGTAGACGCCACGCCAGTTGTGTTTGATCTTGTAAGCTAACTTGCGCTCAAATGAGATGCGTGCGCCAGTTTCGGTGCCGCCTGCTTCTTTGAGAAGCGTACTTACTTCCTCATCAATGCGACCTGACTCAGCTTTGAGTCCATCGCTGATGAGATACATGAGTTCGTATTCCATGAATTCATCTTAATAAATAAAAACCACAAAAGAAAACGTAAAGCCCGCCTTTGTGGTTAGGTGTCTATCCTATCCTTCTGCAAAAAAGAGGAGGCGGAATAAACAAGGACTTTCTGTTTGTGAGTTGATATTAGCATTTTAAGGAGATCTGGTCAAGTAAAAACGGAATATCGAGATAGATATTCCGTCAAAAGACTTACTCTGTAGCATTATGGGCTTTGTCGTAAAAGCAAGCCACGGAGTTGTTTATGATGTGTAAATAAATTCTTTTTGAAGGTATTTGGAAGTAGAATATTTCCAATTCTTTATCGTGAAAGATCTCAACATCAATGCCGAGCACTTTCTTTACTAGGGGGTGTCTATTTTTAATGCTATCCGCAGCAAGCTTATTTACTTCGGAGTTACCTACTCTTGTTGATCTTAGGATGTTGAAATCTACAATGCCAATATGTTGCTGCGGGCGCATGTTCCATATGCGCTTACTATTTATTGGAGTATTTCTATGTGACAACTGGGCTCTCCTTTTGCTATCTGGTTTACACAATACTTTTTATGGCATAAGATGTCAATATAAAGATAACAGCTATTTATGGTTAAAAATATTATTTTGTTGATCGTGTTGCTCGCATTGGGCGCTTTTGCATTTTATCTCTTTATAGGGACAGAAGAAAATGAGGCGGCGCAAAGCGAGACAAGCGATGCAGCACCAATTGTGGATGTGCGCGTGGATGGCGTCGTAGATGATGCCTTAAACCAAGAAGTGCCTGTAGAAGAAATTATAGAAAGTGATGCTGGAGTGGCACCGGAGCAAATTACTCTCGACGCAGTGGATGCTCGTGGCGGCACTGCGGTGGCGGAACGCACTCTAGGAGGTGGAGAGCTTTTGCATACCGTTGTGGCTGATGTGTCTGATCCGCGGCCGGGAAAATTTTATGAAGGATGGCTCGTCCAACCAAATCCACTCAAGTTTTACTCGACCGGTAAAATGGAAAAAAATGCCGAAGGGCAGTATGTGCTAACATATATCCGCACTGAGGATGAGGAGGCGCGGTACCCACGCGTGGTCATCACAGAAGAGACTGAGGCTAACGGTCTCGACGGTGTTCCAGAAGTTCACATCTTTGAGGGGAATTTTTAAGGAGTTATTAGTATGGATATAAAAACTGAGTCGTGAGCTCAGTTTTTTTGCTTGAGAATTGACAAAAAAGATTATGTGTTACATATTTGGGGAAAGTTTTTTAAGAGGAGAAAGTTGCTATGTCTATCTTGAGCTTTGAGTGTGGCGTCTCTGAAAAGTCAGATGGTAATATGTCTGTCTTCAGAGCAGCTACAGGAGATGAGTATGTTTTGGAAAATCGTAGAAAATTTTTATCTGGAGCTGATGAGGATTTGGAGAATGTTGTAAGTTGTTTGGTGGGTGGGTATGAGGTTGTGCATGTGAGGGATTCTTCTGAACGGTATGTATCCGCCGATGCTCTCGTGACGACAAGTCCAGATATCATTCTTACGGTCACTGCTGCTGATTGTTACCCTGTCTTTTTGTGGGATGAACAAGTAGGTGTGGTCGGCATGGTGCATGTGAGTTGGCGTAGCGCAGCATCACGTATTATCACACGGACGATCGATAGGATGCAGGAGTTAGGTGCGAGTGATATCATAGCGGCTGTAGGTCCCGGTCTTTCGCCTTCTAATTTTGAAGTGTATACAAAGCCTTTCAAAGAAGAATTTACATCATTACGCAACATAGATTGTGACAGCGATGTGGATTATGTTGGAGAATTTATGCTGACTGATTCTTTGGTGGGCAAAAGCCTTTTTGATCTTTCAGGCCTTATTATTCATGAGCTGCGGAGGCGAGGTGTGACAATTGATGAGAGGGATGGGAGGTGTACTTACGACACCGAGGAGCTCTACTCTTATCGTGCTGATGGTTTTGATCAGTGTGGGAAGATAGAGTCTCAGTTGGCGTACATTAAGCTGTCCGCAACTAAATAGTTTCCGCAGATTGATAAAGTTTATGAATCATGTTCTAATTGAATTGGAGCTTGTGAGGAAAGCTTCGGAAACTTAGGAGAAAAAAGTGGAACCAGATTTCCGTGGAAATGAAACAATGACAATGACGTAGGGTAGGATCCGTCCCACCTCTTTATAACAGGGCATACATCGTATGCCCTTTTTATTTTTTACCGTTTTGTGTAATACTCACAGTTATGAGGAATAAATACAATGGATTGAAGTCTGTAAAGCTGTGGGGTGCATCAACCGCCGCTCACCAGGTGGAGGGTAATACTAATAATCAATGGTCTCATTGGGAGAGGAGAAATGCAGAGAGACTTGCGCAAGATTCTGTGGGAGAATATGCGCACTGGTTACCTGTGTGGAAGGTTGTGGAAAAGCAGGCTACATCGCCGGAGAATTATATTAGCGGTCAGGCTTTAGATCATTATCATAAGTATCGCGATGATTTTGATCTCATGAAAGACATTGGTCTTAATGCATATCGCTTTAGCATTGAATGGTCTCGCATTGAACCGAGGAAGGGTGAGTTTAATCAGTGTGAAATTCAACACTACATAGAATACGTAGACGCCTTACGCGAAAGAGGGATTGAGCCTGTTTTGACTTTGTGGCACTGGACTATGCCACTATGGTTTGTGGATAAAGGTGAGTTTCAGAAAAAAGAAAATATCAGATATTTCGAAAATTATTGCAACAAGGTTATTAAGGCGCTACAGGGTAGGGTGAAATACATTTGTATTTTAAACGAACCCAGCGTATACGCATTGCTAGGTTATCAGGAAGGGAGGTGGCCGCCATGTAGAAAAAGTCGATGGCAAAAATATGTAGTAATGAGAAATTTGTATCATGCACACAAAAGAGTGTATAGAAATTTAAAAGAGTTAGACTCAGGGCTATGTATCGGAACTGCTTATGCACTTGCTGACTTTCAGGGTGACACATGGTTGGGTAGGTTGCGCGCGCGCCTTGCTGCCTATGAGGCGAATTGGTGGTGGCTTGATCGTGTCGCAAAACACGCTGACTTTATAGGTTTTAATTACTATTTCTCCAATACGTTTCATGGACTAAAAAGAGTCGATGTGCCTGGGCGAAAAAGTAATTATGGCTGGCTGATGGAGCCGTGGAAAATAGAAAGAGTTGCAACGAATGCCCACAAAAGATATAAAAAACCGCTTATCATAACGGAGAATGGTCTAGCAGATGCTAAAGATCAAAATCGCCAGTGGTGGCTGGAGCAAACTATGAATGGGCTTGATAGGGCGGTAGATCGCGGGGTTGAAATTCACGGATATCTGCACTGGAGTTTGCTGGATAATTTTGAGTGGTCAGATGGCTATTGGCCTCAGTTTGGTTTGGTGCATGTGGATCGTAAGTCGGGTGCGCGTAGGATTCGTAAGAGTGCTCGATGGTATGGAGATTTGATAAAAGGTTTAGAAGGATAACGGATGTGTCAGAGTAGTGCGCATTTTGTGTCATAATAAAGATATGCAAGAATTTAAACTTAATACGAGCTACACGCCAGCTGGTGATCAGCCTAATGCTATCGCTGCGCTGACAGCGGGGGTTAATGCAGGTGAGGAGCATCAAACCCTTCTTGGTGTAACCGGTTCTGGAAAGACCTTTACGGTAGCTAATGTCATCCAAAACGTCCAGAAACCAACGCTTGTCATCGCACATAATAAAACGCTCGCTGCGCAGCTCGTTCAGGAGTTTCGTATGTTTTTTCCGGAAAACGCGGTTGAGTATTTTGTGTCGTATTATGATTACTACCAGCCAGAGGCATATGTGCGAGCATCAGATACGTACATCGAAAAAGAAGTGCAGATTAACGAGGAAATTGATCGGTTACGGCATGCTGCTACAGCTGCTCTGCTAACACGTAGGGATGTCATTATTGTTGCGAGTGTATCATGTATTTATGGTTTAGGCTCACCTGAATTTTACAAGAGCTCCATGATTCAATTAACAGTTGGTGAAAAAGTCAATCGCGAGGAGCTTCTCGTAAATCTCGTGTCGCAGCACTACGAGCGAAGTGATATTCTCGAGCGTGGTAAATTTCGTGCTACTGGTCCAACGATTGAAATCGTACCTGCTGGGCGCGAAGCCATAATTCGCATATCGTTGCGCGGTGATGAAGTTGCTCGAATTCTTGAAGTGGATCTCGTTAGTGGGGAAAAGCGCACGCAGCTAGATGAGGTCCTAATCTATCCAGCAAAACACTTCGTGGTCCCGGAGCCAGTTCTCGAGGAGTCTCTAGGTAAGATCGAGGCGGAGATGCATGAACGTGTAAAATACTTCGAGGAACGTGAGGAGTTTTTGGAGCGACAGCGAATCGAGATGCGCACTAAGCAAGATCTAGAGATGATGCGAGAGCTGGGGTACTGTCAAGGCATTGAAAATTACTCGATGTATCTCACGGGTCGTGAGCAAGGGGAAGCACCGTACACACTCATCGATTATTTCCCAGATGATTTTATGATGGTAATTGATGAGTCGCATGTTACGATTCCGCAGGTAGCAGGTATGTATAATGGCGATCGAGCTCGTAAGATTAATTTGGTAGACAATGGTTTTCGTCTGCCTAGTGCGATCGAAAATAGGCCGCTAAATTTTGACGAGTTCCAGGAGCGAATGCCACAAATGATTTATGTTAGTGCGACGCCTGCCAAGTATGAGCTAGAGCATAGCGGTGATCCTGTAGAGCAGATCATCCGCCCGACGGGTCTGATCGATCCTGAGCTCATTATTCGTGAGACTAAGACGCAAGTCCGGGATGTCATGGAGGAAATTAAAAAGACGGTCAAAAAAAATGAGCGTGTGCTGATTACGACGCTTACTAAAAAACAAGCTGAAGACCTCAGTCAGTTTCTCGATGACAATGATATTAAATCGAAATACCTCCATAGTGATGTAGATACTCTTGACCGTATTACAATCTTAGAAGATCTGCGTAAAGGTTCGTTTGATGTGCTAGTGGGTGTTAATCTCTTACGTGAGGGACTTGACCTGCCAGAGGTGTCACTGGTTGCAATTTTGGATGCTGATAAAGAAGGGTTTCTCCGTAGTGAAGTGTCACTTATCCAGACGATTGGTCGCGCTGCGCGTAACGCTGAGGGGCGTGTGCTGCTGTATGCAGATAAGATCACTGGCTCGCTCGATAAGGCAATCACAGAGACCAATCGACGACGTGATATACAACTGGCCTACAATAAAAAACATGGCATCACTCCAAAGACAATTGCTAAAAATATAGCATCAATTGTCGATCATGAAGTTAAGAAAGAGGTGACTAAAGAATTTGTCGACTTGGCCAGTCTCGAAAACATCGATGCATTTCTCAAGCAGCGTGAAGCCGAGATGAAAAAGGCGGCAGCTGATCTGGATTTTGAAAAAGCAGCTCTCATCCGTGATGAGATCAAAGAACTTAAGCGCCTGAAATAAAAAAGCGCAGACGGATCTCTGCGCTTTCAGGTAAGTCTTGAGGTTTCTCAAGGTTAGTTTATATGAGACCAAGAAGGACTCCAAGAATAATTAAGATTGAAGTTGGAATTAAAAAAGAAAAAGGTCTATCTATCCAGCTGCGCACAGAAACTAATCCAAAAAAAACTTTACCCTTTTTTCTAAAAAGAAGTAGATATACGGTAATGAGTGTTACTGCAAAGGTTATAAACGGCTCATTAAGGATTGCCAATTGCTCGTTCATAGGCATTCTCCAATAAGATGAACTTACTGTGAGTAAATCATAAGGGGTAATATAGTGCAATTGTTTTATTTAATCAACCTAAGCGAATATTAAAATAATTTAAGAGGTAGGCTGAGGGTGTGCAATGTTAAGGGATGTAAAAAAGGCGCACGATTTCGTGCGCCTTTTTTCTTTTAGGACGAGATTTCATCCAAAGCGTTTTTGTGATCATTGTTAGCTTTACTGCTTCGACGCACACTCAGAGAGTATCCTACCACCATGATTGATATCCAATTAAAAAAGATATCAGTATCGGGTCCGGCTATGGGTATGATCATGATCGTGCCTGTAACCAGAAGTAAAAGTATGAATTTCTTCAATGGTTTGTCATCTACCTGCTTACTCGCAAAGAGATGTGAAAAGAGCTGATCCACTGCGTGCATTATAAATCCACCTCTGAAAATGGGGACAAGTCGCAATGAGAGGGCTAGAGCTGCTGCGATCATGATTGAGCCAAAAAAGATACCTCTTTGTTCTGTGGTTGTCCCTAAGCTGAGAACGATGAATATGAGACCGCAAGAAATCCAGGGTTGCATAGCTTTGGTGAGTGTAAAATCTGGTTCAAAATATTGATTGATATTTTGGTAAATAGATTGGCTATGATTTGAAAATAATAATAACCAACCTATCATGATTGCGATTACGATGTACATTTTAAGGTCCTGTTTTTCGGAGTTTGTATTATAATATTTATTTATTAATATGTCAATATATTATAGAAAGTGCTAAATTATCCATTATTTGACATTATTTTAAAAAAATGTTATATTTACAGTGTTTTCAAATATGCCCACAAGGAGGCAAAAATGAACGTTATTTATAAAGCCTTGTCAATCGTAGCAGTCTCTTTTTTCTTGCAAGCGTCTAGCTGTAGCACTACCGGTGCTGTTATTGGTGGATTGGCTGGAGGATCTCTATGTCATAAAAATAATTGTGATGTAGAAAGAGGTGTAATTACAGGATCTTTAACTGGAGCGTTAATAGGAGATCATATAGATCAACAAAGAAACCCTAGAAAACATGACTCTCTTGAGGGGTATTATTCACCATATCAGCCCATTACGCGCATGGACCTAGAGGATCAGATAGTTGTCACTTGCCAAATTGAGAAAAATTTTAAGGCGCGATCATTTGAGTGGGCTGGATGCGCCAAAGCTATCACTGATCAGTATCGGAGGGAGACAAGGGCCTATCAAGAAGCGGCGCGTGCGGAACGTCAGCGAGATCGCTTAGCTTTAGACCGTGAGAGGGATCAATTGAATGCTGAGCGAGCTCTAGAGAGGGAGGTTCAGCGCCAACGTGCGTGCCGAGGATATGAAGAAACTAGTGGTGAAACATGCCCGTTTTGAGCGCAAGGTTTGAATCCTGAAATTCCGACGACCATTTTGACATCTGTCAGATGGTCGTCTTTTTTCGTGACAAAAAACCTGACTTCACGTACAATGGGAGCACTTAGATAATTTGAGCT